>NZ_SPQC01000100.1 GCF_004569295.1 Rothia nasimurium
CTGGTTTAATCCTAGACCGTCAGGGCTGCCAAAGCCTGGCTCCGATACCCCATCGGAGCCAGGCCCTTTAATCGCTCCTGAAGCCTACCGTTGTTATACCAATAGATATAGTCATCAACCGCCTGACAGAAATCCTCAACACTGGCAAAGCTCTCACCGTGATACACCTCAGACTTCAGGTGCCCAAAGAAGTTCTCCATCACCGCGTTATCGTAGCAGTTACCCTTACGCGACATCGATTGCACCCCACCAGCTCCTTCAATCAGCTTCTTCCAACTGGAATGCTGATACTGGAACCCCTGGTCAGTATGAACAATCAGACCTTCAGCTGGCCCATGCCAGGACATCGCATCTCGTAAAGACTTCGCAGTAAACGTAGTGTTCGGCGATAACGATAATTCGTAGGACAAGATTGTGCGGTCGTATAAGTCCATGATCGGCGAGAGATACACCTTAGTACCGCAAACCCGAAACTCGGTAACATCACTAACCCACGCGATATTGGGCTTATTGGGGGTGAAGTTACGGTTCAAGAGATTCTCAGCGATATAACTGATCTGCCCCTGGTAGGAGCTGTATTTTTTACGTGGCCTGACTTTGGATTTCAGGTTCATCTGATCCATGAGCTTGTAGACGAGCTTGTGGTTAACCTTCCAACCTTGGCTACGTAGCTGCAGAAGAATTCTGCGATAGCCATACCGCCGCTTCGAACCAATAAAAATCTGGTGTATCGCTTGCTTTAGGGCACCATGTTTATCCTGCTGAGTAAGCCGACTTTGATGATAAAAATAGGTTGAACGAGCTAAGGAAGCTGCTTCTAGGAGGTCTTCAAGTTTATGTTCAGACTTGAGGATGACGACGGTTTGAGCTTTTACCAGCGCCCCTGGTTCCTCAAGTCTCGCAATTTTTTTAGGTAGGCGTTTTCAGCCCGCAGCTTTTCAACCTCACGGCGAAGCTTATCTTCCTCTGTGAGTGTCTTTGGTTTGGTGGAGCCTTTGGGGCGTCCTTTAGGTTTTGGCATGAGTGCTTCGTCCCCGCCAT
>NZ_SPQC01000101.1 GCF_004569295.1 Rothia nasimurium
TCGGCCAGTAGGCGTAGGGCTCTTGTTTTGAGTTCTTGGGGGTATTTGGTGGGCATGGGTGAAGTTCCTTTGCTCTTTTTTGTTTGTTTCCAATGTACGGGGTCGGAACTAAACCCAGTACATATCAGTGACTACACCGCAGCCCTAGCAGATTTAGCAGAAGAGGACTGGCATCTAGAAGGTACAACCACTGCCCCGGAAGACGAAGAGGAGCCGAAGCAAAACCGACTCAACCTCATCATCGTTGATGAGTTCTCAGCTCTTGGGGGTACTGGTCTAGTCGATGTTGTAGAACGCTCTAGGTCATATGGCGGGGCTGCCCTACTATCCACCCAGTCCTATTCAGCCCTAGAGGAGGTCGGCAAAGGCTTTAAAGACCGCCTGATGACCAACACCATGGTTAAGCTCTTTCACCAAATAGATGTGAAAGCTGATGAACTAGCAGACATGCTAGGCACCAAACAGGCTATGAAAGAGACCTTCCAGACCTTTGAAGATAAAGATTTACTGGGTAGCCAGACACGGGCAAGCGGGCAAGGAACGGTACGAGAGGTAGAAGTTTTCAATCTTCACCCTAACACTTTGCGCAAGTTGTCCCCTGGTGAGGTCGTGGCCGTTGTGAAGAGTCCGCGCATGGTGGAAAAGGTGAAAGTCCGTAAGACTGGGCTACCGCAACCACCAGCAGCGCAGCCGAAGCCGCAGCAAGTAGCGGCCACCCCGGCACCGGCCCCGCAGGTCAAGCAGAAACCGGCAAACCCCTGGGAGCACCTGTTAGAGGGTGAGCCGGTGCAAGAGGCAAAGCCAGAAAGTGCGAATCTTCCTTTTGAAGATGAAGAGGATGACGCTATGAACATGCCTATCAAGTAGCATGAATTTCTTG
>NZ_SPQC01000102.1 GCF_004569295.1 Rothia nasimurium
GAGTTTTACCAGCCCAGCCCCGCTTTTTGCCGTACCCTGATTATCGATATCGACCACATTTTTGCCTCCAGTTTCGTCTTTGATTTACCCCGCGAAATTTACCCCCACGCCGTAATTTTTACCTCTCAGGGCGTACAAGCTTTCTGACTCATTGAGGGAGTCCCATTGACCAGCAAAGCCCACCAAGCCCCTATCCGGTTCGCGAGGGACACCGCCGAGCTTCTACGCCGTGCCTGTGCCGGTGACCCTGCTGTGAACGCTCTGAGCCCCTCAAAGTGCCGTAACCCGCTCTATGAGGGCGCTGAGGTTATTTACCCGGCTTGATTGCCCGCCTTATGCCCTCAAAGCCCTCTCAGGGGCACTCAGAGCCTTTCTGAGGGCCTCTGAGGCTCCAGAGGGCACCGAAGCCCGTTCTAGCCGTCCTGAGCTGGTCTGGGGCGAGCTGAAAGCCGGTCAGCGTAATGAGACGATTTTTCAGACCATTAGACGCACTGCCTACCGTGGTGAGGACTTTGAAGCCCAGGCCTATGAGCTGAACGAGCTGTGCAATCCGCCGTTACCCTTGTCTGAGGTTGCTGGAATCGTTAGGAGTGTTGAGAAGTTCATGCGTGAGAAGTACACCCCGAAAACAGGTGCGCAGGGGCGTGAGCCTGCCCCTGAACAGCTGCGCGAGTTCATGGCGGAAATCGGACGCAAGGGCGGGAGCCGAAAGACCGAAGCCCAGAAGAAAGCCCAGGGCGCTAATCTCGCGAAGGGCGCGAATGCTTCTAGGGCTGTGCGGAGTGCTCAGGCTATCGGGCGTAGGGCGCAGATTCAGGCACTCAAAGAA
>NZ_SPQC01000103.1 GCF_004569295.1 Rothia nasimurium
GCTATGTAAGAGAGAGTTCGCTGGGTTCGATGCTGTCCTAAATAACGATTCCGCACGCTTGTAGTCCTCCTACGCCCGATAGTGCCTTGGCAATGTCGATAATCTCTTGCTGTGCTGTGCGGTCTGCCATATCCCTAGCTCCGCGCCAAACTCTCGCTACGGTGTGGGAGCCAAATTTGTAAGCCACTTTTGCTAGCTTCCATGCGGCAACTGCCAATTTTGCTGTTGGGAATACTGTTTGGGCGATAAACCAAGCAATTGCAGCTGCACATAGGGCTGTGGACTGCTGTGAAGTGCTGCGTGTGGCGGGGGAAGCCTTTAGCTCTGCATCAATCTCTTTGAACGCTGCGCGAATCGTTCTTGTGTCAGATGCGGAGAAAACAAACCCTTGTGGATTTCCTTGGCTGTCAATAATCTCATAGATTGCGTGACCGTCTATAGAATCAACAACTTTTCCCCGTTTGAAGCCTGCTGGTATCCCAGGTTCAGAAGCGTTTGATGTGGTGCTTCCTGCGGCTAGGCACGTGGCGAGGCCTGCAAGGCTGATGGTAAGAGCAGCTCGTCGAGTAGGGGTTAGGGTGGTCATTGAAACCTCCATAAAATGTGATGTATACCTATGTTTTAAATCACAATTTATATTGTTTGTCTTTTTCCTGTCAACAAGCAATAGCAAGAAATTCATGCTACTTGATAGGCATGTTCATAGCGTCATCCTCTTCATCTTCAAAAGGAAGATTCGCACTTTCTGGCTTTGCCTCTTGCACCGGCTCACCCTCTAACAGGTGCTCCCAGGGGTT
>NZ_SPQC01000104.1 GCF_004569295.1 Rothia nasimurium
GCCCCCACCCCCTCTTTGCAGGGCTGATCAAGGCGGCACTTGAGGCCCGTAAGAACGGCTAGTACTGTTCTAAGGTATGCAACAGAATCTCTCGTATGAGGTGGGGGACGCCCCCCGCCTCGACGCGCCGGCGCTCGCCGCGACCCAAGATACAATCGCTGACATCGCTAACCCCCGCTACGTCACCAGCCGCACCACCAAATTTGAGGGCTACGTCTGGGACGTTATCCGCGAGGGCATAGCACTGGAAGAAGGCGTCGAACCCTTCGAACGAGATTTTCTGTTGCATCCCGGGGCGGTAGCCGTCCTTGCTCTCAACGAGAAGAACGAGGTGCTACTCATCAACCAGTACCGCCACCCCGTCCGCGCCAACCTCTGGGAAATCCCCGCAGGTCTACTCGACATCGACGGCGAAGACCCCGTGCACGCTGCCGCCCGTGAACTGGCAGAAGAAACCGACCTCCAAGCCGCCCGGTGGGATACCCTCATGGAGTTCTACAACTCACCCGGTGGCATGGGCGAGGCCTGCCGCATCTACCTAGCCCGCGACCTCAGCGCCATCCCCGCCGAAGACCGCGAAGAGCGGGTCCACGAAGAATCAGAAATCGTGCAACGCTGGGTACCCCTCGACGAGGCCGTCCGCGCCGTGCTGGCCGGGCGAATCCACAACGCCGCCTCCACCAACGCAATCCTCGCCGCCGACGCCGCAGCCCGCCGTAACTTCGAAACCCTCTACCCGGCGTCCGCCCCCTTCACCGCCC
>NZ_SPQC01000105.1 GCF_004569295.1 Rothia nasimurium
GTGTGTTCTGGGCAGTAGCGGGTGTGGGGTTTGCCGGTTGGTTTGGTGCAGACGAGACATTTTCGTTGGCTGATAATTTGGGATGCAACCAGAGCGGTGGGTACGTATTCGGCAGGTTTATCTTTGGTAGCACTGGGCTTCTTCTTTCTTTGTGATTGACTCTCAGCAGGTAGACCGGGCAAACGAGGCTGACTGCCAAAGAGCGGGACTATCTGCGCTTCAGTTCCGGGGGGCTGCATAGGGGCGGGTTCTCCTTTCAAAGGTCTGGCCAGCTGGTGGGCGGGGGTGGCTACCCGCTACGCGGGCGTGTCTCGCGCCGTTGCCCTCCTCCAAAGGTTTCCCCGTGAACTGGCGCGGCTTACACGGAGCCGATACGACAAGCGCCCCCCTGTTCTTGCGGTTACAAGAATCCAGGGCGGTTCACCGTATACGGAATACAGGACTAGCTAGGCTCGCGTATTCGGTCTATACCCGCGCCCTATACGCGGTCACTCCTCAGTGTGCTTCACCCGGGACACGACCCCCGGGGCTTGCTAGGGCGTTCTCTTAGTTCGTAGACAGCTTGCAAGGCCGTCTACCGGCTTCAAGGAACGTAAAGAAGGAATTACTGCCGGGTCTACAGTTGCTAGTCTTCTAGCTTTGATTAGGCGC
>NZ_SPQC01000106.1 GCF_004569295.1 Rothia nasimurium
GAGCCGAAAGACCGAAGCCCAGAAGAAAGCCCAGGGCGCCAATCTTGCGAAGGGCGCGAATGCTTCTAGGGCTGTGCGGAGTGCTCAGGCTATCGGGCGTAGGGCGCAGATTCAGGCACTCAAAGAATCGGGCTACAAGCAACGGGAAGTTGCCGAAAAGCTTGGTGTCAGCTTGCGAACAGTCAAAGGCGCTTGGAACTAAAACCAGAAGGTGCAATTTATGGAAGCTTAATCAGGGTATTACCGTTTTCAGACCCCAACACCCCGGCAGCACCTCCTGCGCCACTGAAGAAACCCGCTTCAAAGACCTCTCAACCCAGCCCAGACTCTCACCCTCATCTAGCATCAGTTCTAGCTCCTTCGCACCTGTTGCCAGTGCTACTGACCAGAACCAGGGCTGCTCTAAAAGCCCTAGGCTCACTTCTTGCAGCACTACCCGTTCAGCGGTACCTTGAACAATGCTTCGGACGGTCTCGGCGCTTAGGTATCCGTGCTCAGTGAAAGTAAGGTCGATAACTTCCCCGGTGGGGTTCTCTTCTGCCTGATCGAACAGGGGGATTTCAATCTTCATGACGGGGGTTCTTTTTCTCGTGATTTTTTCTCACGGCACCGTCCTTGGGTGCTGATGTGGT
>NZ_SPQC01000107.1 GCF_004569295.1 Rothia nasimurium
AAGGTCGATAACTTCCCCGGTGGGGTTCTCTTCTGCCTGATCGAACAGGGGGATTTCAATCTTCATGACGGGGGTTCTTTTTCTCGTGATTTTTTCTCACGGCACCGTCCTTGGGTGCTGATGTGGTTGAGGGTGCAGGTGATTTTTGGGGAAATAGGGGGGTGCTGTGACCCGTAAAGAACCCCGTCAATTACCCCGTACAGATACCCGTCAACATATCTGTACCCCTGTTTCCTTGAGTTTCCGGGGCGCTTTGACCCTTCCCAGCCGACACCACACACCAGATGAGGGACGAAGAGGGTGTGTGGTGTCGGCTGGTTGGGTTGTGCGCTAGAAAAGGCCAAGGGGGCAGGGGTAAGTCAGGTGCGGAGTTAGTTGAAGAGCGTGAAGAGAAGAAACGGCAGGGGCTACACAGGGTAGGTTCATACCAGCAATCAGGTAGGAGCCCAAAAGTATCTAACAGCTAACCCAAGACACAAGGGGTGCTTAGAGAAGAAGCCTTAGTCAAGAGCACGGATGAAGAGGAAGCCGATAAGATCAGCAGGCACGCCAGGAATCAAAAGCAGAAACAGGCAG
>NZ_SPQC01000108.1 GCF_004569295.1 Rothia nasimurium
CCCATAATCAAGATGGATTTTCTTGAATTTAAAGGATTGATAGCTTCTAATTTTTCAAACTCTTTTGCATTAAGCTCTTTTTGAATTTCACCCTTTGTCAAACCTTTAGCAACCATACTTTCAAGCAAAGCGCTAGCAAAAATTAATCCCTCTTTAGTGATAACATAGTTTTCATTTGGATTTAAAGCGATAGCTTGATTTGCCACCAAAGTCCAAGGAGTAGTAGTCCAAATCACTGCACTTGCTTTTGAAACGCCTAATTTTTCGCAAGCTTTTACATCTAAATCAAAAGCCACAAAAATAGAATAATCCTCTTTATCTTCGTATTCTACCTCAGCTTCAGCAAGAGCTGATTTAGCCGCCCAACTCCAAAAAACAGGTTTAGAACGCTCGCAAAGCAAACCTTTTTTAGCAATCTCGCATAAAGTGCGGTAAATCGCCGCTTCAAATTCAAATTTCATCGTAAG
>NZ_SPQC01000109.1 GCF_004569295.1 Rothia nasimurium
GACTAAGAGAGGGTAGGTAATTTCTAAAAGCTTGTTCTTTGTCTAAATTTGCTTGTTCGCTTTGCATTTGCTTAATGAGATAGGATTCATTATTTTGACTTAGTGCTATAAATTCGTGCAAATTAGAAGCTAACATTGCTAAGGGATAAAGAGCTAAAAATATAGCTGATTTTAAATATTTTTCAAGCATTTGATATTTTAATATGCTTTATATAAATTTCAATTGAAGTTTTTTATATAAAATAAAATTTATTTGTTTTAAACATAAATTTTGTTAAAATCCTAGCTTTAAAATTTTATATTTAGGATGAAATTTTGTCGGTAAAAAATATTAGAAATTTTTCCATCATAGCACATATAGATCATGGAAAATCTACTCTTGCAGATAGGATTATTAGCGAGTGTGGTGCTATTAGCGATAGGCAGATGAGTTCACAAGTTATGGAT
>NZ_SPQC01000010.1 GCF_004569295.1 Rothia nasimurium
GGACCAGACGTCCTGGGGGCCGGGGTTGAGGGTGGCCAGCAGGTCGTCCATGGCGGCACTTTCGGTGGCGAAGGGGTCCTTACACATGACGGTTAGGTGGGGCTTGTTGTTAAGTTTCAGGTGCACCCAGTCCACGGTGAAGGGCTCGCCGGCGTTGCGGGCGGCACTGATGAAGCGGCCGCGCAGGGAGGCCCGGGTAGCAGGTGGGTGCACGGTGGCATGGGCAATATCATCGTGGCTGATGAGGTTCTTGACCAGGCCCTTGCGGGTCAGCAGGCCAAAGACACCGCGGGTGGGGTCAATATCGTGGTAGGCCAAATCAAGCTGCTGGATTTTGGGGTCGTCGTAGCCGCTAGCCCCGCGGGCGATGTAGGTATCGAGCAGCTTCTTTTTGATGGCCCAGTCGATTTCGATATCGATTAGGGAGGTATCGCCGCTTTCCACCGCGTCCAGGGCCCGACCCCAGAGATCCAGGATGTAGGGCACGTCCTCGTGGTGAGCCCCCTTCTCCTCAATATATCGGGTGGCTGCTGCCTGGTAGTGGCGTTGCAGGGTCAGGGCGTTGGCTTCACGGCCGTCCGCTAGGGGGAAGGTGGCTGTGCCGGTCAGGTCGTGGGAGATGACGCGCAGGGCGGTGGCTGTGTCTTTGATTTCGAAGTTCTCGAGGGGGTAGTAGTCCTCAAGCATACGAAGTACCAGGTCGGTGGCCCCGAGTTTGAGCAGGGTGGTGGCCTGCGACATGTTGGAATCCCCGTTGATGACGTGCATACGACGGTAGAGCGAGGCGTCGGCGTGGGGCTCGTCGCGGGTGTTGATGATAGGGCGGGCCCGGGTGGTGGCTGTTGATGAGCCCTCCCAGATGTAGTCGGCCCGTTGGGAGAAGGAGAAGCTGGGCTGCCCCTCTGGCCCGAGCGGACGTCCGCCCCACTGCGGGGGCCCCGCAGGGTGTACCTTACCCGCCCCCACCACAATCTGGCGGGTAATCAGGAAGGGAATCAGGGAACGGACCAGGCGGGAGAACTCCACCTTGCGCTCTAGCATGTAGTTCTCGTGGGAGCCGAAAGAGTTGCCCGCCGAGTCAACGTTGTTTTTGAAGAGGAAGATCTGCCCCTGGTAGCCCTCTGCTTCGAGGGAATCTTCTGCCTGGTTGACCAGGTCATTGAGCAGGTACTCCCCCGCCTTGTCCTGAATCAGGGCATCGCGGACCGAGGCGGTCTCGGCGGTGGCGTATTCGGGGTGGGATCCCACGTCGAGGTAAAGTCGCCCGCCGTTGGGCAGGAAGACGTTGGAGGAACGCCAGGTGTCTACCACAGGCTTGAAGAGCTTGCGGGCGGCCTCTTCTGGGGCCAGGGGGCCAAGCCCTTTGGGGATGTATCTGATGCCGAACTCGGTTTCGATGCCGAATATTCTGCGTTCCACGGGTCTTCCTTAGGCGTTGGGGCGGGTGCTGGCTGCTTGTGAGGGGCTGGGCCTACTGGCCGCCCTTTTGGACGAAGCCCTTAACGAAGTCTTCGGCGTTTTCTTCGAGCACGCCGTCGATTTCTGCCAGCAGGTCATCGATGTCTGATACTGCCTGCTCGTTCACCTCGGTGTTCTGGTGGGCGATGGCTATCTCTTCTACCTGCTGGGAGGTGGTTGAGGTGGTGTTCTGGCGCTGGATGCGGTCCATGATGTCTCTCTTTCTGTGGGGTATGACGGCTAGCTGTGCTGCTGGCCGGCCAGTAGGGCAAAAAGCTGGTCTGCGTGCTCTAGCCCCAGGTGGGGTTCAACGATTTCGGCGGTAAAGTGCTCGGGGTTATCCATGGTAAGGCGGTGCAGGTCGATGGAAAGCGGGTTGCGTACCGAGAGGGTGTCCCAGTTGGCTCCTACGACCTCATCGGGCCAGGTGGTGATGAGCTTGCCGCGCAAGTAGGCACGGGTGTCGTGCGGCGGCTCGGCCGCAGCCCGGGCAATGTCTTCGGGGCTGAAGATGGTCTTCATGCGGCCCATGGCTACCAGCTTGTGGTACAAGCCCTTGCCGGGGCGGACGTCCGAATACTGCAGGTCGATGGCGGCCAGCTTGGGGTTATCCCAGCCCAGGCCCCGGTCAACGTAGCCCTTCAGTAGGGCGTACTTGGCAACCCAGTCCAGGCGGTCAGCCAGAGACAGGGGGTTATCTGCCAGGGCCTCTAGCACCTCGCCCCAGAGCTGCAGGATTTCGGCGGTTGCCTCATCGGGGTTGGTCTCTAGCGCGATGGCAGCATCGAGGTAGACCCGCTGAATCTGCAGGGCACTCATGCTGCCCCCACCCGCGAGGGGCAGCTGGGCGGTCAGAGTCAGGTCGTGGCTGACCGTGTGCATGGCAGCAACCGGGTCAGCCAGTTTGATGGTAGGGGCGGTCTTGGCCTCGATGAGATTCAGAACCAGGGACATGGTGCCGAACTTGAGTAGGTTGGAGGTGTGCGACAGGTTAGCGTCACCGGTGATCACGTGCAGGCGGCGGTAGCGGTTGCTGTCGGCGTGGGGCTCGTCACGGGTGTTAATCAGCGGTCGGCGGACGGTGGTTTCCAGGCCGACTGTGCGCTCAAAGAAGTCAGCACGCTGGGAAATCTGAAAACCTGCCTGCTCCCCCGCTGTACCCAAGCCCAGCCGTCCTGCCCCCACCATGACCTGGCGGGTGGCAAAGAAGGGTAGCAGGCTAGCTGCCAGGTACTCAAAATCGACGGTGCGGGGCACCAGATAGTTCTCGTGGGAACCGTAGGACTGGCCTTTGCCGTCCGTATTGTTCTTGTAGAGGTTGACCGCGGGCATAGCCGAGCTCTGGCTAGCGGTCACCTTTTCAATGGTGGCTACGGTTTGTGCAGCGATGTGGTCGCCTGCCGCATCCCAGAGGACGGCGTCGCGCGGGTTAGTCACCTCGGGCGAGGAGTACTCGGGGTGGGCATGATCCACGTAGAAACGGGCCCCGTTGGGCAGAATCGAGTTCATGGTGACCGCGTCCCAGTCGATACGCTCAGCAAAATGCCCGGCCTCGCTCAGGGCTTCTGCTGCGATGTCTTCGCTGGTGAGCACGTGGGCGGTATCGGTCAGCTGGGTGGGGTGGGCCTGCTCGCGCGGCATGTCGAAACCGCGAGCATCGGCTAGCGGGGCTTCTGAGCCATACTCCCAGCGGGTTTCAAGGGCCGCTGAGAGTTCCTGCTTGAAAAGGGTGTCGTAGGTGTTGACCACAAAGGCAGAAAGCACCGTGGGGTTGGCGTGGGGCTTTGCCGGGGCATGCACCCCGTACTCGGTCTCGGCCCCCATGATACGGCGAACAGTCATCGTTAGACCCCCGCTCCGGTATCGACGGCACGAGCCGGGGCTGCGTTGAGTACGCGCAGACGAATGTTGAGGGTAGAGAGGACGTCCTCAATTTCGCTGGCCTGGGGCACCTCGACCTGGTCTTCAAATTCTGCGCGCACGGCCTCAAGCAGGTGCTCGGTGCTGATACCCTCAGCGCCGGTAGACAGGTAGGACTTAATCGCCAGCTTCTTAGCCTGATCGACGATATTGCGGATTACGGCGCCCGAAAGGAAGTCGCCCCTGAAGAGCCAACGGCTCACGCCGTTCTCTAAATCAACGCTGATGTAGCGGTTCGCCGGCTCAGCGGAGAAGAGGTGTTCAATGACCGTCTCAATCATGCTGGCAACCGCCTGCTGCTGGGACCCAGCCCGAGCCACTTCATCCTGACTGATGGGCAAATCCTCGGTGAGGTACAGCCCGAAGATTTCGGCAGCGCCGGACCGGTTGGGGCGGTTAATGCGGATTTTCACGTCCAAACGCCCCGGGCGCAGCACGGCCGGGTCAATCATGTCTTCGCGGTTGGTCGCACCAATCACAATGACGTTATCCAGGCTCTCAACCCCGTCAATCTCAGCCAGAAGCTGGGGCACAATGGTGGTTTCTACGTCCGAAGACCGGCCCGAACCGCGGGTGCGGAAGAGCGACTCCATCTCGTCAAAGAAAACTACTACGGGGTGGCCCGCTCGTGCCTTGTCGCGGGCAGCAGAGAAGATATCGCGAATCTGGCGCTCGGTCTCGCCCACATACTTATCCAGCAGCTCCGGGCCCTTGATGTTCAAGAAGTAGCCGGTCTTTTTACCATTCTCAGAGCGCTCCGCAGCCCGCGCAGCCAGAGAGTTAGCCACAGCCTTGGCAATCAGGGTCTTACCGTTACCGGGAGGGCCGTAGAGCAAGATACCCTTGGGCGGGGTCAGGCGGTACTGGCGGTAAATATCGGGGTGCAAGAAAGGTAGCTCAACGGCGTCCCGAATCAGGTCAATCTGGTCGCCCAGACCACCGATATTGTCATAGGTAACATCGGGTACCTCTTCCAGCACCAGCTCCTGGGCATCGGTATGGGGAACCAGGGAGGTCACCATCTGAATACGCGAATCGTAGGTGACGGTATCCCCCACCCGCAGCTCATCCGGGTCCAGGGCACCCGAAATGCGGGCCACAGCCTTTGACTGGTTGGGCAGGTCAACCACCAGGTGATCGTGATCGAGCACCTCCCGCACCGTCACCACATCACCGTAGCCCTCAAACCCCAGCGACACCACGGCCTGGGTCTGCTCGTTGAGCAGGACGGTCATACCCGGCTTCACCTGGACAATCGGCAACAGGGGTGAGCAGGTGATACGTACCAGGCGTCCGCCCAAGAGAACGTCAAGATGCTCCTCAATCTCAGCCGGAGTCTTGCCCTCCGCAAGATTATGGTAGGTCATCGTCGCCCCGTGCACCCCCAGCACCAGGGCAGAGTTCAGCGGAGGAGCCACCTCCTGAGCCAGCGCCATGCGCAGATGCTCAATCTCGTTCTTAGTCTTGGTCAGAGCCGTCACCAGCTTCTGGTTGCGCTCGCCAGCTGCCCGCAACTGCCGATTAAGATTGCGGCGGTTATCGTTAGCGATATTGAGCTGCCGCAGAATACGCTCGTAATCTACCGACGAAACGGTTAAACGTTCACTCATGCTGGGGCACTCCTTTCTGGTGACGACTCACCGGTGAGTCAGAACCCCGCCACCCCAATCATCGGGTGGCGGGGCCGTCATGGGGTTTTAGTTTTCGGAATCCTGGTCAGCCTGCGCTGCCTCAGCCTTCTGGGCGGCAGAGGCGGCCTTTTCAGCCAGGTTCAGGGCATCGCGACCGGCCCGGCGGAGCTTACGGTCAGAGACATTGCGCTCGCCCAGGGCGGCGGGAGTCCAGGCATTCATATCCTCTTCTGAGAAATCGGTCTTTGAGGCACGGCGCTTGGGGGCAAGACGCTCTGCCCCGTCAACTAGGCGGCGGGCGGTAATAAGGAAGCCGGTGTGGGC
Organism: Rothia nasimurium; assembly: GCF_004569295.1. Taxonomy (GTDB): domain Bacteria; phylum Actinomycetota; class Actinomycetes; order Actinomycetales; family Micrococcaceae; genus Rothia; species Rothia nasimurium_B. Next base: position 5,334 of record NZ_SPQC01000010.1, read on the forward strand.
TACCATGCGGTGGTCGGGGCGCACTGCCAGGCCCTCTACGTGCCAGCCTCGCACCATGGTTTCGTGGGATTCAGGCTCGGTAAAGCGGCCATCTGCGCGCAGGGCCTCAGCCACGCGGGAGAGCTGGGTGACGGTTGCAACGTAGCAGATAATGACGCCGCCGGGCGCCAGGGCGGTGGCTACGGCGTCCAGGCACTCCCAGGGGGCCAGCATGTCGAGGACGGCACGGTCTACGCTACCGGGCTCTTCGACCTCACCCAGGGCTTCTGCCAAATCACCAAGGGTCAGCGACCAGGCGGGGTGCTCCCCACCGAAGAAGGTTTCGATGTTGCCACGGGCGATGTCGGCAAACTCTTCTCGGCGTTCGAAAGAGCGCAGGTGGCCGCCGTCGCCCACGGCCCGCAGAAGGGCGATAGAGAGGGCACCGGAGCCGACGCCAGCTTCAATCACGCGGGCACCGGGGAAGATATCGGCCATGGCCACGATCTGGCCGGCGTCCTTGGGGTAGACCACGGCAGCGCCGCGGGGCATAGAAAGCACGAAGTCCTTGTAGAGCGGGCGCAGGGCCTGGAACTTGAACCCCTCAGAGTTTTCAATCACGGTGCCCTCAACGTTGTCGATGAGCTCGCTGTGCTTAAAGAAACCACGGTGGGAGTGGTATTCCCCGCCTTCAGCCAGGGTAATGGTGGTCATGCGTCCGCGCTCGTCGGTTAGCTGGACGCGCTCTCCCGGGCGGAAGGGGCCACGGCGGTTGACGCTACCGGTGGGGGTGCTCATAAGGTCAGATTTCTCTTTCGTTTTTTGGTCTGGTTTCTTCTATTGTCTCAGAAAAGCGCGGTGGGGTCATTTAGATGAAGACGTGCCAGCGCCCACGGTGGCGAGCACCGCCTGAGTCATGGCCTGGGAGGTTACCAGCCCCACGGGGGTGGCGGCGTCCATCACCACCCAGGTGAGGTTCTGTCCCCGCTGCTCTTCGGGCAGGCGGTAATGGGCAAAGCCGCTGTACTCATCGAGGGTGTCGATGTAACCGGTCTGGATGCCCAGGGTACGGGCTGCAAGGGGCTGGGCGATTGCAGATAGGGGCTGCTGGTCAAGAGAGCCCAGCGAGGCAGCGAGCGTTGTGGGTTCAACAAGGGCAAAGGGGCGCACGGACGCTCCCTGCTGCTCTACCAGGAGCAGGTGGGATACGCCGTCCCAGCGCTGATGGGCGCCACCGATGCTGCTGCGCGGGTCAGCAAGCTGGGCAGGAACCATCAGAGCGGACGCCCGCAGGGGGTGGCGAGGGTCAGAATCCTGCGCGAGTTGTTTGAGGGAGTGGTTAGTACCGCTCCACAGATAAAAAGCCAGGGCAGCGGCCACCAGTAACACCCAGGGGGACCGCCACAGGCCGGTGAAAAACAGGGCGCTAGCTAAGAGGGCAAGGAGCAGAAGACCCGTATAGGCCGTCACCCGGGTTGCCACCGACCGGCGGCCTACCAGGATAAAGACAAGGGCTTCGAGGGTATAACCGCCGTCAAGGGGAAAGGCCGGTATCAGGTTAAAAATGCCGATAGCAAGGTTGACCTGGGCAGCTAAGGCAAAGCCAAAGAAGTCGGCGGACCCCGTCACCAGCCAAATAAGCTGGCACAGGGCCGCTACCGCAAAGTTCATCAGCGGGCCAGCGACCGACACCAGTAGTGAAGTCGCAGCCGAAGTGGTCTGCATCTTGGTCTGCCCGCCCCACATGTTCAGGGAGATGGACGAAATCCGCACTCCCCGTACCCGGCCGACCGCAGCGTGCGCCAGTTCGTGGGCGAAGACTCCCAGCGCCAGGGTACCGGCAACCACACCGGCAGCGAGATAGCCCTGCACATCCGTTAAAGACCTCAGCGACGCCAGGTTCATACCGTAACCCACTACGACCAAAGCCATGAGGGGGAACCAGGAGAGACGCAGATATATTGGCGCCCCCGCGAAAGAACCAATCCGAAGACCTGGATAGGACGTCATACCTTGTACCTCCTGAGCGCTACATCACCGGAGCTGCCGCCCCGGAACTCTTTAGTCTATTGCCTGTAGAGGTTACGGCCTATCAGGGGTAGGATATGGGGGTGATTAATCAGCCCCTCCCCCTCAATGCTCTGAACCATTTCGCAAGCACCTCCACCCTACCGGCTCACACCCCCACCGTGCTCCTGGTCGGTTTCACAGGGTGGAATGACGCCGGTGACGCCGTCATCGACGCCTTCCGCGCGCTGTGGGAGCACTACCCCGTCACACCGGCGCCCGGCTTTGACGTGAGCGGCTGCTACAACTACACCGAAACCCGACCTCTTCTGAGCATCGACGAGGACGGCACCCAGCGCATTACCTGGCCCGATACCGTCTTTACCGAGGCACACACCACCGCCGGCGTCCGCCTGCTCACCCTCTCGGGCCCCGAGCCTTCCATGAACTGGCAGGCCTACATCGAGCGTTTTAAAGACCTGGTGCAGCGGGAGCAGGTTGACCTGGTTGTTTTCTGTGGGGCCCTGCTCGATGAGGTCCCCCATACTCGCCCCCTGCCGCTGAGCGTTACCAGCTATACCAGCAGCGTCCTCGCCTTAGAGGGCGTAGAAGCCAATACCTACCAGGGCCCAACCGGTCTGCTCGGCGTGCTGGCTTTCGAAGCCGGGCAGGCTCGCATACCGGCGCTCTCCCTCTGGGTGTCGGTTCCCCACTACCTGCCTGAGCCGCCCCACCCCAAGGCAACTTTCACCCTGCTCTCTGCCCTCGAAGTGATTCTGGGCTTCCCTATGCCCCTAGAGCGCAGTGCGGACGACATCGCCAGCTGGAACCACCAGGCCGACGCCCTAATCGAGGACGAGCCCGAGCTGGCCAGCTACGTACGAACCCTAGAATCAATAGCTGAGGCCAACGACGATATCGCTGACCTCAGCCAAATAGATATTGCGGCCCAGTTCGAGAAATTTCTCAAGGACCAGGACGACAACTAGGCAGCAGGCACCAAATCAACGCCCAGACGGGCCATGAGCAGGTCGGCTACCAGCTGACCGCCTGCACCACCGTTCTCAAGGGTAGAGAGGGCCCACTGGTCAAGAGCGACCAGGGCGGCGGGGGTATTGAGATCGTCGGCAAGATGCTGGCGGACGGTCTCAAACAGGGAAAGGGCGGCCTCATCGGCCTGCCCCTCGGCAGCTGCCGCAGCCGAACGGTAGAGGTCCAGACGCCCCTGGGCCTTGGTCAGCAGATCTTCCTGCCAGAACCAGTCGGTGCGGTAGTGGTTATCCATAATTGCCAGGCGGATAACGGCAGCTTCTACACCGGCAGCCCGCAGCTTCGACACCAGCACCAGGTTACCCAGGGACTTGCTCATCTTTTCCCCGTCAAGGCCCACCATGCCGGTGTGCATGTAGTGGCGGGCCATAGGCTCACCGTTCAGGGCAAAGGAATGGCTCGAACCCAGATCGTGGTGCGGGAAAATCAGGTCAGAGCCACCGCCCTGAACAGAGAAGGGTGCGCCCAGGAACCCACTCGAAATCACGCTGCACTCGATATGCCAGCCAGGGCGGCCGCGTCCTAGCTCTCCTGCCTCCCAGGCAGGCTCCCCCGCCCGCTCAACGCGCCACAGCAGGGGGTCAAGGGCGTTACGCTTACCGGGGCGCTCAGGGTCGCCTCCGCGCTCACCAAAAATGGTCAGCATCTCTTCCAGGCTGTAGTGGGCCACCTGGCCCAGCGACCAACCACCTTCGCGACCTTCACCCAGTTTCTGGGCGGCCTCAATATCGAAGTAGATATCACCGTCGGGCTGGGTAACACCCTGCTCGTCGGTGAAACCGGGCACGCGGTAGGCCACCCCCTCGTGCAGCAGTTTCTGCACGGCAGCCGCCACAGAGGGCACCGAATCGACAACGCTCACATAGTGGTCGGGGGCAATGACGTTCAGGGCCACCATATCGGTGCGGAACAGCTCGGTCTGTTCCTCAGCCAGCTGCCGCCAGTCAACGCCGGTCGCTTCGGCGCGTTCAAGCAGGGGGTCATCAACGTCGGTGACGTTCTGTACGAAAGTTACCTCTACCCCGGCATCGCGCCAGGCCCGGTTCAGCACGTCAAAAGCAACATAGGTAGAAGCGTGCCCCAGGTGGGTCGCGTCGTAGGGGGTAATACCGCAGACGTACAGCCCGGCGCGGCTCTCACGCTCGAGGGTCTGCCTGCCTCCGGCCGCAGTATCAAAGACGGTGGGAAGGGGCGCCTGCCCCGGGAGTGACGGAATGGTGGGCTGGTCCCAAGCTCGCATGAAAACCTCACGATAGTTGATGTGCGCCTACCCCGAATAGTCTCGGGCAGCGCTTTTTCTCTTCCTAAAACAATACCCGCCCGGAAAAGTATTTCCGGGCGGGTAAAAAGTGAGACAGGTCTACGCGGCGAGGACGCCGGTGCCCAGCAGGATGTACAGGGCAAGACCCAGGGCGATACGGTACCAGACGAAGATGCTGTAGCTCTTGTTGGAAACGTACTTGAGGAACCAGCCAATGATTAGGTAGCCGACCACGAAAGCAACCAGGGTTGCGACCATGGTGGAACCGAAGCCGTAGTAGCCGGTGAAGCCCTCAGAGAGGCTGCCTGCCAGCTTGTAGAGACCCGATGCGAAAACCGCGGGGATTGCCAGCAGGAAGGAGTAACGGGCGGCAGCCTCACGGGTGTAGCCCATGAGCAGACCGGCCATGATGGTACCGCCGGAGCGTGAAACACCGGGAACCAGAGCCAGTGCCTGGGCGAAGCCGTACAGAATACCGTGCTTGACGGTGAGGTCTTTCAGCTCGCGCTGTTCGCGACCGATACGGTCTGCGATACCCAGGAAGATTGCGAACACAATCAGCATGGTTGCGGTAATCCAGAGGCTGCGGAAGGTTGAATCGATGTAGTTCTCTAGCAGGATGCCCAGAATACCAATCGGCAGGGAGCCGATGATGATGAACCAGCCCATGCGGGCGTCCGGATCCTTCTTATCAACCTTGCCCACCAAAGAACCGAACCAGTTCTTGATGACGCGAACGATGTCCTTCCAGAAGAAGACCAAAACAGCCGCTTCAGTACCCAGCTGGGTAATAGCGGTAAAAGCCGCACCGGGGTCCTCGTCATTCGGCAAGAACTGACCCACGATACGAATATGACCCGATGACGAGATCGGCAAAAACTCAGTTAGACCCTGGACGAGACCCAGGATGATTGCTTGTATCCATTCCACAGCAGAAAACTCTACGCGAGTCAAAGAAAAAGCACAGCACCGCTCGCGGTGCTGTGCTTGGAATAACAGGTTGAACCTAGGTAACCGGTCTACTTCTGCTCTTCATCGAGGTAGTACTCCACCTCGTCATCATCTTCGTCGTCTTCTTCATCGAAGTCGTAGTCAAAGTCATCGTCGTCGTCTTCATCTTCGATGAAAACTTCGAGCGGGGTGACCTCTTCGTAGGCGTCGAACAGGGCTTCTTCGTAGCGTTCAAAGGCGTTTGCGATGGCTACGTAGGTGTTGTCGACGGCGGCGTCGTGTTCACCGCGGCTATTGATAATAGCGTTGAGGTGCTCTTCGAGGGCGGCGGTCAGGTGAGCCAGTTCGGCACGAGGGTTATTACTCATAACAGTAGACGTTACTCCCTTTCTCAGTGGGTGGGAAATACCGTGCGGTGAAAATTTGGTGAATCACACATAAGAGTGCCGCCCCGCTCGGGTGGGAGCGGGGCGGCACTGTCTATAGGGCTAGGCTTCGGATGCGCTAGTGGCTTATCCGGTTTTAGAAGCCCAGGGTTACCAGTGAGGAGTTGATGGCGTTGGCTGAGGCGCGCAGACGCTCGATTTCCTCGTCGGTCATGGGGACATCGAGTACGCGCTTGACGCCGTCACGTGAGACAACGGAGGGCAGTGAGAGAGCGGCTTCACCCTCGATGCCGTAGCGGCCGCGTACCTGGGTTGCGACGTTGAGTACGGCGTCCTGGCCGTGCAGGACAGCTTCGGCGATGCGGGTAGCTGAGATACCGATGGCGTAGTTGGTGGAACCCTTACCTTCGATGACCTTGTAGGCTGCACGCATGGCTTCTTCTGCCAGTTCTTCCTTGACCTCTTCGGTGAAGACCTTTTCGCCGTCTTCGTTGGTCCACTCGTCAAGGGGAACCATACCGATGTTGGCTGCTGACCAGACGGGGAATTCTGAGTCGCCGTGCTCACCAACGATGTTGGCGTGAACTGACTTGATGGAGACGCCAGCCTTTTCAGCGATCAGCCAGCGCAGGCGGGATGAGTCGAGCACGGTACCGGATGCGAAGCAGCGCTCGGTGGGCAGGCCGGTAATTTTCTGAGCAACAACGGCGAGGACGTCGCAGGGGTTGGTGACAATCATGAGGATAGCATTGGGTGCGACCTCCATGACCTTGGGAAGCATGGACTTGAAAATGTTGACGTTTGCTTCTGCCAGTTCGAGGCGGGGCTGGCCGGGCTTCTGGCGGGCGCCTGCGGTAACGATGATGAGGTCTGAGTCGCGCAGGATTTCTACGTCACCGCTGCCTGAAACTTCAACTTCGTGGGCAAACATGGTGCCGTGGGCGATGTCGAGGCCTTCTGCCTCGGCGCGCTCACCGGCGATGTCGTAGATAACGATTTCATCAGCTGCGCCGCGCAGGGTTGCTGCGTAGGCGGTTGCTGAACCAACACCACCTGCGCCGATAACGCCGAGCTTGGTGTTCTTCTTTTCGAGAGCCATGGGAGGTTCCTTTCAGCAGATGCTGTGGGGTTGTTTTGTGTTCGCTACATCTCAAGTATGCCAGAAAAAATGCGCTTTTATGTGGGTTTATCTGCTTTTCATTTGGGGTTTTACCGACCTTTACTCAGAAAAGCCCACAAAACCAAATATGTGCAGGATGACCCTTTGTGAAAGGTCACACCCGGTCTTACATAGATAATTTCAAGCCACCCTGCCCACTGTGGCACACAAGACGCTTCCAGAAGGAAGTATTTTTGCAGAACTGCACTTAAGCTTGTTAAGTTCGCGAACCCAAGACTACGCAACCGCCCGCCACAAGCGTCCGCGCACCGTAGACCAAGCAAAACCGCGCGAACCCACAATTCACTCCAGACCTAAAGGTTCGTCATGTCTACAGCACCAGCTACACCAGAGCAGACAACCGCCCAAGACCAACCCCTCATAACCCATCGGCAAATCATGCTGGTCATCGTCGGTCTTATGGCGGGCATGTTCCTCTCATCCCTCGATCAAACCATCGTCTCTACAGCCATCAGGACGATCGGTGATGACCTCCACGGCCTAGAACAGCAGGCCTGGGTCACCACCGCCTACATGATCACCTCCACGATCACCACCCCCATCTACGGCAAGCTCTCCGACCTCTTCGGCCGCCGCCCCCTCTACCTCTTTGGTATCGTCGTCTTCATTCTGGGTTCGCTTCTTTCCAGCTTCTCCACTTCGATGATCATGCTGGCCGCCTTCCGCGCCTTCCAGGGCATCGGTGCGGGCGCCCTGATGTCTCTGCCTATGGCGATTATGGGCGATATGCTGGCTCCCCGTGAGCGCGCCAAGTACCAGGGCTACTTCTTGGCTGTCTTTGGCATCTCCTCCGTGCTCGGCCCCCTCACCGGTGGCCTCTTTGCCGGTAGCGACGAAATTCTATGGATTACCGGCTGGCGCTGGGTCTTCCTCATCAACGTCCCCATCGGCATCATTGCCCTGGCCATGGTCTGGAAGTTCCTGCACCTACCCCGCATCACCGATGCTGCCCTCAAGCCCCGCGTTGACTGGTGGGGCGCAACCAGCGTTGTTGTAGCCCTGGTCCCCCTCCTGCTCGTCGCTGAACAGGGTCGCGAATGGGGCTGGACCTCCGCAGCGTCCATCACCTGCTTCGTCATCTCCGCCCTGGGTCTAGCAGCCTTCCTCATCATCGAATCCAAGATGGGCCAGGATGCCATTCTCCCGCTGGCCCTCTTCCGCTCCGGCGCCTTCTCCATGTCGTCCATTCTGGGCTTCCTGGTTGGCTTCGGCATGTTCGGCGCCATGATGACCATCCCCCTCTACCTGCAGATTGTCACCGGGCTAACCCCACCGAATCGGGCTTCGCAACCCTACCCATGATGGCCGGTATTATGACCGCCTCCATCGTGTCGGGTCGCATGGTCGCTAGCACCGGTAAGTACCGCATCTTCCCCATTCTGGGCACCGCCCTTATGGTAGTTGCCTACTACTACCTGACCTTCATGACAGCGGACCGCCCCCTCTGGTTCCTCATGCTGGGCATGTTCATCATGGGTCTTGGCCTGGGTCAGCTCATGCAATCCCTGACCCTGGCAGCCCAGAATGCTGTTGCCCCCCTCCTACATGGGCGTGGCGTCCTCCGCCGCCACCTTCTTCCGTCAGATCGGTGGCACCATGGGTACCGCCGTCCTGCTGTCGATTCTCTTCTCAGCTATGCCCGGCAACATCATGAAAGCCATGGGCAACGAGGACGACCTGCGTTCGGGTCTTGACGCCGCGCTGACTCCCGCTGTGGCCTCTGCTCCTGAGAACCAGGGCATCATGGAGCAGATGTGGAATCAGATTGTGGAGCCCGCCCAGAGCTCTATCGCCGCTCAGCTCTCAGCTGCCTCTGATCAGGCTCGCACCGCCGCCGACGATGCGGTCTACCAGCAGGTTTCTGCTGCGGTTCAGGCTCAGGTTGACGCTGGCGCCCTACCTGCCGACCAGGCCCAGACCTTCATTGATGCCCAGGTAGCTGAATCCACCCCGGCCGCTGAAGAGGCTGCACTGGCATCTACCGCCGAGCAGGCTCACGCATCGGTTCAGGACGGCACCCTGGTCGTTGACTGGTCTGATAAAGCCCAGCGCTCCTACTGGGTTGATCAGCTTACCCCCACCCTGGCAGAGCAGATTTCTTCCACCTCCACCGATGGTGAAGAATCAGGCGTTTCAACCTCTGATACCTCTTACCTCACTGGTGCGGACGCCCGCCTCACCCGCCCCTTCATGGTTGGCTTCAACGCTTCAACCCTGTCGGTCTACTGGGTCGGTTTCTTTGCCACTGTTCTGGCCCTTGTTCTGGCTCTCTTCTTCAAGACTCCCCCGCTGCGTGCAGCTTCGGGTCTGCAGGAAAACGCTCAGGGCAACAAGCAGGCTGAAGACGCAGCTGAGCCTCATGCCGAGGTAGCTGAGCGCGATGTGCTCGAGGTTCAGACCGTCTACACCGGCAGTATCCCCGTGGTGGAGGCTGTTCCCGAGACCGAAAAGGCTCAGGTTTCGGTTGAGGTTGCAGAGCAGAAGCCTGCTGTTTCTTCTGAATCTCAAGCTGAGGTTTCATCTTCTACCGCGGAGGCAGCTCCCGCTGCTCCCGCACGCCAGGCTTCCCTAGCGTCTGGCAAGAAGCCGCGGGCTGGCGTCCTTGCCGCTGTTGCCGCAGGAACCCTGGCTCTAGGTGCCGCCCTGTTTAGCTGGCTGCGCCGCCGCTCCCGCTAAGCGCTCCCGATAGCAAAAGGCCGGGGCCTGCCACCGACGAGTTCGGTGGCAGGCCCCGGCCTTTCTTTCATGTTCTGACTAAACGGGATTTGCTGAACGAGGCGCCCCAATTCCGGGATCAATCTTGACCGGGCCGTCCTTACCCGGGCGCACCTCAAAATCAAAAATTTCGGTGGGGATATAGACGGTGGCACAGGAGTTAGGAATATCAACAACGCCAGAGAAACGCCCCTCGATAGGTGCCGCACCGAGCAAGAGATAGGCCTGGCGAGTAACCAAACTGGGTTAGATAGTAGAAGATGCGGGATCCCTTAGTAAGGTTTTTGATGTCCTGGTTACCGCCGTTTTCACGAGGGGGCGCAGTACGTGCGGCTTCTGCGGCGACCCGCCTGATACTGTTCTTCGCTCAAAGAGCCAAGAAGAGCTCCATCCGGTTCAGGTGGTAGGGCAAGCGGTGGTACACGTAGTGGGTCAGTAGCAATCAAATCCCCTTCGCGCTTATTCCACACCGGTGTAACCCCAGCCCTGACCGGCTAGTGGGCCTTCTTCCTGAGAGATTGGGCCGAGTCGTCGTTTTTGATAAACCCGTCGAACCATTCCCGGCAATCTGCGCGGAAAGAGGTTCCCGGTTTGACGGTTGCTACCGGCGGAATTTCTGGGTGCCAGCGGTTATGTCCCAGTTTTTCTTGCTAGTCAAAGGGTTTGCTGGAATCGAGGGGAAAGAGATTAAGCCGCCCTTGCGGGGTATTGAGGCGAGATAGTCCCGCACCCGACATGAGTTTAGGCCATTACCCTACTTATAGGTGATGCTTAACACAAAAATAGGCCCAGCTGACCCAAGCCGTCAAGAGGTCTGCTGTAAATCTCTGGTGACTACCGTGTTACGTTCCGCAAAAGCTCGTGAAGAAGCGGGACTCGGCAGGAGCGCCTTCCAGGTAGTCCAGACCGGCACGGCGCTCAAAGGGGTTACTGACGGCTTCCAGCAGCTCCTCAAGCGGCTGCTGGTTTCCGCGCTCCACCTGCCGCAGGGCAGCGTCGAGGGCTAAATTTCTGGGGATATAGACCGGGTTATGTGCCAGCATGAGTTCCATGGCCCGTTCAGGGGTAGTACCTGTAGTACTCTTCAGTTCTTCCCGCCGAGCCAACCAGCCTTGCCGGTCTTCATCCGGCAGCAGGCAGGTTCCTTCAGCCAAAGACCTAAAGAACCCTGTAAAATCCAGCGCGTGGCGCTCCAGTAGCCCCAGGGTTGCCTGCCCGAACCTGCCCACCTGGGCGCGGACGTCCTCACCTACCCCATCCAGCTCAAGCCCCAGCTTGACAGCAAAGGCCGCTATTTGCTGCTCTATCACTTCATCTTCGAACTCCGAGATCACTTCGGTGGCTAGGTGGATTGCCCGGTTCGGACCTTCAGGGTCGATGATATCGAGCAGGGTTTCGGCAAAACGGGAAAGGTTCCAGGCGGTGATACCGGGCTGGTGGTTGTAGGCGTAGCGACCCTGGCGGTCGATAGAACTAAAAACCTTGCCGCGCTCAAAAGCATCAATGAAAGCACAGGGGCCAAAATCGATAGCCTGGCCGGAAATAGTCACGTTATCGGTGTTGAGCACCCCGTGTACAAATCCCAGCGCCTGCCAGCTAGCTACCAGGTGAGCTTGCCGCTGCGCCACAGCCCTAAGCAGGGCAAGGGCCCGCTCACTGCGATTTTCTCCCGGGGTGAAGTCGGGGAAATGACGGACCAGGGCATAATCAACCAGCTGCCCCCGCACCTCAGGGTCGCAGTGGCACTGGGCAAACTGGAAGGTACCTACCCGCAGGTGGCTTGCTGCAACACGCAAGACCAGCCCCGCCGGCTCCGGTTCAGGTGCGCGGCGCCGCACCTTCTCGCCGGTCTCAAACACAGCCAGGGCTCTGGTGGTCGGCAGACCGAGCGCATGCAGAGACTCCCCGATGACAGCCTCGCGCCAGGCCGCCGACAGTGGAGCCTTGCCGTCCGAACCGGGGCGTGAGAAGGGCGTACGACCACTGCCTTTCAGGTGCAGATCACAGTGGGCAGCACTACCACCTTCTTCTTGCGCGGGGATAGCCAGTTCGCCAATGAGGTGGGCCCGACCGTCGCCCAGCACCGGCGAGAGCTGCCCGAACTGGTAACCCGAGTAGGCCAGGGCGACCGTGGGGGCCTCTCCCCTGCCCGTCATCCAGGCTAGACCGGCGTCAGTGCGCAACCAGGTCGGGTCCAGCCCAAGGTCGCGGGAAAGATTCTCGTTGAGCCAGGCCAGGCGGGTACCCTGCGGGATGTCCGGCTGAACATGGCAGGCGAGATTAGGGAAGGTCTTACTGTAGGTATGGTCAAGGAGCGGGGCGGACGCACGGAGTTCAGTAGGCTGCATAGGGCTAGTTTATCGCCCGGTCGAAGGCTAGAGAGGCTGGTCTGGAGGCAGGGAGCTGCCACCGATTTCAAAATTTTTTAAGGGTGCCAGCCGAAAATAATTAGTTTAACTGATGAGTAAAGTTGATAATCTACCAGGGCATAAAAATTCCGCCAGAGCCTGATTCCAGCGACAGGGCCTAAGTCAACAAAAAACCGGCCCCTGTTGACAGGAGCCGGTTTTTTCTGTGTCCCACATGGGATTTTCTTGTGCGCGAGGGGGGACTTGAACCCCCACCCTCTAATACGAGGACTAGCACCTCAAGCTAGCGCGTCTGCCTATTCCGCCACCCGCGCAAGGTGTCTTGCACTTCTTCAACTGAAGCCGTGCTGGGAACGAGTTATTACTATACACAAGGTTTAGCGAACGTGCAAAATCCACCTTCCACTACCCCGCCAACGCTCCCCAACTCGACCTTGTACATACAGGGGCTTACTATAGTGATGTGAATAACGAAAATTTGACTCAAGAAGAGGCCGCTCTGCGCGCCCGTACTATCAGCGTTGATACCTACGATGTGCATGTTGATCTCACCCATGCCAGCTCTGACTTCGAAACCTACCCGGTAGCCACCACCGTCCGGTTTACGGCGACCGAGGGTGCTAGCACCTTTATTGACTACATTCATCAGTCGGTGGAGTCTGTGAAGCTCAACGGGGTTTCGCTGCCTGTAGATGAAGTAGTGGAAGGTTCCCGTATTACCCTGCCGGGTTTGCAGGCGGAGAATACTCTCACTATCAAGGGGCGGTCGTACTTTAGCCGTTCTGGTGAGGGTCTGCACCGCTATATTGACCCGGCCGATGGCAAGGTTTATCTCTATACGCAGTATGAGCCGGCAGATTGTCGTCGGGTTTTCCCAAATTTTGAGCAGCCTGATTTGAAGGCTGTGTTCAACTTCCGTATTACGGCCCCTAAGAGCTGGGTGGTGAGCTCGAATGCTGAACTGGACCGCGAAATTGATGACCCGTCAGATTCATCGATTTCTAAGCGTGTTTTCAAGCCGACTGCCCGTATTTCTACCTATATCACCGCTATTGTGGCGGGCGAGTACTTTACCGCTTTCGATACCTATACGCCGGCGTCCGCTGTTAATTCCGGGCCTATCCCCCTGCTTGCCTACTGCCGCCAGTCCCTCAAAGAGCATTTTGACTACCAGAACATCTTTACCGTGACCAAGCAGGGCCTGGACTTCTTCCAAGACCTCTTTGACCACCCCTACCCCTATCCCAAGTACGAGCAGGCTTTTGTTCCCGAGTACAACCTGGGGGCAATGGAGAACCCCGGCCTGGTGACGTTTACCGAGGGGTATATTTTTATCTCCGGTGCTGATGAGTCTCAGCTTGAGGGCCGGGCTAATGTGATTTGCCACGAGATGAGCCATATGTGGTTTGGTGACCTGGTTACCATGAAGTGGTGGAATGATCTGTGGCTCAAGGAGTCTTTTGCAGACTTTATGGGGCATCTGGGCGCTGCTGAGGCCAATGGCTATAAGGACGCCTGGGTCACCTTTGCGAATTCCCGTAAGGCTTGGGCTTACCGTCAGGATCAGCTGCCGACTACTCACCCGATTGTTGCGGATATCCCCCACCTTGAAGCTGCCCGTCAGAACTTTGACGGTATTACCTACGCCAAGGGTGCGAGCGCCCTGAAGCAGTTGGTTGCTTATGTTGGGTTTGATCAGTTTATTGAGGCTGCGCGGGTTTACTTTAAGCGGTTTGAGTGGGGTAATACGACTCTTGATGATTTCTTGGGTGTGCTCGATGAGGTCTCTGATCGTGATGTTCGTACCTGGGCTGAGGCATGGTTGCAGACGAGTGGTTTGTCTGAGCTGTCGTGTGAGCGTGTGACTGGTGCTGATGGTTCTGTGCAGTTGGTGGTGCGTCAGCAGTTGCCTGTGGGTGTTCCCGCTGAGTTGGGGCGTCCGCATCTGTTGAAGATTGCCCTGTTCGCGTCTGAGGGCGGGCGTCTGGTGCCTACGGGTGTGGTGTCGGCTGATATTCCTGTGGGTCAGAATGAGGTGTTGGTTGGGTTGACTGAGCAGGAGCAGGCTCTTGTGGCTGCTGCTGATGTGGTTTTACTCAATGCTGAAGATTTGACCTATGCGAAGGTTGCCCTGGCTGAGGCTGATGGGCTTGAGTTTGCTTTGAGTCAGGTGTCGTCGGTGGAGGATGCTCTGTCGCGGGGTCTGCTGTGGGGTAGCTTGTGGAATATGGTGCGTGATGGCAAGCTTGCTAGCCGCCGGTTTGTGCTGGCTGTGGGGCAGGCTGCCGGTGCTGAGCCGTCCGCTACCTTACTGTCGAATATTGTGGATCAGGCGCAGGCTGCGATTTCTTTGTATACCCCGGCGGGTGCTCGTGGTGAGCTGTGGGATGCCCTGTATGCTGCACTGTCTGAGGCTCTTGCTGGCGCGAAGGGGGGTAGCGATGAGCAGCTGATTCTGGTGCGTGCGCTACTGTCTGTGTCGGCGCATTCGCAGCTGGGTCTTGAGTTCGCTCAGGATGTGGCGCGGGGTGCGAGCGGGCAGGTTGAGGGCTTTATTTCTGATGCTCCTGGTATGAGCTATAACCAGACTCTGGGTTGGAAGGCGCTGGGGGCGCTTGCGGTTCAGGACGCGGTGACCCGGCAGGAGCTGAATGAGGCGCGATCTTTCCGTCCTTCTGCCACGGCTGAGCGTGGCTATGCTTTTGCGACCGCTGCTCTGCCGGTGGCGGCTGCGAAGCAGGCCGCCTGGAACCTGGTGACTGAAGATATGAGCCTTTCGAATGAGTTGCTGTCGGCGACCGCTGCTGGTTTCCAGCATGGCCCGGAGGAGCTGCGCATCGGTTACCGGGATGCTTTCTTTGAGCTTCTTGCCCCTACCTGGGCTGCCCGTACCGGCGGTATGGCTACCCGCGTTATTCGCGGCCTCTACCCTGCGGTAGAGCTGGCAGAGGGCACTGCGGGAACCCACCCGGTCGTCCGCGCCACCGAGCGCTGGCTAGCCGAGCATGCGGACGCCCCCACCGCCCTGGTGCGACTGGTGCGGGAGCTGCTCGATGATGCCGTCCGTATCCTCACCGCTCAGGCCTATAACGCATCTGGCGCCGAAGAGGGGGCAGGTAACTAGGTCTTTACCTGGGAATCTACGCAGAAAGCCGGTTTTGGGGCGCAGCATTGCAAACCAAAACCGGCTTTTTCGTGAGAAGCTATAGAGAGTAACTTTTTGGGATAAGGAGCCTACTGTGACCGACTACGTACTGGGCGATCGCGGCACCGTGCAGGTCATCACCGATGACTACTACGATGCAGAAATTCTTCAGGTTTTTGAAGAACTCTTGATTGACCGCGAACGGGTCTGGAACGGTGAGGTTCGCCTTGTACCAGAACCCGATAACCCCTACCAGCCCCAGGCTATTGCGGTCTACGCTGACGACCTCAAGCTGGGGCGCCTTTCCCCCGAGGACTCCGCTGCCTATTGGGGCCCGATTACCCGCGTTGTGGCCTCGGGCTACGATGCGGTGACTCGCATGCAGCTCTCTGCTGTTCTGCGCGGGGTCACCGGTGAAACCCACATCGAAAGCAGCGGCCAGCTCTCCCTGAGCGCTCCCGGTTCCCTCTTCCCCCTCAATAACGTCCCCACCCAGGCAACCCTGTTGCCCCAGGGGGCTTCCATGAAGGTGCTCGATGAGAAGGACCATTCCGAGTACCTGCACTCCATTCTGCCTCCCTCCGGTGAGGGCCGGGTGATTCTCTCCCTGGAGAACAACCAGATTAAGCACGCGGACGGGCGCGTGGTTGACTCGGTCGATGTCCTGCACGACCGCAAGGTAGTGGGCCGCCTCTCCACCCAAATCTCCGAACAACTAGCCCCCGTCATCCGCTACGCCTATGAGCACGATAAGCTCACCAGCGTCTGGGGCACCATCCGCGGCAACTCCTTTGAGCTGTCCCTGACGGTGCAGGCCGTCCGCCCCTCTGAAATTCCTGCCGAATGGTACCAGGAGCTCCCCAATTACCTGCCCGAGCTTCTACCGGCTGCACCCTCCTACGAGGTACCCCCCGCCTACGTGCCGACCGAGGGTGAATCGACCCGCAGCAACGCCCCCAAGAAGAAGCGCTCACTTATGCCCAGCCGTCCGGCCGCAAGCGAGCCCACTACCGTTGAAGCCAACGGCGCAGAGGTCGCAGAGCCCACCGCCGCACATTCCCTGGGCCTACAGCGCATCTCTGTTCTCCTTGGGCTTGTCGGCGGGCTTATCCTGGTCACAGGCCTGGTTCTTGTCTTCTTCAAGCCCCTGCTCGGCGTCCTCGGTATCGTACTGGGAGCCTCCATTGCCTTCCTCACCCTCTTCTTTGGGCGTGACAACAGCTACGCCGAAGAAGAAGTATCGGCAGACCCGCTCGAACACTAGCATCACCCTCAAAGGAAAATATAAGGGGAGCCCCACCACAAACTGGTGGGGCTCCCCTTATATCCTCTGGCGAGGGGCTACCTGGGCTTAGTCAGAACCGTAGGTAGCAATGTAGTTAGGCATGGTATCGGTCTGCAGGGCATATGACAGGGCGCTGGTTGCAGCAGCATCGAGGACCACGATGGACTGGCCGTCCCAGGACCAGCCGGTACCGGCATTCGGCAGGGTCATGGACACCAGCTGGGTGTTACCGTTAGCCAGAACAGGCTGGGCAATACCCACGATGGCTGAAGGGGATAGACCCGAATCAACACTCATGTAAGGTGAAACAGACTCAATGACCTGCAGCAGCTTGCTAGCAGACGACAGGGCGCCATCAGCTTTCAGTTCGTTGTAGACACCGCGCAGGAAGGCACGCTGGTTACGGACGCGCTGGTAGTCACCGTCTGAGAAAGCATAGCGTTCACGAACGAAGACCAATGCCTCACCGCCAGACATTGTCTGGGGGCCAGCAGTAAAGGAGTAGCCAGGTACAGAAGCAGTGAAGGACAGGGGAACATCAACGGTGATTCCACCCAGAGTATCAACCAGAGCCTTAAAGCCCTGGAAGTCAATTTCAGCAACGTGATCCATCTGAATACCAAGGAGTTGCTCAATGGTAGCAACCTGCAGGTCAACACCACCGTAGTTCAGACCGGCATTAACCTTAGCGGAACCGTAACCGGGGATATTGACCCAGGTATCACGCATCACTGAAATCAGGTAGGCAGCTGAGCCGTCCTCAGGGATATGGAGCACCATGATGGTATCGGCACGGGCACCGGTCACCACCTGGGCTTCGGCACCGGAGCGCTGGTCAGAGCCCAGCAGCAGAATATCGGTGGAGGCGGTGTTGACCGGACGGTCGGTGACAGCGCCACCGGCTACAGCATCCAAAATGCCGTCGCCGTTAGCATCGCCCTCAGAGACGTTGCTTTCTAAGGTAGCGCCCGACTCATTGGTAATCGTTGCGTTAGCTGCCTGATCAACCAGGGCCTGCAGCTCGTCATTATGGGGGGTTGTGACGGTGCCGTCCTCATTGGGCATGGCGTTATCAAAGGTCTCGGACTTATTCCAGGCCTTATTGATCATAAACAGGTAGCCGCCCACAGCGATAACCGGAATCAGCAACAGAATGAGCAGGGTAATCCAGAGGGCTTTTTTGCTTTTCTTCTTTTTAGGTTCTTCGTGAGCCTCGACGGACACGGTACCTCCCTAACTAATCTCAAAAGGGGCGCACCCACCCGGCAAAAGGGTGCGGTACGCAGAGTGAACCGAACCCAATTCTACGCAGTGAACCTACAAAAACACCCCGTAACACGTGATAAATCACGGTCACGGGGTGTGATATTAAGCCTGAATAGACTGGCTGTAAACTTAGGCCTTCTTGCCGAAGTTTGCAAAGCGAGCGTTGAAGCGCTCAACACGACCAGCGGCGTCCATGATGCGCTGCTTGCCGGTGTAGAAGGGGTGTGAAGCTGATGAGATTTCAACTTCTACGAGGGGGTACTCGTTGCCGTCTTCCCACTTTTCGGTCTTCTGAGAAGTCATGGTTGACTTGGTCAGGAAGGTCTCGCCTGATGCGAGGTCGCGGAAGAGAACGTAGTTGTATTCAGGGTGGATGCCAGCCTGCATGATATTTACCTTCTTCGTGCCCTGGATTTTGCCAGTGCATATCTTGTTGCTACCGGGGCGGGTGCCTACCGGTGGTTGCGGTTTACAACCGAGGAACTACTCTACCATCTTTGGGCGGGTTTCCCAGAAGGCAACGGCTGAGGCGGCCGCTACATTGAGGGAATCGACCCCGTGGCTCATGGGAATCATGACGGTGTGCTGGGTGGCTGCCAGGGTGGATGTGGCCAGCCCGTGCCCCTCGGTGCCCAAAATCAGGGCTAGCTTCTCGTCTTTGCGGTCTGCCAGTTCGGTCAGACTCAAAGAATCTTCTTCCAGGGCGAGCGCAGCGGTGGTGAAGCCCGCTGTGTGTAGGGTGTCGAGGGCGCCGGGCCAGGAGTCCAGTCGGGCCCAGGGTACCTGGAAGACGGTTCCCATAGAGACGCGGATTGAGCGCCGGTAGAGCGGGTCGGCGCAGCGCGGGGTTACCAGCACCAGGTCGACGTCGAGGGCAGCTGCCGAGCGGAAGATGGCACCCACGTTGGTGTGGTCCACGATATCTTCTAGGATCGCAACGCGCCGCACCCCCTCAAGCAGGGTCTGCAAGGGGGCGGGTTCAGGCCTGGCCATGGAGGCTAGGGCCCCGCGGTGTAGGGCGAAGCCGGTAACTTGCTCCAGCTCGTCCTCACTGCCCACATAGGCGGGCACCTCAGGGTGCTCCTGCAGTACGTCAATGAGGTCGTCGGCCCATTTTTCGCTCATGAGAAAGGAGAGAGGCCGGTGCCCGGCGGCGAGCGCCCGCCGGATTACCTTGGAGGACTCTGCAATGTAGATTCCCCATTCGGGTTCTTTGATAGAGCGTAGCTTGACGTCGGTGAGGTGGGTGTAGAAACGGGTGGCCTCGCTCGGGGCTGTGCTGAGCGGACGCGTGTTGGGCAGGGCGGTGACGCGGGCTGAGCGTTCTGCCAGCTGCTCGGGAGTGAGTTGTTTGGGTTTCATGCTCGTAAGCTAGCGGGCGAAGGCTGAGTAGCGGCCGGACTCGTGAACGGTCAGGTCGAGGTCGAGGCCGTAGGTGGCTGAGACGTTGGCCTGGGTGAGGGTTTCTTCGATGGGGCCTGCTGCTACGATTTCACCTTCGCGCAGGAGCAGGGCGTGGGTGAAGCCTGCGGGAATTTCTTCGAGGTGGTGGGTGACCAGGATGGTGGCGGGGGCGTAGGGGTCTAGGGCCAGGTGGGTGAGGCGCTTGACCAGGTCTTCGCGGCCTGCGATGTCCATACCGGCGCCGGGTTCATCGAGAATCAGCATTTCGGGGTCGGTCATAAGAGCGCGGGCGATGAGCACGCGCTTCTTTTCGCCCTCAGACAGGGTGCCGAAGGGGTGGTCAGCTAGGTGGGCTACCCCCCAATCGTCGAGGAGGGCCTTGCCCTGGTTGTCGTCGAAGGAGTCATATTCTTCGTTCCAGCGGCCTGCTACGCCGTAGGCTGCGGTGATGACGACATCGAGCACGGTTTCGTTGCCGGGAATTTGGGCGGCCATGGGGGCTGATGAGAGGCCGATGCGGGGGCGTAGTTCAAAAACGTCGACGGCGCCGAGGATTTCGTCGAGGATGTCGACTTCGCCGCGGGTGGGGTGCAGGCGGGCTGCTGCGATAGAGAGCAGGGTGGTTTTGCCCGCGCCGTTGGGGCCAAGGACGACCCAGCGTTCGCCTTCTTCGACAGACCAGGTGATGTTGTGGATGAGGTTCTTACCGCTTCGTGAGACAGTAACCTTATTAAGTTCAAGAACTGATGCCATGGTTCACAACTTTAGTAGATAATGGTGCCTATGAGTACTTCTGTAAATATTGTTGCTATTTCTCGTGCGGACGCTTCCCTGATTGCTACCGAGGAGCAGCTGGTGGCTGCGCTGCAGGCGGTTGAGGGCCTGGAGCTTGAGTCAGGTCTTTTGATGGAGGTTCCTGCCTCTCGCGTAGAGCGCGAGGCTGAGGGCCCGGCCTACTCGGTCTATATTGCCGCGGCTTCGTGGGAGCGCGGTGGTGTTGAGGACGCCCGCGGCGCCTTGGGGCTGCTCGATGGGGCGCGCTCGCTGGGCTTTGACCTGAATGTGGTGCCCGCTGAGTTGGCCAACGATGAGAAGAAGCTGCTTATTATGGATGTTGACTCTACCCTGATCCGCCAGGAGGTCATTGACGAGTTGGCAGCTGCGGCAGGACGCGGCGCTGAGGTTGCTGAGGTGACCGAGCGGGCGATGCGCGGGGAGCTCGATTTTGAGGCGTCCTTGCGTGAGCGGGTTGCCACTCTAGCCGGTCTCGAGGAGTCGGTGATTGATGAGGTGGCTTCCAAGGTGCTGTACTCCCCCGGCGCCACCAAGCTGGTTGAGGTTTTCCTGGCTGCCGGCCACGAGGTCTGCGTGGTCTCGGGCGGGTTTGTGCAGGTTCTCTCCCCGCTGGCAGGCTACCTGAACCTTTCCAAGGCGCGCGCCAACGTCCTTGAAATAATCGAGGGCAAGTTGACCGGCAAGGTCACCGGTGAGGTCATTACCGGTGAGGTCAAGAAGGAGTCGCTGAAGGAGTGGGCTAAGGAATTCGATATTAAGTCCTCCCAGACCATTGCTGTGGGCGACGGTGCCAACGATGTGCTCATGATCCTTGAGGCGGAGCTGGGTGTTGCTTTCAATGCCAAGACTGCCCTGTTGGAGGTCGCCGACACCCAAATCAACACCCTGCGCCTAGACGCGGTGCGCCACTTCGCTGGGCTCTAAAGACTTGCGGGGCACTGCCCTCACGCTATAGATAAAGGACGCTGGTAGGTAGCTACCAGCGTCCTTTTACGTACTGAAATCAGCGGGTTTGTACCATGCCCTGCCCACTTTTAACCTTAAAAGCGGGCAGGGTGCGGTACAAAGTTCGGCAGGAGGCTACTTGATGAAGCTGCCTGCGCCGCCGACCAGCTCGATGTGGCCGGTTTCTACGTCGGCAGTTACCATCTTGGAGACTTCCTGGGCGAACTCGTTGACGGTGTAGAGTTTGCCGGCTTCTTCGCGGCGGGCCTCAATGGCGCCGGGGTGCAGGCGGTTGAGCAAGGCTGCGGTGACGGTACCTTCAATCATGTCGGCGGAGACAACCACCAGGGAGATGCCCTTTTCGGTGAGGGCGGGGATTTCTGCTAGCAGGGCGTCCTCGCCGGCGCGCTTGGACTCAGCAACCGGCTTGTACTCGGGCATGGTCTCTACTTCGCGGATGAAGTGAGCCTGGTGGCTGGTCACAAAGACGATACGGCCACCCTCAGGCATCTTTTCGGCTGCCAGGCGGGCCAGGCGCAGCTGGGAGTCGCGGTTAAGCACCATGGCGTAGTCGTCGGGCATGCCGGCTTCCATGCCGCCAGAGGCGTTGAGAATGAGGTAGTCCAGGGAGCCGAAGTTCTCGATGGCAGCCTCTACCAGGGCGGCGGCGTCCTCAGCCTTGGTCACGTCGCCCTGTACGGCAACGGCCTTGCCACCGGCTTCTTCAATGGCGGCAACAACCTTGGTTGCACGGGGTGCCTTGGAGCGGTAGTTGACGATGATGTTGGCTCCCTGGGCGGCAAGAATCTGGGCGGTGTCTGCGCCCACGCCGCGGGAGGAACCGGTAATGATAATGGTCTTGTTCTGAAGTGACATTCTTAGTCCTTATAAGCGTTGTACAAATGATTTGTTTAAGTAGCAATGGGCGGTAGCTCCCCGCTCTGGCGTACACAGCAGCCTGGGAAGGTGTGTGCCCCGTCCGTTGGCTCGGGGCTGGCGTGAATCACGACGAGCCCCCGGGCGAGGAGTGAGAGGGTCGCGGACGGGCACACACCGGCTAGGCTGTATTAGTGCCCCATACCCAGGCCACCGTCGACGGGAATCACGGCACCTGAGATGTACCCTGCGGCGTCGGAGGCGAGGAAGAGGGCTACGTCGGCGATTTCTTTGGGTTCGGCGAAGCGACGGGCGGGGATGGAGTCGGTGTACTGCTTTTTGAGGTCGTCGGAGAGTTCCTCGGTCATGTCGGTTTTGATGAAGCCGGGGGCGATGACGTTGGCGGTGATGTTTCTGGCGCCGAGTTCGCGGGTGATAGAGCGGGCCATGCCGACGAGACCTGCTTTGGAGGCGGAGTAGTTGACCTGGCCGGGGTTGCCGTAGAGGCCGGCGACGGAGGAGATGAAGATGATGCGGCCGCCCTTGTTTTTGAGCAGGCCCTTGGTGGCGCGCTGGGCGACGCGGAAGGCGCCGGTGAGGTTGGTGTCGATGACGGTGGTGAAGTCGTCTTCTTTCATGCGCATGAGCAGGGTGTCTTTGGTGATGCCTGCGTTGGCGATGATGACGCTGACGGGGCCGAATTCTGCTTCGACGGCGGTGAAGGCTGCATCGATGGAGGATGAGTCGGTGACGTCTGCTTTGACGGCGAAGAAGTCGGTGGGGGGTTCGCCGCTGCGGTAGGTGATGGCGACGTTGTAGCCGGCTTTTTTGAATTCGGTGGCGATGGCGTGGCCGATGCCGCGGTTGCCGCCGGTGATGAGTACGGTGGGGTTGGTCATTGTTTCACCTTGTTGTGGGGTTTTGTTTCTGCCCCTATCTTACGCTCTTGAGAAAAAAGTGGTGGTTTGTTCAAGTAGGCGCGTGTTATTTGGCCTGGTGGGTTTGGTTAAGGGGTCGGGCGGGGTGTGTGTGCGAGGGGTAGACTGGTGGGGTGAGTTTGAGCCTGTGTGAGGAGGGTGCCGGTGGCGCAGAAGTATTGGACTGCTGAGGATTTGAAGGCTGCTGGGTACTCTTCGGGTGATTCTGAGGTTTTTGAGATTACGGACGCTGCTGAGCGGCAGTCGGTGGGGGTTAGTTCGCGGGCTAAGGTGTATGCCTTCAAGATGTTTTTGCGCATTGTTTTTATTATTGCTGCGGTGATGGTGGACGGTGTGTGGCAGTGGGTGTGCCTGGCGGCAGCTGCGATTATTCCATGGACGGCTGTGGTGGTGGCTAACGGTGAGGCTAAGCAGGGTGGTGGCGGTTTTTCTGCCATGCTGCCGCCGGAGCAGCAGGCTGCTATTGAGGCGGCTCAGGCTGATCGGGCAGCTCGTGCCGCTGCGGCCGAGGGTGCGGACGCCGGTGGGCCAGCTGGTAGCCGTACCCAGGCGAGCGCTCACTCGGCAGATTCTGCGGCTGAGGGTTCTGGTGAGCCGGTGATTATTGATGGTGAAGTGGTTTTTGATGAGGACGGTAGGGAGTAGCGGGTGGATATTTTAGGCTCTTTGAATCAGGGTCAGGCAGATGGCAGTGGCCAGGGGCCTGAGTTTGTGAAGTGTAGCCGTAAGGGCTGCCAGGGGCAAGCTTGTTTTGAGGTGCTGTGGAATAACCCGAAGGTGCATGCCCCGGAGCGGCTCAAGAGCTGGGCGGCTTGTGAGGAGCATGTGCAGTATTTGCAGGATTTTTTGGTGGCGCGTAGTTTTTGGAAGCAGACTGTCCCTCTGGGATAGGGTGGTTGGTTGTGAAGAAATACGGTTTTTTGCTCTCTGGTAAGTGGGTTGGCCTGTTTGTGCTGACGGTGGTCGCCTCGCTGGTGTGCCTGTATTTGGCGAGCTGGCAGATGAGCCGCAAGGAGGCGCTTGATTTTTCGAATGAGCGTATTTCGCAGAACTATGATACCGCTCCCCTGGATTTTGCGGACGATTCTAGCCTGTTTGCGTCCGCTTATTCTGAGCTGCGCTGGCAGCCGGTGACCATGACCGGCCAGTACCTGAGTGAGCACCAGTTGCTGGTGCGTAACCGGCCCTATAACGGGTTGAACGGGTATGAGGTGCTGGTGCCTTTCCAGACCGACCAGGGCCATATTGTGGTGGTCAACCGTGGCTGGATGGAGGCTGCGTTTGGGGATGCCGGCTCGACGGCTTCCCCGGTACCTGCTCCCCCGACTGGGCAGGTGACCATTACGGTGCGCCTGGTAGAGGGTGAGATTGATACGGGTGCTTCATCGGTGGATGGGCAGATTACCAGTATTGACCTTCCCGAGGTTGCTGAGGTGACCGGTCTTGATGTTGATACGGTCAATTACGGTGTGATGGCTTCTGAGAGCCCGGCCCCGGCAAGCACCCCGGTTGCTAAGGATAAGCCAGAGGAAGATTACGGGCCGAACCTGTCGTATTCGGTGCAGTGGTACTGTTTTGCGGCTATGTTCTATATTGCCTATTTCTGGTCTGCCCGCCAGAAGGTGCGTAACGATGAGCTCGATGCACAGGTTGCCGCTGAGCTTGAGGCCTATTTTGGTCAGTTCTACGATGCTGATGGCACCTATATCGGCGATGAGGACGAAGAGGTGGTACGCCGCCGCATGGAGTTTGTGGATGATATGCCCGCGCATATGAAGTCCATTGTGCGCCCCAAGGCTCCTAAACGCAGTAAGAAGATTACCGATGAAGAGGTGGAGGATGCCCTGCTCGATGAGCAGCTCTACCGCTAGGCTTTGTAGGTGATTGAGATAGAAAACGCTCCCCTCCACCGATTCAGGGTGGAGGGGAGCATTTCTTTAGCTGGCTGCTGTGCTACTGGATTTTTTCTACCTCGTGGGTAAAGACCACCCCGTCGTCGGTGAAGTGGTCAATCATGGCCAGGGAGTAGACGTCGTAGCCGCGGTTGCGGAATTCTTTGCCGCCGCCCTGGAAGACCTTTTCGATGGCAATACCGATGCCGGCTACCTGGGCCCCGCCCTGCTCGCAGAGGTGGGTTAAGCCGTGCAGGGCCTGGCCGTTGGCCAGGAAGTCATCAATAATCAGGATGCGATCCTCGGGGGTAACAAAACGCTTGTCGACGCGGATGTCGTACTCGATTTTCTTGGTGTACGAGAATACCTTGGAGTGGTAGGTGTCGGTGGAGAGGGTTTTGGAGGAAATCTTCTTGGCAAAGACCATGGGCACACCCAGGTGCAGGGCTGCGGTCATGGCCATAGAGATACCGGAGACTTCGAGGGTGAGGACTCGCGTGATTCCAGCGTCCTTAAAGTGCTCGGCGAAGTCGCGGCCCATGTCCATCATGAGCTGGGGGTCGACCTGGTGGTTGACGAACTGGTCAACTTTAAGAATGTTGCCGGGTAGGATGCGGCCATCGCGGCGGATGCGGTCTTCGAGGAGTTTCATGCGGTTTTCTTCTTTCGGTCGACCAGGATGATGTTGAGCAACAGGGCTGCCAGGGTTCCGGTGGAGATGCCGGATGAGAGAATCATCTGCAGGGCGGTGGGCAGGTTGGCGAGCATGTCGGGGCGGACAGTTACGCCAATACCCAGGGCGAAGGCCACCGAGACGATGAGCAGTTCGCGGTCGCCCAGTTCGATGGTGGTGAGGGTTTTGATGCCCTGGGCTGCGACCAGACCGAACATGATGACGCCTGCACCACCGAGGACGGGCTGGGGCATCACGGAAATCAGGGCTGAGAGCTTGGGGAAGACGCCGAGGATAGCCAGGATGATGCCTGCGGTAATCATGACGCGGCGGGAGGCTACCTTGGTGAGGGTAATGAGGCCGACGTTCTGGGAGAAGGCGGTGTTGGGGCCTGCGCCGAAAGCGCCTGCTAAAGCTGAGCCGACGCCGTCCGCAAGCACACCGTTAGAGACGCGCTTGCTGTCGAGTGTGGCGCCGGATGCCTGGCCGATAGCCATCATGATGCCGACCGTTCCGATGGTGGAGACGATGTAGGCGGGGACAAAGGCAAGGGTGGAGGCCAGGTCAAAGTGCAGGCCGTAGGCGAAGATATTGGGCAGGGCGAACCAGGCGGCATCTGAGACGACAGAAAGGTCAACTAGGCCCAGGGGAATGCAGACCAGGTAGCCGGCGACCATGCCGATAAAGACGGCGGCAGCGCGCAGAATACCGCGGCCAAAGTGGGCGATCGCGAGAGTGAGAGCCATGACGCCAAAGGCAATGGTGAGGTTCTGCAGGGAGCCATAGTCCTCGGAGCCCGCGCCGCCTGCTGCCCAGTCCATGGAGACCGGCAGCAGGGTGATGCCGATGAGGGCCACCACGGTACCGGTAATCAGCGGCGGGAAGAAACGCATCAGGGGCTTAATGAAGCGGGAGAGCACAATCTCAACCAGTGAGGCGCTGATGGTAGCGGCAACGATTCCGGCCATGCCGAACTGGGAGCCAACCGCGATAGTGGGGTTGACGAAGGTGAAGTCGGTGCCCATCATGCCGGGCACGCGAGCGCCCACGGGGCCGATGCCGCGGGACTGGATGAAGGTGGTGAGGCCCGCGACGAAGATGGAGGCACTGACCATCAGTGAGGTTTGGGCGACGTTAAAGCCGAGGGCGGTGCAGACGACCAGGGGTACCGCGATGATTCCGGCAAAGGCTGCCAGGATGTGTTGGAACGCTAGCAGGATAGAGACACCGAGGGGTGGAGTGTCGTCGATCTGGTAGAGCATGTCGGTTGAAGTTTCAGCAGGGGCCTGGGGTTCTGACCCTTGGGTATGTTGGTTCAACGAAGGACTTTCGGTATGTAGTTGTAGTGGGTGTAAGGACGCTCGCCCCGGCAGGGCTGCCGTGGCGGGGTGATCCTAATTTTTAGTCTACGCTTCTTGCTCGCTCTGGGCGAACACTCCCCCGGCTATGCCCACCCCGTGACCACCGGCATCCTTTTAGAACAAATATTCGAAATTGTGTTAAAGTGGTACTTTCACTTCCAGAGGATTATTCATAAGGATTGCACCATCATGATGGGTTATTCCCACTCCATTAGCGCAGCAGCAGCCTGGCTAGCTCTCAACGAGGCGGGAGTACTGGGTATTGATGACCCCACCACCCTGGCTGTCACTACCCTAGCGGCCGCCGGTGCGGGCATGCTCCCCGATATTGATCACCACAACGGCACCATCGCCCACTCGATTCCTCCGGTCAGTCGCTGGGTTGCGCTGCTGGTGGGGCGGCTCTCAGGTGGCCACCGTAAGGGAACCCATTCTTTGGTTGGCCTAGCAGCCTTTTGGGCCCTGGCCTTTTTTGCCGACCGCCTGACCTACGCGGGTATCCCCGTCCTAGCCCTGGCTCTAGCCGGTTTTGCTGGTGGCCTGGCCCTACGCACCTTCAAGGCGGCGAGGGGCTGGCTGGGGGCGCTCGCGGTCATTGCCGGAACCATCTATACCGACTCACTGGCCCTAATGCCCTGGGCGGTTCTCACCGGGGCGACCACCCATATTCTGGGCGATGCCCTGACTACCAGAGGAGCCAACCCCTTCTGGCCAGCCACCGTCAAGCCCGTAGTGCCCAGCAAGCTCTGGCGCAAGAGCGGCTACATGGCCCTACCCATCCTGGGCGATGCTGGCTCAGCCCGCGAGAACTTCCTCACCGCCGCCCTGACCGTCTACATCGGGGCCTACATCCTGGCCTTTTTCGGCTTCCTAACCAGCTACCCCACCCAGCTAATCAGCGGCTTCTTCACCGGAGCCTAAGACTTCAGGCAAAGACAGCAGGAGGCCCGGCACCGCGTGGTGCCGGGCCTCCTGTCTTTCACCCGTGTATCACTTCTATGTAGTCACTCATTGAGGTGGGGTGGGAAGGAAAACAAAATATATCTGTGCCGCTGAGGCGAACGATGCTTAGTCTTCGGTCCAGAAAACGTCGACCTCTACGCCCTCTTCAGCGATTTCGGGGTAACGTACGTCGTGTGATTCCAGCATTGAATCATCCTTTCAAGGTTCGGCCCAACGTCGGTGTTGGATTTGTGTGCCGCCTCATCGGTGAGGCGGTGTTCTTGAGGTGTAGCTGGGGAAGATTGGCTTCCGAAGCTGGTATTTACTTTACGCCGCCCGACCTGCCCTGCACTAGCGAAATAGGTCCGTTATCATTTCGTGACCTTTGGTTGGGAAAGGAAAACCCACGAAACACACAGGTCTTGTTCGTAGAGTGTGGTGACCCCAACAGTGGGCTTGTGTAAGAAACAGACACACAAGCCTATTTGTACGGACCAGAGGGGGGCGGGCGTCCGCTCATTCCTGCCTAAGCCAGGGAGATGAGGTCCTGGTATTCCTTGCTCCACAAATCTTCTACCGCATCAGGCAGCAGTAGCACGCGCTCGGGGTCAAGGGCCTCAACCGCACCCTCATCGTGGGAGACCATCACAATGGCTCCCTGGTAGTTCTTCAGGGCGTTCAAAATCTCTTCGCGCGAGGCCGGGTCGAGGTTGTTGGTGGGCTCATCGAGCAACAGAACATTGGCAGACGAGGCCACCAGGGTTGCCAGCGACAGGCGGGTTTTCTCGCCGCCGGAGAGCACGCCGGCGGGCTTATCAACGTCGTCCCCCGAAAAGAGGAAGGAGCCGAGAATAGTGCGGACGCGGGTGTCATCGAGGTCGGGGGCCGCCGACTTCATGTTCTCAAAGACGGTGCGGTCGTGGTCCAGGATCTCGTGTTCCTGGGCAAAGTACCCCACCTTGGCCCCGTGTCCGTAGATGACCTCGCCGGTATCGGGCTGGGTGCTCTTAGCTAGCATGCGTAGCAGGGTGGTCTTACCGGCGCCGTTAAAGCCCAACACCACCACGCGCGAGCCGCGGTCGATGGCCAAATCGACGTCGGTGAAAATTTCGAGGGATCCATAGCTCTTGGATAGGCCGGCTGCTGACAGGGGCGTCTTGCCGCAGGGGGCAGGGTCGGGGAAGCGAATCGCGGCCACCTTATCGACCTGGCGCTCTTCCTCCAGCCCGCGCATGAGCTTTTCGGCTCGCTTAATCATCTGCTGGGCCGCAACTGCCTTGGTTGCCTTGGCGCGCATCTTGTTGGCCTGCTCCATCAGGGCCAAGGCCTTCTTCTGGGCATTGGCGCGCTCGCGCTTGCGGCGGGCCTCATCCTGCTCGCGCTGCAGCAGGTAGTTCTTCCAGCCCATGTTGTAGATGTCAATGACGCAGCGGTTGGCATCCAGGTAGAAAACCTTGTTGACTACCAGTTCCATCAGTTCCACGTCGTGGGAGATAACCAGGATGCCGCCCTGGTAGTTCTTCAAAAACTCGCGCAGCCAGACCACCGAGTCGGCGTCCAGGTGGTTGGTGGGCTCATCGAGCAGCATGGTGTCAGCATTGGCAAAGAGAATGCGGGCCAGCTCGACGCGGCGGCGCTGACCACCGGAGAGGGTGGACAGGGGCTGATTGAGGACGCGCTCGGGCAGGTCAAGATTGGCGGTGATGGTAGCTGCCTCAGATTCGGCCGCATAGCCGCCACCGGCAATGAACTCAGCTTCGAGCCGGTCGTAGCGGCGCATGCCCTTGGCGTGCTCTGCGGGGTCTTCACTGGCCATCATTTCCTGGGCCTGGCGCATTTTGCGGGCAACCCCGTCCAGGCCTCGGGCCGAGAAGATACGGTCCTTGGCGAGCTGGGTCATGTCATCGACCTTGGGGTCCTGGGGCAGGTAGCCGATGGTACCACCACGGGTGACGGTACCGTCTGCAGGCAGGGTCAGCCCGGCCAGCACCTTGGTCATGGTGGTTTTACCAGCGCCGTTTCGGCCCACGAGTCCCACCTTATCGCCCTTATCGATGCGGAAGGTGACGTCCTCCATGAGCAGGCGAGCGCCAGCTCGCAGTTCGAGGTTATTGACTGACAGCACGGGTCTGCTCCTTGGGTGGGGTGAGTTGGCCAGCTATCTATCTTACCGCCCCGGTGTGGTGCTGGTCGATGTTGGAAGGGCCACCGGGGCGTTGATTCGGGCCAGCGTCACAAAAGCGAAAGAAAAGCGGAGTTTTTGAACGGTGTTCAAACCTGTTTATAGTAGTGGACATGACATCATCACAGACTTCCCCGCGCACAGCGCGCGCCGCCGCTAATCCCGGTCACGATTTGGCCCTTATCGCTGTTTTTGCCGCTTTTATTACCGTATGCGCCTTGCTGCCCGCTATTCCGGTGGGCCCGGCTGCCGTTCCGATTACCCTCCAGACCCTGGCGATTTACATCGCAGCCCTGACCCTGGGCGGTACCCGCGCTGCTCTTGCCGTCACTCTGTATGTCGTTGCTGGCCTGGTTGGCCTTCCGGTTTTCTCGGGCGGACGCGGCGGCTTCGGCACCATTGTCTCCCCCTCCTTTGGCTACCTGCTGGGCTTTATTCCCGGTGCCCTGGTTACCGGCGGGCTTGCCTACGCAGCCCTGCGCCGCCGCATGAGCGGGGCCGGCCTATTTGGCGCCTTTGTGGTGGCTGTATTGGCAGGCTTTGCTATCATCCAGGTCTTTGGCGTTGCCGGCATGATGATCAATGCAGACCTTGAACTGGGTGCTGCCGTTGCCGCTGCCCTGATTTACATCCCCGGCGATCTCATCAAATGCCTGGTAGCCGTGCTGGTTGCCCTGGCCGTGCACCGAGCATTCCCCACCCTGGCCCGCCGCTAGGTACGATAGAGCCCGTGTTTTTCTCTCGCTCTTCACGCGCAAGTGCTGCAAGCCCGTCGGCCCAATTTTCGGACGACGGGCTGCTTGCCACCCGCTCAGCCACCGTTACCGTTGATACCGGCACCAGCGACCGCACTCTCTTGCACAACATCACCGTGGAGCTTTCAGCCCCGCGTACCGCAGTGCTCGGTCTCAACGGCTCGGGTAAATCAACCTTCTTAAGGCTCTTCAACGGGCTCTCCCAGCTCACCTCGGGCGAGGTCACCGTACACGGGGTAAGCGTGAGTGAGCATCTACCTGCGGTGTGCTCGCGGGTAGGCATGCTCTTTTCAGACCCCGGCGCCCAGCTGGTGATGCCGACGGGTGTTGAGGATGTCGAGCTCTCCCTTCAGCACATCAAGGGTAAGGACACCCGCCGCGCCGCCGCTCTGGAGGCCCTTGCTGAGCGCGGGGTTGAGCACCGCGCTTTTGACTCTGTCTATAACCTCTCAGGCGGTGAAAAACAGTTGACCGCCCTAGCTGCTGTACTTGCAGTAAACCCTAAGGTTCTACTTTTAGATGAACCCACAACTCTTTTAGATCTCAAGAATAGGTTGAGGCTATTTGACCTGCTCGACTCACTTCCCCAGCAGCAGGTCATCTCCACCCACGATCTTGACCTGGCAGTTACCTGCGATGAAGCAATCGTCATCCATGAGGGCCGCCTGCTGGCGCAGGGGCCGGCAGAAGACGTCCTGGCAGATTACCAGCGCTGGTGCTCCACGGACTTCCCAGCCCCATCTGAACCTGCTGAGCCCCAACGTCCCGGGGGCCGGGCGTGAACATTGCCAACCAGCTCTTTGGCACCTATCAGCCCCTTAACACTCCGGTACACCGGGCACCCCTGTGGGTCAAAGGCGTCTTCATTCTTCTGCTGGGCATCTACCTGGCAGCTACCAGCCACTGGGGTTTTGGCTTTGCGGCCCTCGTGCTGGTGCTGACTCTTGGGGCTCTGGCAAAAATTCCCTGGCGCACCTGGGTGCAGTCCCTGGCTTCTCTTTCCTGGTTGCTGGCGATTCTGTTGGTCTACTACCTGGTCAGCGGCAAGATTGAGTCGGGGGCGGACGTCCTGCTGACCCTACTCACCATGATTGCAGCTTCAAAGGTGCTGCTGTGGTCGACCCCTATGCCGGTGTTGATTGACGGGTTTATCTGGCTGTGCACCCCCCTGAAGCGGGTGGGTGGCTCCCCTGAGCGGGTGGGGCTGGCTCTGGCCCTGATGGTGCGTTCTATTCCGGTGATTATGGATAGCTGGCAGCTAATTCAGGCGGCGGTGGCCGCCCGCGGAATCAAGGTCGCCCAGTTCCGGCTTTTCATTCCCTTGGTGATTGCCACAGTGGCCTACGCCCACGAAACCGGCGATGCCCTGGCCGCCCGGGGCCTTGACCGATAAAGATGATTTACTGTGTATAAAAAGAAGAGGAGCCAGACCTGGCTCCTCTTCGTAATTATCTTGTGCTAAAGGGGGAGAAAGCTAAACTGCTTCCAACTAAATCCTCTAGCTTCGTGAGACCAACTTTATACTAGAACCATGCCTGAAGCAACCAATTTAAGCATTGACGAGCTTACCAAGGTACTCAGCGCACCACGCCTAAAGACCTACCAGCTCGCCTATTACCAGCTCGGATTTTCAGATGTCACTGGGCTTTATACATGGAACGCAAAAGTCTCAGCAGCGCTCATACTGCCAGCCCATTTTGCTGAAATATCAATCCGCAACGTTGCAGATGAGGTTCTTACCACCGTGTACGGCGAAAAATGGCCCTGGTCACCGGGTTTTGTACAATCGCTACCACACAGACAGAGCCAAAATCTAATACGTACTAGGTCAAGTTATACAACAACAGGCAAAGTAATTGCCGAGCTCAAGCTTGTCTTCTGGCAGCAACTT
Source organism: Rothia nasimurium (assembly GCF_004569295.1). GTDB lineage: Bacteria > Actinomycetota > Actinomycetes > Actinomycetales > Micrococcaceae > Rothia > Rothia nasimurium_B. The sequence continues at coordinate 37,582 of NZ_SPQC01000010.1, forward strand.
TTTACGCAGCGCCACGATAACCGTCTTTGGCTCCCCTATCTTGCACCGGCAATGCCACACAGCCCTACACGTGACCCCCGGCTTCTCCGGTCAGAGATTCGTGAAAGTATCGAAAGAATACGAACACTTCGAAACCGAATCGCACACCACGAACCCGTTTTCCCCCGAGACCTTACTGAAGATTTAGCCGTCATGCTGAACCTTATTTCGTATCGTTCTGAGGCCACAGGAGAATGGGTAAAAAGTTTAGAAGAGGCCAGCTTTCTCATCTCAACGTTACCGGTTTCACCAACATCTAGCCGCTCTACCTAGGGCATAATAGAAAGGACGAAGGTGCAGAGATGCACCTTTTTTCTTTGACGAAAACGCCCTAGGATTCCATGAAAATCACCCAATTCATTCACCGGCGAGAATGGTTACTCGCCCTGGTGGCGGTGCTGTCCATCGTGGCCCAGGTCTACCTTGACCTCAAGGTTCCCGAGTATATGGAGAACATCACCCTCACCATCTCAACGCCCGGGTCCGAGCTGAAGGACGTCATCTCAGACGGCACCCTCATGCTGGCAGCAGCCCTGACCTCTATGGTCTGCGCCATTATCACCGGCTACTGCACCGCAATTTTCGGTACCACCCTAGCCCGGCGCATGCGGGCCGGGGTCTACAACAAAACCTTCGACCTCTCCAGCGCCGAGGTGAACCACATCGGCACCGACAGCCTTATCACCCGCTCCACCAACGATGTCACCCAGGTGCAGATGTTTGTGGTCATGGGTCTGCAGATGAGCATTAAGGCTCCCATCATGGCGGTCTGGGCTAGCTCCAAAATCGCTACCCAGTCGCTGACCTGGACCATCCCCACCGGGATCGCCGTCCTCGCCACCCTGCTGGTGCTGGGCGTCGCCATGGGCCTGGCAATCCCCCGCATGATGCGCATGCAGAAAATCACCGACCGCCTCAACCGGGTGACCCGCGAGCACCTGACCGGTCTGCGCGTCATTCGGGCCTACACCACCGGTGACTTCCACGAAGAGCGCTTTGAAGAGGTCAACACCGACCTGCGCAACACCACCCTCTTCGTCAACTCCACCATGGCCTTCATCATGCCCCTACTGACCGCCATCATGACGGGCCTTTCCCTCTCCATCTATGTGCTGGGTGCTGTGCTGATTGACGGCACCGCCGACCTGACCGAGCGCGTCACCCTCTTGGGGCAGATGGTGGTCTTCTCTACCTACGCCCTGCAGGTGGTGACCAGCTTCATGATGATGACCGTCATCTTCGTCATTGGCCCGCGAGCCCTGGTTGCCTGGCGTCGTATTCGCGAGGTGCTCTCAACCGAGCCTGCGATTGTGGACGGCGGGGCGAGCGTTGGGGCTGCCCCGGCAGGTTCCCTGGAGTTTAGGGACGTGTCCTTCCGCTACCCCGAGGCAGACGGGGATGCCCTGCATTCGATTTCCTTTACGGCTGCCCCGGGTGAAACCGTGGCGATTATCGGCTCGACCGGCTCGGGCAAGTCCACCCTGGTGAACCTGATTCCGCGTTTTGCTGATGTGCGCGAAGGGTCGGTGCTGGTGGACGGCGTTGATGTACGCGACTGGAACCAGAAAGACCTGCGCGACCGCCTGGCCTACGTGCCCCAAAAGAGTGTGCTGTTCTCGGGCTCGGTGGCCTCTAACCTGGCCCTGGGTGAGGGCCTGCGCCCGGTGACCCCCGGGGACGTGGTGGCGGCGGCTCACGCTGCTGCGGCGGCTGACTTTGTGGGGAAGAAAGAGGATGGCTACGCCTCGGTGGTTGCCCAGAACGGCAAGAACTTCTCGGGTGGCCAGCGGCAGCGCCTGTCCATGGCCCGGGCTTTTGCCCGCGGCGGGGAGATCATGATTTTCGATGATTCCTTCTCAGCCCTGGATTATAAGACCGAGCGGGATATCCGCAGCCAGCTCAAGAAGACCGCCAAGGGGGCGACCATTGTGGTGGTGGCCCAGCGTATCGGTACGGTACGGGAAGCCGACAAGATTCTGGTGCTCGATAAGGGCCGGCTAGTTGGCTCCGGCACCCACGAGGAACTGCTGGCTACCAACGAGGTCTACCAGGATATTGCCCTGTCCCAGCTCTCTGAGGAGGAACTTCGCTCATGAGCCAGTCACCAGTGTTTACCCCCGAAGAGCTAGAATCAGCCCGCCGGGGCCTTGAGTCTGCTGAGCAGCTGCGCGATAGCCAGCTCAAAAGCGAGAAGGGCTCCCGCCCAGGGGGCCCGGGTGGCCCCGGCGGCCCGCCGCGGGCCCCCATGCCGGGGCAGGCGTCCGCCCCCTTTAAGCAGACCATGGGCAAGCTCCTGGCCTACCTGCGCCCAGTACTGCCGGGCATGGTGGTCGCTATTGTCGCTGCCGTCATCGGGGTAATTCTCAACATTGTTGCCCCGCAGTTCCTCTCGGCCATCACCGACGAGATTCAAAAGGGCTTCACCGGCCAGCTGGATATGGGCGAAATCTACCGCCTCATGTGGATTTCCATCGGCATGCTGGTGGCCTCCCTACTCCTGAGTCTGGTGGAGGGGCAGATTATGGCCCGCTCAACCGTCTGGGTATCGCGCTCCATGCGCCACGACCTAGACCGCAAAATCGACCGGCTCCCCCTAGCCTATATGGACAAGGGTTCTACCGGCGACACCCTTTCGCGCGTGACCAACGACGTCGACACCCTACAGCAGACCCTCAACAACTCTCTGGCTACCACCATCACCGGTGTGGTCACCCTGGTGGGCTCAGCCGTTATGATGTTTGTGACCGACTGGCGCATGGCCCTCGCCACTATTGCCGCCTCCCTACTCGGCATTGTGGCCTCCGGCTTCGTGCTGGCCCGCAGCCAGAAGTACTTCGTGGCCCAGCAGCAGCTCCTCGGTAAGCTCAACGGCCACATCGAAGAAACCCTGAGCGGCCACTCCATGATTCGCGCCTACAACGGCGAAATCGCCGCCCGCGCCGAATTTGCCGACCGCAACACCGACCTCTACCAGGTGGCCTGGAAGTCCATGTTCTTCTCGGGCCTCATGTTCCCCCTCATGGGTTTTATCGGCAACCTGGGCTACGTAGTGGTCTGCGTGGTCGGCGCCGCCCTGGTGCTGAACAACACCATCACCTTCGGCATCATCGTCGCCTTCATCGTCTACGTCCGCCTCTTCACCAACCCCCTAGGCCAGCTGGCCCAGTCGGCTACCTCCCTGCAGTCGGTGGCGGCTGCGGGCGCTCGCGTCTTTGAGTTCTTGGAGGCCGAGGAGCTGGCGGACGAGTCTGCCAAGAGCACTCCCATGCCCCAGCCCGTGCGCGGCGCTGTGGACTTTGCGGACGTGCGGTTCAGCTACGAGCCGGGCAAGGAGATTATCCACGGCTTTACCGCCTCGGTAGCTCCCGGCCAGAAGGTGGCGATTGTGGGCCCGACCGGGGCCGGTAAGACCACCCTAGTCAACCTGCTCATGCGCTTCTACGAGCTCGATTCGGGGCAGATTCGCATTGACGGGGTACCCACCACCGATCTGACCCGTGAGCAGGTTGATTCCCTCTTTGCTATGGTGCTGCAAGATACCTGGCTCTTTGAGGGAACCCTGCGTGAGAACGTAGTCTACGGGGCCGGGGAAGTCAGTCAGGAGCGCCTGGATGAGGTCATGGCCTCGGTCGGTCTGGACGAGCTGGTATCGCAGCTGCACGACGGGTACGACACGGTACTGACCGACCAGACCCAGCTTTCTGCAGGGCAGAAGCAGCTGGTCACGATTGCCCGCGCCATGGTGGCCCAGAAACCCTTGCTGATTCTGGATGAGGCAACCTCGTCGGTCGATACCCGCACCGAGCTGCTGATTGCCCGGGCCCTGGGCCAGCTGGCCGTGGGCAAGACCTCCTTCGTGATTGCCCACCGTCTCTCTACCATCCGGGACGCCGACGTCATTTTCGCTATGCGCGACGGCGACATCGTCGAATCCGGCTCCCACGCTGAGCTGCTGGAGCGCGGCAGCTTCTACGCTGAGCTCTACAACTCGCAGTTCGCGGGGGCGGACGAGTAGGGAGGGCGGAGCAGGCTCCCGCTCACTGCCACCCCCAAGGGGACCTGATTTCCAAAATTCGCCAATTACCAGGCCGAAGCTGCTGCGGACGCCGTGCGCCGCAACCTGCCGACGGACGGCACCGAGGCGGGCGAACTCGTCCGCGCCCACCGCCAAGCACTACCTCATCTCACGCAGCTACATCAGCGACGAGCAGTTCACCCGCTACTATGAGTCCCAGCAGCCCGGCTTGGCTCAGTGGCTGGCCGATGCTATCGAGGCAGAGGCCCAGCTGTCCGGTGTGGATCTGGCTAACCCTACCTGGGACTAGCAACCGCCTCTCACCTAACCGAGCGTGCGTCATATCGCTGAGCGTGCACCTATCAGCCGCACGCTCAGCGATATGACGCACGCTCGTTGTATGGCTGGGCACCTCTGGTTCGTTGAGGACTACTGGCGGGAAAAAATCTTGCTCAGCCGCACCCTACCTGAGCCGTGGGCGTCCTTCGACTGGGAGCAAGATACGGACGCTGACTGGCACCTACCCCTTCCCCTACCTCAGGTTCTAGAGAACCTACAGGCCAGCATGGAAGCTACCCGAGAACTGCTAGCTGAGCGCAACTGGGATAGCCTCAGCTAGAGCACCCGCAAAGCTGGCCTGCCCGCAGGGCTTTTCTCAACTGAGGTCGCCACTGACTTCACAGGAGCCATCACCTCACCAAAGGTAAAACCGTTAACCTCTTGCATGGTCACACCCACCGTTGCCGCAAGCGCCGCGATGCTCTTACCTTTCTCACGCATGTCCGCCACAATATACGGAATCACCCGAGAACTATCAGGCTTATAGCCGTCGGGCTCCCCCATTTTATACCCGAGTTTGTTAAGGGAAACGTAGTTCTGACGCTGGCCCCACTCAGTCAAAATATCAAGCTCACCGCCACGGTAGTTCATAGCCATAGCAGATACTCGGAATTTCTTTTTCAAGGAAAAAATGGAGTCCAGGCCCGCTGAGCGTGGCATTTCAGCCCGAATAGCCCGAGCAGGCATGAGAAACTCCGAAGCAAACCTATCAGCTTCTTTTTCGACATCCCGCTCCGCAAGATAGGAGCCACGTGAGTGCATCACCAGATGCCCAAGTTCATGAGCAAGATCAAAGCGCATACGCTCAGCTGTTTTACTCGTTTTAAGAAAAATATAGGGCTGGCCATCTGGATACCAGTGGCTAAAAGCATCAAGCTTCTCGGCTACCTTAGGTAAGGACAGCACACGAATACCCCGTGATTCAAAAAGCTGCACAAGATTAGGTAGAGGGTGTTCGCCCAACCCCCAGAGAATACGCAGTTGCTGAGCTGCCATCTGAGGCTCAGTGTTATCAAAAGTTGGAACACCTACCTGAGGTAACTGATAAGGCTTCACAAAGTGCTCAAAGAACTCCATGCCAATTGCACCTAACGAAGTGCTCTCGTACTTGGACTTCTTAGAAACCTTCTTAGCAGACCTAAAATAGACGTCGTCTAGGCTAATAAGTTCGAAAGGGGAACCCGTAAAGAAACTTTGAGGCCGACCTGTCGCAGCCGCTAGTGAGTCAGCGTGCTTTGCTGGTGCCCCATCGTTTTCGTAGGTATTGATGGTTCGGGGCTCAACCTGCAAAAAATTAGCTAATTGTACTTTTGTAAGGCCTGCAGATTCTCGTGCAGCCCTTACACGGTTGGGGTCAATTGTGCTAACTTGCTTCTGCATCGCCTATCAAGAAATCAATATCGGGTGTGGAATCTGGCTGAGCATCTAGGAGAAGCTCTTCAGAACCAAATTCTAGGGTGGGCAGAATTATTCGTTCTTTCCAGACCCTAATGTAGCCGTCCTTGAAACCGTCAGGGGCAGGCTGTGAGAGCTCCACGCGAATATGGTTCTTTGCTTTACTATAGAAGTACAGCAGTACCCAGGTTACCGGCATTGGCTCTGATAGCAAATCAGCCAGTCCACCGAGTGTCTGCTGGTCTGAGTGCCGGTTATTCCACACATCTCTTTCAGTCATTACCCCCTTGGGCGTTGCGTTAGACGGCGATTTCTTTGTGCCTGTTTGAGCGGTGCCCGTAGCCACCATAAGTGATACCTGGTGGTTAGGGCTAACAATTCGATCGGAAGAACATCAATCTGGGGCATAACCCACTCCTTACTTGGCCTACTAATATAGTGAAACTATCCTCTCATTAAAAGGTAAAAAACCGGAAGTTATTGACCTTCGTTTCACCTCAAATTCACCCGGATATAAGGCTTTTCTCTCACACTTGTAATCAACTTATTCACTGTTCTACGAGAGGTACTATCATGCTCACCGTCTTCGATCTCAACACCCGCACTATGCTCTACACGCCGGACTTTTGGGAGCTCACGGCAGGTTACTCGGCCGACGAGTTTGCGATTCTCACCGGGTCCATGAACCTCACCCGGGCAGCCATGACCCAAAACCACGAGCACAGCACCCTCTGCCGGGGCCGCTTCGACAGCCCCGCCGGTAAACCGCGCACCCCCGCTGGGTTGCCACCGACGACGGCACCCTGCTCATCAACCACGAGGGGAAGGAGCTTACCCCGCTCACCGACGCAGAAGTCACCGCCCGCGATACCTCCACCTTCGTCGATATCGTGCTCTCCTACCGGGACAACAAGATGCGCGATGAATCCCACCAAGCCCTGAGCGCTTTCCTCTTTGCCATGACGGCCCCGGTGCTCTGGCGTATCCGCCACCTAGTCATGGAAACCGGTGAAAACCCCGACAAAATCCCTGTTCTCCTGGCTATTTTGGGGTCTGGGTCATCAGGTAAAACCACCATGGTTGACGACTACCTCAATCCCTTCATCGGTGACTCCTCTCCTCTGCTGGCCGAAGAGCTGCTCAAAACCACCTACGGGTCAAAAACCGGGTCCATTAACTATATGAACAGCTACATGGAATCGGGTGAAGTCTCACCCCTCATCATCGACGAGGTGGGCACCCAGTTCCTCAACGGGGCAACGGTACAGGGCAAAATCAAGCACTGGGCCAACCTGCGCTCCAACGGGTTTGAGGGCCCACAAGGAACCATTATTCTGACCTCAAACGCCGACGGGGCTGTGCTGCAAGAAGCCATCAAAAAACGTGTCTGGTATATCTCCATTACCAGCGACTACAAGCCCACTGACCAGCAGGTCTATAACTTCACCTCTTTGGCGGGGTCGGTCAACAGCAACCTCTACCGCCACGTGCTCTACACCCTCAGCCAGCGGCTCGACCACCTGACTGCCCACGAGATTCAGCGTTTTTCACGCAACTGGGTCTGGCTCACCGCCGAGATTCTGCAAGAACCCCTGGCCCGTTTTGGGCTAGAAACGGCCTTTCCCGCCAAGAGGTGGCGTCCGTCCTGCGTTCTGCCTGGGAGGCAACCGGCACCTTCAACAAGACCCAGAAAGAAGAGATGATTGAATTTCGCTCTATTCTGCCCGCCGACTGTGTTTTAGAGGCAACCCCTAAGGCCATCACGCTGAACATCGAGCGCACCGATGCCTATCTGGGCGAGCCCCTGCTAGCCGGCTACCGCGAGCGCAGCCCGCTCGCGCGGGTGGGGGCGGCTGTGGCGGCGGGAGGCTCCGCTGCGCCCTAACCGAGCGTGCATCATATCGCTGAGCGTGCACCAACCATGCGCACGCTCAGCGATTTGGTGCACGTTCGCTCACCTAGGCCAGCAGCGCGTTGAATACCTCAGAGGTTGAGGGGTGGGTGTAGATGCCCTCACCGACCGTGGCAGCCGGGATCTTCTGGGTCATGGCCAGGGCTACCGTGTTGATCAGCTCCTGGGAGTCAATGCACCAGAGGGTGGCACCCAGAATCTGGTTGGTTTCTTGGTCGAGCACGAACTGGGCGATGCCCTCAGGCCGACCCATAATCTTGGGGCGGGGCACAATCGCCAGGTCAGCAATTTTTGACTCGCGCACCTCAATCTCGTGGTGAGCACCAGCGGCCTCAGCGGTGAGCCCCACGGTTGAGAGCGGCGGATTGATAAAGGTGGTGGTGGGCAACAGACGGCCGGTGCGGGTTCGGGTTCCGTCGCCCCAGCGGTGCGACAGCACAATTCGGTGGTCGTCATAGGACGCGTAGGTGAACTGGGGTGCGCCGGTTACGTCCCCGACCGCGTAGATACCCTCAGCACTGGTGCGGCAGTGTTCATCAACCTCAACCCCCTTCTCGGTGTACTTGACCCCCGCAGCCTCAAGATCCAGCCCCGCAACTGCCGGGCGGCGTCCGGTCGCTACCAGTATCACCTCGTCGTTGAGCTGGTCTGTGGCCTGGTCTACCGAGACGCGCTGATCAACAAGAGTCACGCCCTGGGCTTCTAGGTGCTCGCGCACCGCTTGGGCAATGTGCCGGTCGAGGGCGGGTAGGAAGTCCCCCTCACCTTTATAGATGGTCACCCGGCTACCGAAGCCCGAGAACATGGTAGCGAATTCTAGACCAATCGGCCCGCCGCCAATAATGGCCAGTGACGCCGGGGTGTGCTCTAGCTGCTGGATGCTGGTGGAGTCGTGCACACGTCCGCCCACCTCAACACCCGAGCTGGCCCCGGTGTTAATAATGATGGTCGAGGCGCTCACCTGCACCTGCTCCCCCACCTGAACAGTAGAAGAATCAAGGAACCGGGCAGCACCGTCTAGAAGCAGCACGCCCTTGCCTTCCACCATCTTCTGGTTAGCAGCGTTCAGACGGTCGATGAAAGTATTGCGGGCATCGCGGGCCTGGGTGAATTCCCGGTGGGAGTGGGCCTGTTCCAATAAGAACTTGGTCGGCACACAACCAATGTTGATGCAGGTACCGCCGTACATGTCCGGGTTTTGCTCGACCAGCGCTACCCTGTCGCCGGCAGCAGCTCGCTTCATCGCAATGGTCTTTCCGGCCTTACCAAAACCAATCACCAGTACATCTACGGTGAGCTGTTCCATCATGACTCCTCTGTGTTTCTTAGGGGTTTACCCTGCCTACCTTACTCCCGGCAGGCGTCCACCCCGGGCACCTGCCCAGCTTTTTCGCTTAGAAAAAACTCCCCGCACCAGACGCTGAACATCTAGGAACGGGGAGTTTTCAGGGGCTAGCTGGGTTTCAAAACCGGGGCTATCGCACCTCGCCAATCATGTCGAAGGTGGTTGCTGCACCCTTGGTGTTGGAGTTGACCATCACCGCGATGGAGTTCTTGCCCTGCTTGAGGTCAGAGGCGGGAATCTCAATGACCAGCGGGGTGGTGCGGGCGGCGCCGAAGTCCGCAGCGCGGGTGGCGGTGTAGGTGGGCAGGGCACCCCAGATCAGGTTCTGGCGGGTGTATTCCTTGCCGTTGACCCAGATCATCATGCCGTCGTCCACGTAGGTGGTGAGTACCAACTTCTGACCCGCTGCCAGGTAGAGATCGAGCTCCTTGCGCAGCATCATCGACACCGGCTGAGCGCTGGATGAGAACTGGTACATGGTCGCCACACGCGGCTCGCCCCAGCCTACAGAGGAGTAGGTGGTGTACCACTTGGCGGTGTCGTACTTGTAGTCGGTGGCGCGCCAGGTGGAGTCCAGGCCCTGCCAGGCGTTCAGACCGAAGGCAATCTTCCACTCGTCACCCGATGCCAGCACCGGCTCAGAGTTTTCTGCCGGAACCGCAAACGGCTCAATGGGAGCAGCGTTGTTGATGACGGTATCGTTGGCAGGAGCCTCAGCAAGGCGCTCGGGCTCAGCGGGAGCGGCTCTTCAACGACCGGGGGGCTCAACCGGGGTGACCGGCTGAGGGCCAGGTCAGGACGTCGGTGGTGTTGAGCTGGGCTAGCTTCCAGGTCTTGGTGCCGTTGATCTCTGAGAAGTAGCCTGCGGTGGCGACGGTTGCCCCGTCATCTGCTGCTGAGAGGCCGTTGACGGTGCCGTTGAGGTAGGGGCGCCAGTTGGCGTCCGGCCCGTTCTGGCTGAAGCTGAAGCGACCGGCGTTGCGGGAGTAGCCGGTGGCCCCGGCCTTGGTAGCCAGGTTGGGTTTTTGAGTGAGAAGGGGGCTTTGAGCTGGGTGCGAGTAGCCCGCCGGCTGATGGGCGGTGCAAGGTGTGTATACCTAGCTTAGGGTTTCGGCACCCACCCCGCCTACTGCGATGTGTGATCCCGGATCAACATGACCGGTTACAACAAGGACGCTGCCCCGCACTCCCCGGCCCATGGGCAAGGAGGGCGCGGGGCAGCGTCCTCACATGTTAACCGCGTTGGTTAGATGTTGAAGCCGAGAGCGCGCATCTGGTCGCGGCCGTCCTCGGTGATGCGCTCGGGGCCCCACGGGGGCATCCAAACCCAATTCACGTGCCACTCATCAATCATGGTTTCCAGGTTCTGCTGAATCTGTTCCTCAATGACGTCCTGCAGGGGGCAGGCGGCGGTGGTCAGGGTCATGTCGAGCACGAGGGCGCCTTCGTCATTCCAGCGCATACCGTAGAGCAGACCCAGGTCAACGATGTTGACGCCCAGTTCGGGGTCAATCACGTTCATGAGGGCTTCTTCGATGACCTCTTGGCTGGGGGCACCAGCGGGGGCTTCTAACATAGCAGTCACCTTTCAGTTCAGCCGCTACTACTTAGCAGCCAGGTAGCGCTCGTAGCCCTCTTCTTCAAGACGGTCAGCGAGCTCGGAGCCGCCCTGGTCTACCATCTTGCCGTCCACGAAAACGTGAACGAACTGGGGCTTGATGTAGCGCAGGATGCGGGTGTAGTGGGTAATCAGCATAACGCCCATGTCGTTGGCCTGGTGGGCGCGGTTAACGCCCTCAGAAACAACCTTGAGAGCGTCGACGTCCAGGCCGGAGTCGGTCTCATCGAGAATGCCGAACTTGGGCTTGAGCAGTTCCAGCTGCAGGATCTCGTGGCGCTTCTTCTCGCCGCCGGAGAAGCCTTCGTTGACGTTACGGGAGATGAAGGCGGGGTCGATGGAGAGGTTCTCCATAGCTGCCTTGACGTCCTTGGTCCAGGTGCGCAGGGCGGGGGCTTCGCCGTCAACAGCGGTCTTGGCTGAGCGCAGGAAGTTGCTCATGGTGACGCCGGGGATTTCGACGGGGTACTGCATAGCCAGGAAGAGGCCGGCGCGGGCGCGCTCGTCGACGGACATCTCGGTGACGTCTTCACCGTCGAGCAGAATCTCACCGGAGTCAATCTGGTACTTGGGGTGGCCGGCGATAGTAGAGGCCAGGGTGGACTTACCGGAGCCGTTGGGGCCCATGATGGCGTGGATTTCACCGGAGTTGATGGTGAGGTTGACGCCCTTGAGGATGGGCTTGGTGTTTTCGTCGTCCAGAATAACGGAGACGTGGAGGTCCTTGATTTCAAGGGTTGCCATAGTTTGTTTCTCCTGTAAAAGGTAAAGCTTTAGTTGTTGGAAATCGCGAGTTCAGCTTCGAGGGCATCGGTGAGCTGTTCTTCGAGCTCGGGGATGCGAATCTGCTGAATAATCTCGTTGAGGAAGCCGCGGACGACCAGGCGGCGGGCTTCAGCCTCGGGAATACCGCGGGCCTGCAGGTACCAAAGGTGCTGCTCGTCGAGCTGACCGGTGGTGGATGCGTGGCCGGCGCCTTCGATGAGACCGGTTTCGATTTCCAGGTTGGGCACGGAGTCAGCGCGGGGGCCGTCTTCGAGAATCAGGTTGCGGTTGAGCTCGTAGGTGTCGGTGCCTTCTGCGTCCTTACCGATGAGCACATCGCCTACCCATACCGAGTGTGCGCCCTTGCCCTGCAGGGCACCCTTGTAGGTGACGCGGGACTTGCAGTTGGGCTCGGTGTGGGCCACGAAGAGGCGGTTCTCAATGTGCTGGCCGGCATCGACGAAGTAGAGACCGTACATCTCGGTTTCAGCGCCAGGGGCGGTGAACTTGGTGGAGGGGGTGACGCGCACCAGGTCGCCACCGAGGGAGATATTAACGTGCTTGAACTTGGCGTCGCGACCCAGAGCAGCGTACTGGGCTGAGGCGTGAATCGCGTCGTCCTCCCACTGCTGAACGGTGATGACGGTCAGTGAGGACGAGTCACCCACCTTGAACTCAACGTTCTGGGAGAGCACAGCTGAGCCGGTGTGGCGCAGTACGACAACGGCCTTGGAGAAAGGCTTGGTCTCAATGAAGAGGTGCTGGGCTGCGGCGTCCTTGTGGGTGCCGTTGATAGCAACCTCAATCTGGCCTTCCAGTTCAGCTTCGGCGGGAACGGTAATGGCGGTTGCCTCGGAGAAGGTGCTCCAGGCGTTGGCCGCTACGCGGTCCTCGGGAATACCGGCGGAGCCGATGCGGGCGTCGTCACGGGCGATAGTCTCGACCTGGACGCCGGCGGGGGCCTTGACCTCTACAGCGGGGGCAGCACCGGTGAGTTCATCGGTGTGCAGACCGCCCAAGCGCTTAAGCGGGGTGAAACGCCAGTCTTCTTCGCGGCCGGTGAGGGCTGCAAAGTCTTCAACCTTGTAGGAGGTCTTACGTTCGGCGCGGGAGCCGTCAATCTCGACCTTGTCGGTGTTGTGCTTTGAGACGCGGATGGTGTCGTCGGTGGCCAGCTCGGTTGCGAGCTTCTCACCTTCCTGGTCCATACCGGGAATCGCGGGGTTGTTGTGACCCTGGTTTTCTGCGTTAGCCATAATTTAGCCTACGGATCCTTCCATCTGGAGTTCGATCAGGCGGTTGAGTTCAAGCGCGTATTCCATGGGCAGCTCGCGGGCGATGGGCTCCACGAAGCCACGCACGATCATGGCCATAGCTTCGTCTTCGGGCAGGCCGCGCTGCTGCAGGTAGAAGAGCTGTTCTTCTGAGACGCGGGAGACGGTTGCCTCGTGGCCCATGGTGACGTCGTCCTCGCGGATATCTACGTAGGGGTAGGTATCTGAGCGGGAGATGGTGTCGACCAGCAGGGCGTCACAGACCACCGAGCTCTTAGCGTGGGAGGCACCTTCGCGCACCTGTACCAGGCCGCGGTAGGCGGCACGTCCACCGTTACGAGCCACAGACTTGGACACGATGGTGGATGAGGTGTTGGGGGCGATGTGGACCATCTTGGAACCGGTGTCCTGGTGCTGGCCCTCGCCTGCGAAAGCAATGGAGAGAGTCTCGCCCTTGGCGTGCTCACCGACCATGTAGACAGCGGGGTACTTCTGGGTGACCTTGGAGCCGATGTTGCCGTCGATCCATTCCATGGTGGCACCCTCGTGGGCGATGGCGCGCTTGGTCACCAGGTTGTAGACGTTGTTCGACCAGTTCTGAATGGTGGTGTATCGAACGCGGGCGTTCTTCTTGACCACGATTTCAACTACTGCTGAGTGCAGGGAGTCGGTCTTGTAGATGGGGGCGGTGCAGCCTTCGATGTAGTGAACGTAGGAGCCCTCATCAGCGATGATGAGGGTACGCTCGAACTGGCCCATGTTCTCGGTGTTAATGCGGAAGTAGGCCTGCAGGGGGATCTCTACGTGAACTCCCGGGGGCACGTAGACGAAGGAGCCACCTGACCATACGGCGGTGTTCAGGGCGGCGAACTTGTTGTCACCGGCGGGGATGACGGAGCCGAAGTATTCTTCGAAGAACTCGGGGTGTTCCTTGAGGGCGGTGTCGGTGTCCAGGAAGATAACGCCCTGGGCTTCGAGGTCCTCGCGGATCTGGTGGTAGACAACCTCTGACTCGTACTGGGCGGCTACGCCGGCGACCAGGCGGTTACGTTCTGCTTCGGGGATGCCGAGCTTTTCGTAGGTGTTGCGGATGTCTTCGGGCAGTTCTTCCCAGGTTTCGGCCTGGCGCTCGGTGGAGCGGACGAAGTACTTGATGTTGTCGAAGTCGATGTCCGAGAGGTCTGCGCCCCAGGTGGGCATGGGCTTGCGGTCGAAGAACTTGAGGGCCTTCAGGCGAAGGTCCAGCATCCATTCGGGTTCGTTCTTCTTGGCTGAAATGTCGCGCACGACATCTTCGTCAAGACCACGCTTTGCAGCCTGGCCTGCTTCATCGGAGTCAGCCCAGCCGTACTCGTAGGTACCGATACCTTCGAGTTCGGGGTTTGCCTCCAGAATTTCTGAAATGACGGTGTTGTTGGCGGTGCGCTCAACCTGTTCAGTCATTACGGCCTTTCTTGGTGGGTTGGTTTTCACCGAGGCAAGTCGGTGAAATCTTCTTCTCAGTGGCAGAATCTGCTGGGCATACCCTGCCGGTGGAAAGTTTTAGGGGGCGGTGTCGCCTGCGGTTTCTTCGGGGTTTGGTGGGGCGGACGCCGGTGGGCGGCCGAGCGGGATATGGGTGGTGCAGACGTGGGCACCACCTGCCATGGTGGAGAGTCTGCGCACATCAACCCCGAGAAGTTCGGAGATGATTTCGGTTTCCTGGTCGCAGAAGACGGAGAAGTCTTCGGCAAGGTCTCGTACGGGGCAGTGGCCCTGGCAGAGCTGGATAGAGGCCAGCAAGTTATCGGGCAGCTTGGACCGCATGCCAACAGCCGGGGCCATCTCATTGGCGGTGGCGACGAAGCCGTCGCGGGTCATTGCCTCTGCGAGCGCTTCGGCGCGGGCTGAGACGTCGTCGCCTGCCGCTTCGACGATGGGGCGGTAGCGCCCTGCCATGTCGTGGGCGCGGGCTGAGGCGAACTGGCGCAGGGCGTCTTCACCGACGGCGTCCTTCAGCATGGTGAGGGCGTCACGGGCGATGTCGAGGTAGTCGTTGCCCAGTTCGCTGTGCCCCTGCGGGGCAATGACGTAGCGGCGGGCGGGACGGCCTGCTCCGGCACCGTGCTGGCGGTGGGAGGCAACCTCGATGAGGTTGTTCTTTTCAAGCGCGTCGAGGTGGCGGCGGACGGCTGCCGGGGTGAGGCTGAGCAGTTCACCCAGTTTGGCCGCAGAAACAGGGCCGTGAGTGAGAACTCCCTGGAGCACGCGGTCTCGCGTGCGTTCCTCTGTTTCTGCAGGGCGGGCAGTTTTAGTGGACACAGTTCTGCCTTTCTCTGCGGAATACACAAATAAAGTATGTCGTAATTGAGACCCTTTAAGCTAGTAAGGACTACCTATATTAAGGCAGTACAGTCGGTCACATTATTATGATTTACTCATAATAAACCCTTTTGTTTCAGCCTGACACCCGCCAGCGTGAAAACTCGCTGTGAATCCCCCACCCGGCAGCAAGCGTCCGCCCAGAGCCGAAACGAAAGGGCTAGAATAGACGGGTGACGACACACCGCCTGCCCCCCAGCCTTAGCCCACGTGAGAGCACATCTGACGCACCCGCGTCCGCCGCTCTCATCATTGACAACCTGGTCAAGGACTTCACTCCCTCCAAGGACTTCGCGCGCACGCACCCCGAAGCCCTCACCAGCGAGGGACTCAAACGAGCGGTAGACCACCTCTCCCTGACCATTGAACCGGGGCAGGTAACGGTTCTGCTGGGAGCTAACGGGGCCGGAAAAACCACCACCCTAGCCTGCGCCCAAGGCCTACTCAAACCCACCAGCGGCAGCATCTCCCTGCTCGGTCACACCCCCTGGGGGGCTTCCCCTGAACTACGTGCCCGCGTGGGTATCATGCTGCAGGACGGCGGCCTACCCCCGTCCGTCCGTCCGCTTCCCCTGCTGCGACACATCGCCAGCATGTACACCAACCCCCTCGACGTTGATGCCTTAGCATCCCGACTCGGTATCGATGCCTTTAACGGCACCACCATCCGCAGGCTCTCGGGCGGGCAAAAGCAGCGGGTAGCCCTGGCAGCTGCCATTATCGGCCGACCCGACATTCTCTTTCTCGACGAGCCCACCGCCGGCCTCGACCCCCAATCGCGCAGCGTCGTTTTCGACATTATCCGCGAACAGCGTGACGCCGGCGTAGCCGTTGTACTCACCACCCACCTGCTCGATGATGCCCAGCGCATCGCCGACTACGTCTACATGATTGAGCATGGCAGGGTCGTACTGGCCGGAACCATGGCCCAGGTGCTAGCCAGTGGGCAGGACGACGCCCGCCGCCTCACCTTCACCGCCCCGCCCGGTATCACCCTTGCTGCCATCTGGCCCGCAGGTGGCTCCCCCCTGCACCTGGTCGAAGAGCCCCAAGGTCACTACCAGCTCACCGGCCCGCTCACGGCCCAGCACCTAGCCGACCTCACCGCCTACTGGGCCGCCCAGGGCTACATGCCCGGCGAATTCTCCCTGGCCAGCCAAACACTAGAAGACATCTTCCTCGAACTATCAGGCAGTGATATCCGATGAGCACCACCTCCACAGCAGCACCAGCCCTCACCCGCGTGCTAGCCCAGGGCAAGTTCGAAACCATCGCCATGCTCAAAAACGGTGAGCAGCTCATGCTGAACATTGCCTTCCCCATCATGGGCCTACTGGCTCTCGCTTACACCGGCTTCCTCGACCCATGGGCGAGCCGCTACGGGGTAAGCCGCGTCGACATTGCTGTGCCCGGAGTGCTAGCCCTGTGCGTGCTCTCCACCGCGCTCTCAGGTCAGGGTATTGCCACCGGCTTCGACCGCCGTTACGGGGTGCTGCGCTTTATCTCCACCACCCCGCTCGGCAAGGGCGGCCTGATTGCGGGCAAGGTGCTCGCGGTGCTCTCGGTCCTCCTGATTCAATACCTGCTGGTGGGGGCACTCGGCCAGCTACTGGGCTGGACGGCCACTGTGCCCGGCGTCCTCATGTCCCTGCCGACCCTCTTACTGGGGGCAGCCTGCTTTACCTCCCTGGGACTACTCATCGCCGGAACCGTGCGCGCCGAAGCGACCCTGGCCATCGTCAACATGGCCTGGGTACTGCTGGCCGCAGCCGGAGGAATCCTCATCCCCACCGACCGCTACCCCGCATGGCTGGGCTTCATTATCGACCTGTTGCCCTCAGCCGCCTTAGGCAACGCCCTGCGCGGGGACTACATCTACCACAGCTTCCTGCTGCTCCCCCACCTCATCCTGGTGATAGCAACCGTTGTTTTTGCTACCCTGGCCACCCGATTCTTCAAATGGTCAGCCTAACCTGACCCACACCGTCCGCAACCCTCGTGAAGGAAAGCTCCATGCCGACCACGCACACACCCACGCCCGGCAACTACCAGCCAGCCACCCTGGGTGAAAAACTTATCCCCCGCAACTACACCCGCTGGGTCAAACAGACCGCCTGGGCCGTAGCCATCGCCAACATCGTGCTCATTATCTCCGGCGGCGTCGTCCGCCTGACCGGATCCGGCCTGGGCTGCGACGCCTGGCCCCGCTGCACCTCAGACGGCTCCTGGACCACCACCCCCGAAATGGGCATCCACGGCATGGTCGAATTCGGCAACCGCCTACTGACCTTCGTGCTGGTCGCCGTTACCGTCATCGCCTTCCTGGCAGTGCTGCGGGTGGTGTTCCCTGAGCGAGTCACTTTGGGTCGCTTCATCTGGGGCCTCCTCGTGGGCAGTCGCCCCGAGAGCTACCGTGCTCAAGGGGTAGGCACCTGGCTGGAGTCGCGCGGCCTTGTCGCCCCCCGCTCCCGCTACTCTGACCTCTTCAACCTCACTCTGCTGCTGCTCTGGGGTATTCCGGTGCAGGCTGTCGTCGGTGGTATCTCGGTCTGGCTGCGCCTCAACCCCTGGATGATTACCGCCCACTACATGCTTTCAGCCCTGATGATCATGATTGCCGGTATCTACCTCAACCGCGTCTACCGCTACTTCGGAGGCACCGCTGCCCGCGAGGGGCTCGTCCCCGCCACCAACCCGGCGGCTCAGGGTGCGGACGCCGGCGCCCCCGCGTCCGCCCACCTCATGCGGGTGCTCGGTTGGGTCGGCGTAGTGCTGGTTGTTGCGCTGATGTTCATGGGGACTGTTACTACCGGTACCGGCCCGCATGCCGGTGACGCCGAGACCCACCGCCACGCTTTTAACCCGGTATGGGTGACCCGCCTGCACGGTTCTCTCGTGTGGATCTACTGCGCTTCGGTGCTGGGCTTCTTTGCCCTGTGGCGGTCAAAGGGGTGGGCCCCTATCTTTGGGGAGTCTTTGGCCTTTGTGCTGGTGGTGCTGGGCTACCAGGCCATCGTAGGCTACACCCAGTACTTCAACGGGCTGCCGATTTGGCTGGTGGAGATGCACCTGATTGGGTCGGGTGTGTTCGCGCTGGCGGCGTCTTCGCTGTTTGAGCGGCAGCTGGTGCTCTCATCCCCCGCTGCGCGCGAGAAGGCGGCGGAACGCGTCCGGACGGCGTAGCCTTCCTCCTCCGGTATGTACCATCTAAATCAGAAAAACCCACCAACTAGGTGGGTTTTTCTGATTTAGATGGTCTTTTCCACAGGCTCGCGCCGACGCTTCATAGAGGCGTCATCACTGCACCAACTTTCTACCGTGTCAGGGCTCAATCCCCTGAATTTTCTCGCCCCGCCCGCCTTCAAGTTATCCACAGACTGCACTACCTCTAGCAAAAGTGAGACTGCATCAGTGAGTCTAGAGCCATGTCAATGCATGAATACACCAACGCAGTCCGCACGGCCCGGCAGCTTCTGAACCAGGGCTACACCTACGACCAAATTAATCGAGACGTGAAAACCCAGAAACTCACACGCGTCAGAAAGGGTATCTACTGCCCAACAGCCTGGTGGAACTCCCTGAAGCCCTATGAGATCTACAGAGTCCAGATCGCCGCAGTACACCTGTCAGACCCATCTACCACTTTTTCGCACGCCGCTGCTGCTTGCCTGCACGGGTTAGCTCTAGCGAAAACCCCGCCTGCAGTCGATATCGTTGGCCCACCAGATTCACGCGGACGAGCTGCTGGAACCCGCAAACATTACACCTACAAACCGATAGAGGAGCACAGGACGCTCGTGGGCGGCTTGAGAGTGACGGGTTTGGTCCAGACGGTTGTAGATTGCGCGCGGTATCTTCCCGTAAACGAGGCAACCGTCATCGCAGATAGTGCCTTGAACCAAAAACTGGTGAGTGTAGAGGAACTCTCACACGAGCTTTCTCAGATAGTTGGGTGGGGTTCCCGCAAATGTCGAGGGGTTGCACTGGGTATGAGCCCCTATGCCGAAAGCCCGGGTGAAACCTTACTTCGTCTTATCTTGATTGATGCGGGTCTGCCAGAACCAGCCGAACAGGTCGAGGTAACCGTTAGCGGGCTACGTTTCAGGCTTGATTTGGCCTATCCTAATCAGATGGTTGCCCTTGAGTTTGATGGTGAGGTCAAGTACGAGAGCTTCGGTCCACGACAAGATTCTGAGTGGTCTGAGCGCCGTCGGGAGTCTCTTCTCCAAAATTCGGGGTGGACAGTCCGCCGGTATCGATGGGTTGATCTTATGACGCGTCGGGCAGAAATCGTTGCCGAGATTCGCTACCTCCTTAACCGCTAGCGTCCGCCAGAAAAGACCATTTAAATCAGAAAAACCCACCAACTAGGTGGGTTTTTCTGATTTAAATGGTACCTACCTGTTTAGAGGGGGAGCACCGGGCCGCCCACGAAGGGGTCGACCGCCAGGGCAATAAATAGCACAGTCAGGTAGGTAATGGAGCCGTGGAAGACCACCATAGCGGTTCGGCTGGTTGCCTGCTCCGCCAGGGCCAGGCGGTGCAGCTTGTGGCAGTGGTAGAGGAACCAGGCCCCAATCAGCACAGCGGACGCCGTGTACACCCAGCCAGCGCCCCCCAGGGGAACCAGCAGCAGGGAGCACATCACCATGGCCCAGCCGTACAGCACCACCTGCACCGACACGCTCTTAGCTGAGTCGGTCGCGCCCAGCATGGGAATGCCGGCGGCCCGGTAGTCCTCGGCGTACTTCATCGACAGGGGCCAGTAGTGCGGGGGCGTCCAGAGGAAAATCACCATAAAGAGCACCACAGCTGCCCAAGAAATGGTGTTCTCTACAGCCGCCCAGGCGATAAAGACCGGCATGCAGCCCGCCAGGCCGCCCCAGACGATGTTCTGCTTGGTGCGCTTCTTCAGCCACAGGGAGTAGAAGACAACGTAGAGGAAAATCGCGACGACGCCGAGACCGGCAGCCAGCGGGTTCACCAGGAAGTAGAGGTACACGATTGAAACAACCGACAGCACCCAGGCAAAGATAAGGGCTTCCCGGTCGGTAAGCTCGCCGGTGACCAGCGGACGCTTCTCGGTGCGCTTCATCAGTCGATCAGCTTCGCGGTCGATATAGCAGTTGAAGGCACAGGACGCGCCGGCGGCAAGTGACCCGCCAATCATGGTGTGGAGCACCAGCCAGAGGTTGGGGAAGCCACCGGCGGCAAAAATCATGGTGGGCGCGGTGGTCACCAGAAGCAGCTCAATAATTTGAGGCTTCGTGAGGTGAATGTAGGCCCTAATTTTGCGGCCCAGGGAGACGCGGCCGGGTGCAGGCGCAGCGGGGGTTTGCTGGCCTT
The DNA here is from genome assembly GCF_004569295.1 of Rothia nasimurium. GTDB lineage: Bacteria > Actinomycetota > Actinomycetes > Actinomycetales > Micrococcaceae > Rothia > Rothia nasimurium_B. The sequence continues at coordinate 57,991 of NZ_SPQC01000010.1, forward strand.
CTTCGGTACGGTCGATCACGGTGTTGATGCCATGGCCCTTCACGTATGCTGACTTCCCTTGACTGTTGTGTGTGCAGCTCTTCGGTTCCCCCGCCGGGTGATTCACTATGTGAAACAGGTGACGGTTTTCGGCGTGTTGGGGTGCGGACGCCGTCTGCGCGCCCGGGTGCCCCTCGCACCAATTTTTTGGGTGGTACCCATCACTTTTAGCCAACCTTGGCCGGTTTGTGAGCACGCCAAAAGAGCTTTTGGTCAAATTACATCGTATAACGCCTACCTACCCCCTGGCTAATAGATTAAGCGCACCCCTAAAGCGGAGACGTCCGCTGAGAGGCAAACCAAGCCCACATATGCGCAGGTGAACTATCCTGGAAGTAGCGTCTTTTGCCGGTTTTTCCGTGTGCTTGTGTGGGCTTGCCCCGCTGGGCGGCGGTGGGCGGGTAGAAGAATAAGTTTGATGAATATTTCTGGGTAGCCAGATTGAGAGAGGACGGCTGATGCCTAACCTGAATCAGAAGCTTGAATGGACCGAGAAAGACCAGCGCGCGGTTGATACCGCTCGCGTGCTTGCTGCGGACGCCGTTGAGAAGGTCGGCTCGGGCCACCCCGGTACCGCCATGAGCCTGGCTCCTGTGGCCTACCTGCTCTTCCAGAAGGTCATGCGTCAGGATCCCCGCGATGACCGTTGGGAGGGCCGTGACCGCTTCATTCTCTCCCCCGGCCACACCTCGCTGACCCTGTACAACCAGCTCTTCCTGGGTGGTTTTGGTCTGGAGCTTGACGACATTAAGGCTCTGCGCACCGCGAGTGCCCTGACTCCCGGCCACCCCGAGTTTGGTCATACCAAGGGCGTCGAAATCACTACCGGCCCTCTGGGCCAGGGTCTGGCGTCCGCTGTGGGCTTTGCCTACGCCCAGCGTCGCATGCGCGGCCTTTTCGACCCCGAAGCTGCCCCCGGCACCTCTCCCTTTGACCACACCGTCTTCACTATTGCCTCTGAGGGCGATGTGCAGGAGGGTGTAACCGCAGAGGCGTCCGCTCTGGCTGGTCACCAGCAGTTGGGCAACCTGGTCGTCATCTACGACCGCAACCACATCTCCATTGAAGATGACACCGACGTCGCCTTCACCGAGGACGTCGCAGCCCGCTACGAGGCCTACGGCTGGGACGTTGCCAAGGTCGATTGGACCGCTGGCGGCGACTACAAGGAAGACGTCGAGGCCCTCTACGACGCTATCATCGCAGCAACCAAGGTCACCGATAAGCCCTCCTTCATCGAGCTGCGCACCATTATCGGCCACCCCGCCCCCACCAAGCAGAACACCGGTGGCATCCACGGCTCCAAGCTGGGTGCCGACGAAGTTGCAGCCACCAAGAAGGTGCTGGGCTTCGACCCTGAACAGCACTTCGTGGTAGAGCCCGAGATTCTTGAGCACACCCGCGCCCTGGTTGAGCGCAGCGCAGCTGAGCGCGACGAGTGGCAGAAGTCCTTCGACGCCTGGGCTGCCGCCAACCCCGAGCAGGCCAAGCTCTACGAGCGCCTGGTCGCTGGCGAGCTCCCCGCCGACCTTGATGAGGCCCTGCCCACCTTTGAGGCTGGCACCTCCATCGCAACCCGTGCAGCATCGGGCAAGGTCATCAACGCAATCGCTCCGGTTCTGCCCGAGCTCTGGGGCGGCTCAGCCGACCTGGCCGGGTCAAACAACACCACCATCGATACCGAGAAGTCCTTTAACCCCGAGTCCCGCTCCACCAAAAGCTGGACCGGCCACCCCTACGGTCGTGTGCTGCACTTCGGTATTCGCGAGCACGCCGCCGCAGCTATCACCAACGGTATCGCGCTATCTTCACCCACCCGTCCTTTCTCCGGCACTTTCTTCGTCTTTACCGACTACCAGCGCCCGGCCGTCCGCCTGGCAGCGCTCATGGGTGTGCCCAACATCTTCGTCTGGACCCACGACTCCATCGGTCTGGGTGAGGACGGCCCCACCCACCAGCCCGTTGAGCACCTGACCGCTATGCGCGCAATCCCCAACCTCGATGTTGTGCGCCCCTCCGATGGCAACGAGACCGCCGTAGCCTGGCGCAAGATCCTGGACATCAAGGACCACCCCGCCGGCCTGGTACTCTCCCGCCAGGACCTGACCAACGTAGCTCGTGAAGACCTGCATGCGGGCGCCGAGGGCGAGAAGTTCGCTTCCGCTAACGGCGCTGCCCGCGGCGGTTATGTACTGGCTGATACCGAAGGCACTCCAGACGTCATCCTGATTGCCACCGGTTCTGAGGTCGAGGTTGCCCTAGCTGCCCGCACCCAGCTGGCAGAAGAGGGCATCGCCGCCCGTGTTGTCTCCATGCCCTGCCGCGAGTGGTTCGCAGCCGAGTCTGCCGAGTACCGCGAGTCAGTCATCCCCTCCGCCGTTAAGGCCCGCGTGACCGTTGAAGCCGGTCTGGCCATGCCCTGGACGGACATTCTGGGCGAAGCAGGCCGTGCCGTTTCTCTGGAACACTACGGTGCATCAGCCTCAGCCGAGGAACTCTTCGCCGACTACGGCTTCACCGCCGAGAACGTCGCTGCCAAGGCCCGTGAGTCCATCGCCGCTGCCCGCTAACCAAACTTCAAGTTAAGGAAAACATTATGACTACCCCCACCCAGAAGCTTTCAGACGCAGGCGTCTCCATCTGGCTCGATGACCTCTCCCGCGAGCGTCTCACCAGCGGTAACCTGCAGGAGCTCATCGACACCAAGAACGTGGTCGGTGTAACCACCAACCCCTCCATCTTCGCTGCCGCCCTGTCGAACGGCGCAGCCTACGCCGAGCAGATGAAGAAGCTGGCAGAAGAAGGCACCGAGGCAGAGGCAGCTGGCTTTGCTGCCATGATTGACGACGTACGCGACGCCTGCGACGTTTTTGCCCCCATCTACGAGGCAACCCAGGGCTTTGACGGCCGTGTCTCCATCGAGGTCTCTCCCCTGCTGGCCCGCGAATCAGCTACTACCCTGGCCCAGGCTAAGGAGCTCTACTCAGCAGTTGGCCGTGAGAACGTCATGATCAAGATTCCCGCCACCGAAGAGGGCCTAGAGCCCATCGCTGAGGCCCTGGCTGAAGGTATCTCGGTCAACGTCACCCTGATTTTCTCCCTGGAGCGTTACCGCGCCGTCATCAACGCCTATCTGCTGGGCCTCGAAAAGGCACTGGAAAACGGTAAGGACCTCTCAAAGATCCATTCCGTTGCTTCCTTCTTCGTCTCCCGCGTCGACACTGAGATCGATGCCCGCCTTGAGGCTATCGGCACCGACGAAGCCCTCACCCTGCGCGGCAAGGCCGGTGTAGCTAACGCCCGCCTGGCCTTCGAGGTCTACGAGCAGGCCTTCTCCTCCGAGCGCTGGGCCCGACTGGAAGCCGCAGGTGCCAACCGCCAGCGTCCGCTCTGGGCATCCACCGGCGTGAAGAACCCCGCCTACCCCGATACCCTCTACGTCACCGAAATTGCAGCCCCCGGCACCGTCAACACCATGCCCGAGGCAACCCTCAACGCAACCTTCGACCACGCAGAGGTTGCGGGTAACGCTATCGAGGGCACATACGAGGAATCCGCCGAGATCCTCAACCAGCTTGAAGCTGTAGGTATCTCCTACAACGACGTGGTAGAAAAGCTGGAAACCGAAGGTGTTGAGAAGTTCGAGGTCTCCTGGAAGGAACTGCTCGATACCGTCACCGCCGCACTGGCTGACAGCAAGTAGTACCGTTTCACGCTGAGGGTGGGGGCGTATCCCCCACCCTCACTGCACCCGTTCACCATCACCCCAGCCCGGCGGCAAGCACCCGCCGACCCGGTGGGCACTAGTACACTAGAACAAGAGAACCGCGGCAGCCCCCATACCTTTCACAGCTGCCGCCCCAACCAACCTGTGAAGGATTCACGGCGGTGGCCAACACTCACGATTCAAACCCCCTGCGCGACCCGCGCGACCGCAGACTGACCCGCGTGGCAGGCCCGTCCTCCCTGGTCTTCTTCGGCGTCACCGGCGACCTTGCGCGCAAGAAACTACTCCCCGCGGTCTACGACCTGGTCAACCGCGGCCTGCTCCCGCCCAGCTTCGGCCTGGTCGGTTTCGGACGCCGCGAGTGGAGCCACGAGGACTTCCAGCAGGAGGTGCGCGGGCACGTTGAAGCCCACGCCCGCACCCCCTTCCGCGAGGACGTCTGGAACCAGTTCGCTGCCGGCATTCGCTTTGTCACCGGCACCTTCGACTCCGATGAGTCCTTTGAAAAGCTCAAGGCGACCCTGGCAGAGCTCGACGAAACCCGAGGCACCCGCGGCAACCACGCCTTCTACCTGTCGATTCCGCCCAAGGACTTCGACCAGGTACTGCAGAAGCTAGCCGATCACGACCTGGCTAACCACAACCAGCACGAGGGTTGGCGCCGTGTGGTTATCGAAAAGCCTTTCGGCCACAATCTCGAAACCGCCCGCGAGCTCAACGCCATTGTTGAGCGGGTCTTCCCCGCCGATTCGGTCTTCCGTATCGACCACTACCTGGGCAAAGAAACCGTGCAGAATATTCTGGCCATGCGCTTTGCTAACCAGATGTTTGAGCCCCTGTGGAATGCCACCAACGTCGACCACGTGCAGATCACCATGGCCGAAGACATCGGCATCGGTACCCGCGCTGGCTACTACGACGGCGTGGGCGCTGCCCGCGACGTCATTCAGAACCACCTGCTGCAGCTGCTGGCGCTCACAGCCATGGAAGAGCCCGTCAGCTTCAACGCCGAACACCTGCGCGCCGAGAAGGCCAAGGTGCTTGAGGCAGTCCAGATTCCCGACGACATCGCCTCAGCCTTCGCCATCGGCCAGTACGCTGCCGGCAACCAGGGCGGTGAAGAGGTCAACGGCTTCTTCGAGGAGAACGACATTCCTGCCGACTCCCGCACCGAAACCTTCGCCGCTCTCAAGCTGAACATCAACACCCGCCGCTGGGCGGGCGTGCCCTTCTACCTGCGCGCGGGCAAGCGTCTGGGCCGCCGCGTCACCGAAATTGCCGTGGTCTTCAAGAAGGCTCCCAACCTGCTCTTCGGCGGTAGCGCCGATAGCTCCGGCCAGAACGCAATTGTGATTCGTGTGCAACCCGATGAGGGCATGACCCTGCGCTTTGCCTCTAAGGTGCCCGGCACCCAGATGGAAATCCGCGATGTCAACATGGACTTTGGCTACTCCCACTCCTTCACAGAAGAGTCCCCCGAGGCCTACGAGCGTCTGATCCTCGATGTGCTGCTCGGTGAGCCCCCGCTCTTCCCCCGCCACGAAGAGGTTGAGCTCTCCTGGAAGATTCTTGACCCCTTCGAAGAGTACTGGGAAGAAAACAAAATCAAACCCGAAGCCTACGCCCCCGGTTCGTGGGGCCCGGCTTCTGCCCACGAAATGCTGGAACGCGACGGCCGTGCTTGGAGGCGCCCATGATGAAGAAACTCAAAGACACCACTGTGGGCGAGGTTGCCAAGGAGCTCTCCCGCCTACGCAGTGAGGAGGGGGCGACCACATCCTCTCGCGTGCTGACCCTGGTCATTCTGGCCGAAAAGGGCCACTCAAAGACCGCGGTTGAGGCGGCCCTGAAGGCCTCCTACGAGCACCCCTCCCGCATTATCGTCCATATTGACTACGGTCAGGACGCCGACGACCGGCTTGATGCCCGCATTTACGTGGGCGGCGACACGGGTGCTTCAGAACTCATCATTCTGCGCGGGTACGGCTCAGCTGCAGTTGCTACCGAGTCCCTAATTTCGGGGCTGTTGCTGCCTGACTCCCCCATCGTGGCCTGGTGGCCCCACTCGGTCCCCGAGAACCCGGCGGAGCACTCTATCGGCAAGATTGCCCAGCGCCGTATCACCGATTCAGCCCGCGCCTACGACCCCCTGGGCGTGCTAGAGAAGCTGGCTGCCAGCTACAAGGACGGCGACACCGACCTAGCCTGGATTCGACTGACCCTCTGGCGTATTCAGATTGCCGCGGTCTTCGACCAAATCGAGCCTGCCCCCGTCAAGCGTGTGGTGGTCTCCGGTTCGTCCATGAGCCCCTCGGTCGTTCTGCTCGGTGCCTGGCTCGGTGACCGCCTGGGCGCTGAGGTGCACCTGCGCACCACCGACGTGCAGCGCGGCCTCTACAAGATGGAGCTAGAACGCGAAGACGGCTCCATCATCATCCACCGCCCCGGTCGCAACATTGCTACCATTTCTTCCCCCGGTGTGCCCGACCAGCAGATTTCCCTGCCGGCCCGTTCCCTGGCCGACTGCCTGGCAGAAGAGCTGCGCCGCCTTGACCCCGATGAGGTCTACGGCGAGGTGCTCAAGTCTGTTGTCGCCAGTGGCAACATCGTGGTCGATGTGAACGTAGACGATGTGCACGATGAGGGCGCCGACTATACGGAGGTCTACGATGCCTAATCCTGTCGTCGTTCCCCACCTCGATAAGGCCCAGCTGCAGCTGGCAGGTGCCACCCGCATCATCAATGTGGCTGCCACCGCTGTGGCTGCCCGCGGTATTGCCCATCTATCGCTGACCGGCGGCACCATGGGCATTGCGGTGCTTGCGGGTATTGCAGAAAGCCCGCTGAGCGCTACCGTGGACTGGTCCAAGGTTCATTTCTGGTGGTCAGACGAGCGGTTTGTGCCGCGCGGCCACGCTGATCGCAACGAACAGCAGGCCAAGGACGCCTGGCTCACTTCCCTGGGGTTGCCGGAAGAGAACCTGCACGTTATGGGTGCCTCAGATGTTTTTGACACCTCGGAGGCAGCGGCCGGAGCCTACACCGCTGAGCTGGCTCGCTACGCCCCCGAAGGTGAGGCGTCCCCCCTCTTCGACTTGACCCTGCTGGGTATGGGGCCCGATGGTCACGTCGCCTCCCTCTTCCCCGACCGGGCCGAGATTCTAGAGGCTGAGGCTACCGCCCTTGCGGTGCACAACTCCCCCAAGCCC
>NZ_SPQC01000110.1 GCF_004569295.1 Rothia nasimurium
ATCAAGAAGAGAATGATGCGTCAGAACAAACCACAGCTAATCATATAGAGGAAAAAAATGAAGATGAGCAAGCTTTGGAAGTAGCATTTCAAGATGATATTTTAAATGACAAAACTAGCGAAGAAAATGAAGAAGAATTTGAAATTCAAGAGCAAGATACACAAGAACAAGATGCAAACCAAGATGAACAAGATAAAATAGAAGATACTCAAGAACTTGAAGATCAAGTTGATAATTTAAATGGTGACTTAGTGCAAGATAATGAAAACTCTGAAGCTCAAGAGGCAATTGTAAATAATAATTTAGATGCAGAAGAAGCTCAACCGGAAGTACTAGAAGATGCAGAGGAGCCTAGTAAAACTCAGTTGCAAGATTTTATTACAGATGATTTTCCTATCGTTGAAGAGCAAGAAAGAAAAATCGATTTTGATGATATTCCAGCTGTCT
>NZ_SPQC01000111.1 GCF_004569295.1 Rothia nasimurium
GTGGGTGGGCGGACGGTCGCCGCGGGGTCTGTGGGTGTGGTGCCTTCGCGGTACCAGAAGGAGTGGGCACCGCGCACGCCGCTGATGATGCGGGCGACCGATTTCGCTGCGAGGTCTGCTCCCCCGTCCTTGCCCGGGGCAGAGCAGTGGGCGGCGAAGTCGCGCACGTGTTTTTTGGTGATGGTGCCCGGGTCGATTACGCCCTGGCCTGCCAGGTAGGTGCTGTAGCGGGTGAGGTCGCGGCGGTAGGCTGCCTGGGTGTTGGCGGCTAGGCCGCGTTCGATGGCCAGGTGGTTGAGGTAGGCCTCGATGGCCCTGTCGAGCGGGGTGGGTGCAGCCGGGGCGCTGGGAGCCACCTTAGAGACCTTCGGTGGGGCGGATTTCGCCGCGGTAGTTTGCCTCGCGCAGGGCGGGGTGGGCGGTGAAG
>NZ_SPQC01000112.1 GCF_004569295.1 Rothia nasimurium
ATCGTAGATCAGCCATGCTACGGTGAATACGTTCCCGGGTCTTGTACTCACCGCCCGTCACACCATGGGAGTTGATTTCACTCGAAGCCGGAATACTAAACTAGTTACCGTCCACAGTGGAATCAGCGACTGGGGTGAAGTCGTAACAAGGTAACCGTAGGAGAACCTGCGGTTGGATCACCTCCTTTCTAGAGTACAAAGTAATAAGTCTCACAACTATTACTTCATTATAAACTCAATTGATTCTTGTTTAGATTTCAAAGATTGATGATAAAGCTAATTGTTTATGGGGAATTAGCTCAGCTGGGAGAGCGCCTGCTTGGCACGCAGGAGGTCAGCGGTTCGATCCCGCTATTCTCCACCATTTATTAAGGGCCTATAGCTCAGCTGGTTAGAGTGCACCCCTGATAAGGGTGAGGTCACAAG
>NZ_SPQC01000113.1 GCF_004569295.1 Rothia nasimurium
TTGAACCCCCACCCTCTAATACGAGGACTAGCACCTCAAGCTAGCGCGTCTGCCTATTCCGCCACCCGCGCAAGGTGTCTTGCACTTCTTCAACTGAAGCCGTGCTGGGAACGAGTTATTACTATACCGGGCGCTTCTCGCGCACGCAAACCAGAAAGGGGCATTGGCGGCATAAGCTCCATCACACCCAAACATTAGATGACTATCCAGACAAGCACTCCCCTACGGACTAGCGCTCAAAATTCCCGATTCAAACCACCTCAGCAGGGTTCCTGTCAACAAAAAAACCGGCCCCTGTTGACAGGAGCCGGTTTTTTCTGTGTCCCACATGGGATTTTCTTGTGCGCGAGGGGGGACTTGAACCCCCACCCTCTAATACGAGGACTAGCACCTCAAGCTAGCGCGTCT
>NZ_SPQC01000114.1 GCF_004569295.1 Rothia nasimurium
GCAGGCGTCGATGAGGAAGTCCCGGCGCTGTGCGGGGGTGAGGGAACGGAACTGGGGCAGTCGCGAGTCGGCAACCATGGAAGGCATCTCCTGGAGTCAAGAATCTGGTCGCCGGCCTGTAGGCAGACTGTACCCTTTGAGAAAGGTACAGTTTGCGCGAACAGTACCATCGCACTGCAACATGAACGGAGGCCGCCATGGCCCAGACCCCCACCAGCGCGCGGAGCCGCCAGGCCCCCATCGCGGAACGGCTCGCGGACCTGATCGGCCAGCAGATCGACGACGGCGTGTACCGGCCGGGCGACAAGCTGCCCTCGCTGCGCGAGCTGGCGCAACTGCACCGCTATGCCAAGAACACCGTGGTCGCCGCGTTCGACCTGCTGGTCTCGCGCGGCGTGGTGGAGCCG
>NZ_SPQC01000115.1 GCF_004569295.1 Rothia nasimurium
AGCTCTAAATTCTTTATAGGTATTACCCGGGAGTGTGTCTATGATTTCTATAGTATAAGAAACACTTGTATTTTGCATTTTAGCGTTACGGATATTTTTATCATTGAAAATTTCACCTCCAACTCGCTTTTTATTTAGTATACTTAGCATTAAATAGCATTTACGAATATTAAATTTGGTAAGATTTTGCACTCTTCCTGTAATAATAAAACTTTCATGTCTTAAATCTCTAGAAAAGGTAAGTTTGCTAAGACTAGCTTGGGTTGTGAATTGATTGATAGTGAGAAATACAGAATAAATTAAAAGTGCGGTGAAAATGGTCGCGATAGTATAGGAAATAAGAGCAAATTCTTTTTGCTTCACTTTTAAAAAAATTAAAATACAAACTAAAATAAAGCAAAGAAG
>NZ_SPQC01000116.1 GCF_004569295.1 Rothia nasimurium
ATTGCATTTTCTTTTATCCTTTTGGGGGCTTTAATGCCTTTAATCTCTATGATAGGTGCAGAATTTTTTGAGCCAAAACATCTTGATTCTTTGCATTTGGATTTTATTTTAGCACCTTTTGTCATGCCTAGCCTTACAGCTTGGCTTATCATTGCTGTCATGGGAGCCTTGGGCACTATTTATCAAATTCATGTAACCAAAGCTTATGGCATAGCCAAACAAGCAGGTGTTGTAGCAGGTGTAAGCTATCTTGATGTAGTCTTTAGTATGGTAGTGGGTATAATTTTGGGTGATGATTTACCAAGTGCTATGGTTTTTTTAGGTATAATAGGCATTATTTTTGGTGGAATAATTTTGGTTAAAAACAAAGGAAAAAAATGAAAAAAATGATACTCATTGCCGGTC
>NZ_SPQC01000117.1 GCF_004569295.1 Rothia nasimurium
AGGAGAAAGAATCCCCTTGCTTAGCTGAAAGGTCACGCTCCCTTTGGAAATTCGATACGGGATGTTCAAAGCGTATTTCTCTAAACAATCTTTTATTTTATTCCACTGAGCGTGATAAATAAGATGAAGATGCTGTGTGTTCCGTGCAAACATGCCGTTATCAATGTAGAGCGAGAGAGCTTTTTGCATGATAAGATTGGGATCGTAGTCGATTAGACTCTTATGTTTGATGAAGGTATCACGTAGCTGGTTAGGAAGGCTGATTGCACCGATTCGGAGGGCAGGAAAGAGTGTCGGTGTAAAAGATTTTATATAGATGACACGATTATCTGTATCAAGATAGTGTAAAGGTAGGCTATGACTAGAATCGAAATCCGCCAAATAGTCATCCTCAATGATGTAGAC
>NZ_SPQC01000118.1 GCF_004569295.1 Rothia nasimurium
TTCCTATCGTTATGAATTGCAATTTCACACTAGAGAGGAAATTCGTGCTTATTGTCTTGAAATTTGGGAAGTGATGCAAGAAGTGTATTATAATGGTACGCACCCGAATGAAGATTATTTGCCTGGAAAACTTCATTTAAAACGTAGAGCTAAAGGGCTTAAAGAAAGAGTAGCGATGACAGCTGATCCTATGGGCATTATAGATTTTATTTCTTTATATGCTATTGCGATTGCTGAAGAAAATGCTAGCGGAGCAAAAGTCGTAACAGCGCCAACAAATGGAGCATGTGCTGTTATCCCTGCTGTCATGCTTTATCTTAAAAACCATACCATAGGTTTTAGTGATGAAAAGGCAATTGAATTTTTATTAGTAGCTATGCTTATAGGTTCTTTTTATAAGAA
>NZ_SPQC01000119.1 GCF_004569295.1 Rothia nasimurium
TTATTGCACTTCGTGATAACGACGGCATCGATCCGAGCGAACTTCGCGCTGGGGTCAGTCAGTGGTTAAAAAATGGAGTCCGTGAACTTTTCATTGGTGAAGTCAGCCTCGGCGTAACCCTCGAACCGCAGTTAATCCATCACAATGATGAAACTCTGCTTCGTGAGATTCTTGGAATAACCGATAAGGCAGATTTACTAAAATGGATGAGCCGTGAGAAGACCGAAGCTGCGCTTCGGATTTCGGCCTCAAAGAAAAATATTGTTTCACCAGCTTATATACTTGATGCCGTCAAGTTCGCGCATGGGTAATCATCTCACGCTTGCAGTCGCTGGCTCGCGAAAAACGCAGGGCATTGTTGAGCGCTGTGCTGCATTACCGAACGCACACCGTGTACTTGTC
>NZ_SPQC01000011.1 GCF_004569295.1 Rothia nasimurium
CGCCATGACCCTGCGCCAGTTCAAGGCCCAGGTTGAAGGCGTCACAACCCGCGGCCTCACCCTAGAGGGTCTGCGGGTAGCGATTGTGGGCGATATCCTGCACTCCCGCGTGGCTCGCTCCAACCTCTGGCTGCTCCACACCCTGGGAGCAACCGTCAAGTTCGTTGCCCCGCCCACCCTGCTCCCGGTAGATATCGAAAACTGGCCGGTAGAGATTTACTACAACCTCGATGACGCCATCGAATCGGGGGTTGACGCGGTGATGATGTTACGTATCCAGAAAGAACGCATGAACGCGGCCTTCTTCCCTTCGTCCGAGGAATACTCCCGCCTGTGGGGGCTTACCCCCGAGCGCTTTGCCCGCCTCGACGCGTCCGCCCACGAAACCGCTATCTTGCACCCCGGCCCCATGAACCGCGGCCTCGAAATCTGCGCCGAAGCAGCAGATTCGCCGCGCTCCTGGGTGCTACGCCAGGTGACTAACGGCGTGTCCGTACGCATGGCGGTGCTCTACCTGCTCATGACTGGCGGCTCCTCTCACGACTTCTACCCCGGCTCCTAAGCCCTGGACGAAAGAGAAACAATGCCTGAATCTGTTTACCTCATTAAGGGCGCCTCACTGCTAGGTGAGAAAACCGCCGATATTCTGATCAAGGACGGCCTCATCGCTGAAATTGGCGAGAACCTTGAGGACGCTTCCGCCCAGGTCGTCGAGGCCCAGGGGCTTATTGCCCTGCCCGGCCTGGTCGACCTGCACACCCACCTGCGTGAACCCGGCCAGGAGGACGCAGAAACCGTCGAAACCGGCACCCGTGCCGCAGCCCTGGGCGGCTACACCGCCGTCTTCGCCATGGCTAATTCCAACCCCGTCGCCGATACTGCCGGCGTGGTGGAACAGGTCTACGAGCTGGGTAAGAACTCCGGCTGGGTCAAGGTTCAGCCCATCGGTGCTGTTACCGTGGGTCTGGCAGGGGAGCGCCTCTCAGATATCGGGGCTATGGCTGAATCCCGCGCCCAGGTGCGCGTCTTCTCAGATGACGGCATGTGCGTCTGGGACCCGGCCCTGATGCGTCGAGCCCTGGAATACGTGAAGACCTTCAACGGCGTTATCGCCCAGCACGCCCAGGAGCCCCGCCTGACCGAAGGCGCCCAGATGAACGAGGGTAAGGTGTCAGCAGAACTGGGTCTGGCTGGCTGGCCCGCTGTTGCTGAAGAATCCATCATCGCTCGCGACGTGCTGCTGGCTGAACACGTTGGTTCCCGCCTGCACATCTGCCACCTGTCAACCAAGGGTTCCGTTGAAATCGTGCGCTGGGCTAAGGAACGCGGCATCAAGGTAACCGCTGAGGTTACCCCCCACCACCTTCTGCTGACCGATGAGCTGGTGCGCACCTACGACCCCGTCTACAAGGTCAACCCGCCCCTGCGCACCGAAGAGGACGTGCTGGCCCTGCGTCAGGCAGTTGCCGACGGCATCATCGACATCATCGGCACCGACCACGCACCTCATCCCGCCGAATCCAAGGACTGCGAGTGGGCCTGTGCCGCCAACGGTATGACCGGCCTTGAACAGGCACTGTCTATCATCCAGAAGACCCTGGTTGATACCGGCTACATCACCTGGGCCGACGTTGCCCGCATCATGAGCACCAAGCCCGCCGAAATCGGCCTAGCAGCCGACCAGGGGCGTCCGCTTGAAGCGGGGGAGCCCGCTCACCTGGTGCTGGTCGACCCCGCCGCAACCCGCGTCATCGACCCCGCCGCCCAGGCCACCAAGGGCAAGAACAACCCCTACCGGGGCCTGGAAGTGCCCGGCGCGGTCATAGCCACCTTCTTCGGCGGTCGCCCCACCGTTCTCGACGGTACACTGAACACCCCGTCCGCTAAGTAACCCGCTAGGAGAGTGCCCGTGTCTGACAAGCTAATTCCCACCCTGATTCTGGTCCTTGTTGCCGCCCTCATCTTCTGGGCTATGTGGCAGGGCTGGAAGAGTAGGAAGCAGCGTCAGGTTCACACCGGCACCCTGCTCGATGTGCCTGAGCGCTACGACGACGCCGAATCCCTGCTTGCGGTACCCGGCACCTATGTTGCCACTACCGTTATGGGGGACTGGCTCGACCGTATCGCCACCAACACCCTAGGCGTGAAATCAAGCGGCGTCTTCTTCGTCTACGAGGACGCTGTCATCATCATGCGCAACGGCTCCCAAGATATCTGGATTCCCGCCAACGACATTATCGGTGTGCGCACCGAAGCCGGTATTAACGGTAAGTTCGTCGAGAAAGACGGCCTGGCCGTCCTCTCCTGGTCACTCAACGGCAACCCCGTCGATACCGGCTTCCGCACCCGCTATGCGGCTGACAAAAAATCAATTCTCGATGCCGTTGCAGCTATCGCGCCCCAGGCAACCGTCGGCCACGACACCCTGGCCCGACCCTAAGTTTCCACCTGCTGATTGCAGGTGACTACACCAACCAACAGGAAGTGTGTGAATGTCCCACCCAGCACCCACCCCACGTGCAGCAGTACTCGTCCTTGAAGACGGTACCTTCTACCGCGGCGAAAGCTACGGCGCCACCGGCAAGACTCTTGGCGAAGCGGTCTTCTCAACCGGCATGACCGGCTACCAGGAAACCCTGACCGACCCCTCCTACGCGGGGCAGCTCGTGGTTCAGACCGCACCCCATATCGGCAACACCGGCGTCAATACCGAGGACGCCGAATCCCGCAAAATCTGGGTTGCAGGTTACGCCGTACGCGACGCCGCCCGCCGCCCCTCTAACTGGCGCTCTGAGCGTTCCCTCGACGAGGAACTGGTAGAGCAGGGAATCGTCGGCATCCAGGGCATCGACACCCGCGCCCTGACCCGCCACCTGCGCAGCGCCGGTTCCATGCGTGCCGGTATCTTCACCGGGGCGGACGCCGAGCTTCCCCTGGCAGACCTGGTTGCCCAAGTACAGGCAGCAGCCGAAATGAAGGGCCAGAAGCTGGCTGACTCCGTTTCTATTGAAGAGGCCTACATCGTAGAGCCCGCTGACCAGGGCTGGGACGGCGACGTCAAGGCCACCCTGGTTGCCCTCGACCTGGGTATCAAGGCAATGACCCCGAAGCGCTTTGCCGAGCGCGGCGTCCGCGTGCACGTGCTGCCCGCAACCGCCACCTTCGAAGACATCACCGCCCTCAACCCCGACGGTGTCTTCTTCTCCAATGGCCCCGGTGACCCCGCAACCGCGGACGACCAGGTCCAGCTCCTGCAGTCCGTCCTGCGCACCGGCACTCCCTTCTTCGGTATCTGTTTCGGCAACCAGCTGCTGGGCCGTGCCCTGGGCTTCGGTACCTACAAGCTGCCCTTCGGCCACCGCGGTATCAACCAGCCCGTCATGGACCGCACCACCGGCAAGGTAGAAATCACCGCCCAGAACCACGGCTTCGCCGTAGACGCCCCGCTGGACGGCGCCGTCACTGCCCCCAACGAAGAATTCGGCCGAGTCGAAGTCTCCCATGTGGGCCTCAACGACCAGGTGGTCGAAGGCCTCCGCTGCCTCGACATTCCCGCCTTCTCGGTGCAGTACCACCCCGAAGCAGCCGCTGGCCCCCACGACGCTGCCTACCTCTTTGACCGTTTCATCGATCTCATGCTCGAGAAGAAGAACTAAGGACACCGAACCATGCCGAAGCGTAACGATCTCAACTCAATCCTCGTCATCGGTTCTGGCCCGATTGTCATTGGTCAGGCCGCCGAATTCGACTACTCGGGCACTCAGGCCCTGCGCGTTCTCAAAGAAGAAGGCGTGCGCGTCATTCTGGTCAACTCCAACCCGGCCACCATCATGACCGACCCCGAGTTCGCCGACGCCACCTACATCGAACCGATTACCCCCGAGGTCATCGAAAAGATTATTGCCAAGGAAAAGCCCGACGCCATTCTGCCCACCCTCGGTGGCCAGACCGCCCTCAACGCGGCTATCTCCCTCGATGAGCAGGGCATTCTCGACAAGTACGGCGTAGAGCTCATCGGCGCCAACATCGAAGCTATCAACCTGGGCGAAGACCGCGAGGCTTTCAAGGGCGTCGTTGAGCGTGCCGGCGGCGAATCTGCCCGCTCCGTCATCGTGCACACCATGGAAGAAGCCCTCGAAGCCGCCAAGGAACTGGGCTACCCCATGGTCGTACGCCCCTCCTTCACCATGGGCGGTCTGGGCTCGGGTATGGCCTACAACGAAGAAGACCTGCACCGCATCGCCGGTGCCGGTATCCAGTACAGCCCCACCAGCGAGGTCCTGCTCGAAGAATCCATCCTGGGCTGGAAGGAATACGAGCTGGAAATGATGCGAGATAAGAACGATAACGTGGTTGTCGTCTGCTCCATCGAAAACTTCGACCCCGTGGGCGTACACACCGGTGACTCCATCACCGTAGCTCCCGCTCTCACCCTCACCGACCGCGAGTACCAGAAGCTTCGCGACATCGCCATCAACGTGATTCGCGAGGTCGGCGTTGACACCGGCGGCTGTAACATCCAGTTCGCCATCGACCCGGCAACCGGCCGCGTCATCGTCATCGAGATGAACCCCCGCGTGTCCCGCTCGTCCGCTCTGGCGTCAAAGGCAACCGGCTTCCCGATTGCAAAGATCGCCACCAAGCTCTCCCTGGGCTACACCCTGGACGAGATCCCCAACGACATCACTCAGAAGACCCCGGCCTCCTTCGAACCCACCCTCGACTACGTCGTGGTCAAGGTTCCCCGCTTTGCCTTCGAGAAGTTCCCGGCAGCG
Organism: Rothia nasimurium; assembly: GCF_004569295.1. Classification (GTDB taxonomy): domain Bacteria; phylum Actinomycetota; class Actinomycetes; order Actinomycetales; family Micrococcaceae; genus Rothia; species Rothia nasimurium_B. The sequence goes on from NZ_SPQC01000011.1 coordinate 4,776, forward strand.
GATCCCACCCTGACCACCACCATGAAGTCGGTGGGCGAGGCCATGGCCCTGGGCCGCAACTTCACCGAAGCCCTGCAGAAGGCCATGCGCTCCATGGAGCAGAAGGGCTCAACCTTCCGCTTCGACAACCCCGAACTCGGTGCGGACGGACTGGCCGCCCTGATTGAGCAGAGCAAGACCGCTACCACCGACCGTATTTTCCAGGTCCAGCGAGCCCTGCTGGCTGGTGCTACCGTCGAGCAGATGCACGAGGCAACCGCCATTGACCTCTGGTTCCTCGACCAGCTGGTGCTCCTCAACGAGGTTGCCTCAGAAATCGCCGCCTCTAAGACCCTGGATGAGCGCACCCTGCGCCTGGCCAAGCGTCACGGTTTCTCCGACGCTCAGATCGGTGAAATTCTCGGTATGAGCGAGGCAGTGGTGCGCGGTATCCGCCACGCCTTGAACATCCGCCCCGTATTCAAGACCGTCGACACCTGCGCCGCCGAGTTTGAGGCCTTTACCCCCTACCACTACTCTTCCTACGACCAGGAGGACGAGGTAGCCCACCACGAGAAGCCCTCAATCATGATTCTGGGCTCCGGCCCCAACCGTATCGGCCAGGGTATCGAGTTCGACTACTCCTGCGTCCACGCCTCCATGGTGCTGCGCGAGGCCGGCTACGAGACCGTCATGGTCAACTGCAACCCCGAGACCGTATCAACCGACTACGACATCTCTACCCGCCTCTACTTCGAGCCCCTTACCCTGGAAGACGTGCTCGAAATCGTTGAGGCTGAGCGTCGTACCGGTGGCCTGCTGGGCGTCTTCGTGCAGCTCGGTGGCCAGACCCCGCTCAAGCTGGCTCAGGAACTCAAGGCCGCTGGCATCCCGATTCTGGGCACCTCACCCGAGGCTATCGACCTGGCTGAAGACCGCGGCGAATTCTCCCGCGTGCTGGAAGAAGCCGGCCTAATTTCCCCCAAGAACGGCACCGCCTACACCTTCGAGAACGCCAAGAAGATTGCGGACGAAATCGGCTACCCCGTGCTGGTGCGCCCCTCCTACGTTCTGGGCGGACGCGGCATGGAGATCGTCTACTCCGAAGCCCAGCTGGCCCGCTACCTGGAGAACGCTACCGAGGTTTCTCCCTCCCAGCCCGCTCTGATCGATAAGTTCCTTGAGGACGCCGTCGAAATCGACGTCGACGCCCTCTTTGATGGCGAAGAGCTTTACCTGGGCGGCGTCATGGAGCACATCGAAGAGGCCGGTATTCATTCGGGCGACTCCGCCTGCACCCTGCCCCCCATCACCCTGGGCCCGGACGTCATCGAGCAGGTCAAGGAGGCAACCTACAAGATTGCCGCCGGCGTGGGCGTACGCGGTCTGATCAACATTCAGTTCGCTGTAGCTTCTGAAATTCTCTACGTAATTGAAGCTAACCCCCGTGCTTCTCGAACCGTCCCCTTTGTTTCAAAGGCAACCGGCGTACAGATGGCTAAGGCAGCGGCTCTGATCGGTACCGGCAAGACCATTGCAGATCTCAAGGCCGAAGGCTACCTGCCCGCCACCATGGACGGCGCCACCCTGCCTGTCGAAACCGCCATCGCGGTCAAGGAAGCTGTGTTGCCCTTCAGCCGCTTCCGCACCCCCGAGGGCATCGTGGTTGACTCCCTGCTCGGCCCCGAAATGCGCTCAACCGGTGAGGTCATGGGCCTGGACCGCCACTTCGATACCGCCTTCGCTAAGGCTGAAGCATCTGCAGGTTCTAAGCTGCCGACCGAGGGTAAGGTCTTCGTCTCTGTAGCTAACCGTGACAAGCGCAACTCCATCATCTACGTAAAGATGCTGCAGCAGCTGGGCTTCGAGATTGTCTCCACCGGCGGTACCGCAGACGTTCTGCGCCGCAACGGGGTGGAGTCCCTGGTCGTCCCCAAGATTGCAGAAACCAAGGACGGGGAGCGCTCCATCGTTGATATGGTGCGCGATGGCGACATCGACCTGATTTTCAACACCCCCTCCGGCGGTCAGGCCCGCGGCGATGGCTACGAGATCCGCGCCGCGGCTACCTCGGTAGGCTGCCCCGTGATGACTACCGTCTCTGAGTTTGGTGCAGCCGTTCAGGGTATTAACGCCCTGCGCGAATACAGCTGGGACGTCATGAGCCTGCAGGAACACGGCGCCTCCATTGAGGCTGCCCTGAAAGCTCGGGAGGCCTAATGTCACGCGGTTTTGGTGATTGCCTGGCTGCGGCCATGGGGGAGAAGGGCCCCCTCTGCGTGGGCATTGACCCCCACCCCGCTCTGCTCGATGCCTGGGGGCTGCCCGACACCGCGGCGTCCTTAACCACCTTTGCCTCGACCGTGCTTGAGGCCTGCGGCCAGGTAGCCGCAGCCCTCAAGCCCCAGGTGGCGCTCTTTGAGCGCCACGGTTCGGCGGGTCTTGCTGCCCTCGAGCAACTGCAGCGGGATGCTGCGGACGCCGGTGTTCTGGTTGTTGCCGACGCCAAGCGCGGCGATATCGGCTCGACCATGGCAGCCTATGCGGACGCTTGGCTAGGGGAGACCTCACCGCTGGGCACCGATTCAGTGACCCTGAGCCCCTACCTGGGTTTTGAGTCCCTGCGCCCGGCCCTTGATTTGGCCGACCGCAATGACCGGGGCACCTTCGTGCTGGCGCTGACCTCGAACCCCGAGGGGCAGACCGTACAGCATATGGGCGGTACCTCATCTGTTGCCGCATCGATCATCGCCGCAGCCCGTGCCGAGAACGACCAGCGCCAGTGGGAGGTCATGGGCCCCTGCGGTCTGGTAGTAGGCGCAACCGTTGCCGATGCCCTGCAGAAGCTAGAGATTGACCTCTCAACCTTCAACGGGCCCATTCTGGCACCGGGTTTCGGCGCCCAGGGAGCTACGGCCCAGGACCTCTATACCGTTTTTGCCGGTATCGAGAACCAAGTTCTGGTGAACTCGAGCCGAGGTGTGCTGGCGGCGGGACCGTCCGCCCAGGGTCTGCGTCAGGCTGCTGAAAAGGCTTGTGACGAGCTTGTAAACGCCCGGTAGAGTCTTGACCAACAAAAATGGTGGGAATTTGAAACAAATTCCCACCATTTTTCTTTAAAAGAGGTTACCGACGGGTAACTATCTTCCATAACCGTTTCTGACATGGTATTTTGTAATTGTTGGTTCGCAAATAGATAAGCAACAACCCCCAAGAATGAGCAAAGCTGCTCGGTTGCTTGTTTATTCCAACACACCCCACCCCTTTTGCCTTACACGGCATCTCGCACAGAAGGACAACAATTATGCCTCTTCAGCCCCTCACAGAAGAACAGCGCGCCGCCGCCCGCGAAAAGGCCAAGAAGGCCCGCGTCACCCGCGCCGAAATCAAGGACGCCGTTAAGAACAAGCAGATTACTATTGCAGAAGTTCTCAAGCGCGCCGAAACTGACGAAGCAGTCGCTAGACTGAAGGTAACCGACCTGCTCACCTCCCTGCCGGGTGTGGGCGAGGTTCGTACCGAGAACATTTTGCACGAACTGAACATTGCTGCGTCCCGCCGTCTGCGTGGTCTTGGTATCCACCAGCGCAAGGCACTCATCAATCTTCTCGACCGATAAGGGAAACCATGGCTGAACAGACCGCCGCACCTAAACTGACCGTGCTAGCTGGCCCCACCGCCGTTGGCAAGGGAACCGTTTCTGCTTACATTCGTGAGCACTACCCCGAGGTGTGGTTCTCTGTCTCCGCCACTACCCGCGACCCCCGCCCAGGCGAAGAGGACGGCGTGCACTACTACTTCGTCTCAGACGAAGAATTTGAGTCGATGGTAAAGAACCGTCAGATGCTAGAATGGGCCACCGTGCACAACTCCTACAAGTACGGCACGATCCGCTCCATGGTGCAGAAGCAGTTGGACGCCGGTAAGCACGTCCTACTTGAAATCGACCTGCAGGGTGCCCGCCAGGTACGCAACACCATGCCCGAAGCGCAGCTCATTTTCTTGGCTCCTCCCAGTTGGGACGAGCTGGTATCCCGCCTCATTGGTCGAGGAACTGAGTCCCCGCAGGAGCAGGAGGCTCGCCTCGATACCGCCAAGATTGAGCTGGCTGCTGAGCCCGAGTTTGATTACACCGTCATCAACGAAACCGTGGCAGAAGCGGCGGAAGAAATCGTGCGTCTCATGGGTGCTCACCGCAAGTAACCCAGGAAGTCGCTAGGGCCGCGGTTTAGGGGAATATCACCCCTGCACCGCCGCCCTTTTGCGTGACAAAAAAACGGTTGACCGATAGTATAGGTAGAGTTTTATGCCACCGGTAGACCCGGTGGTGAGCAAGCACAGTCAAGATGGAGTCTTACGTGGCAAACGCACACAACGATGAAGGTATCATCAATCCCAGCGCAGACGCTCTGATCCAAAAAGCTGAGTCGAAGTACGGTCTGGTGATTTTTGGTGCTCGCCGTGCTCGCCAGATTAACGCCTACTACTCACAGCTTCACGAGAACCTGTATGATCACGTAGGCCCCCTGGTAGATTCTGAGCCCAACGAGAAGTCGCTCTCTGTGGCTATGCGTGAAATCAACGAAGGCCTGATTGAGGCCCGCCATATTACTGATGGCCAGTTCGATGAAAACGGCACCCTGCTGCACGAGGATGAGCCCAGCGCATTCCTGGCCGGTGGCGACTTCTACATCGACGAGCCCTTCGTTGAATACGTCGACGCTGAAGATGCAGATCAGGCCTAATCTGCAGTAGCTCATGCGAGTTGTTATTGGCATTGGAGGGGGCATTGCTGCCTATAAGGCGGCAATGCTCCTTCGTCTTTTTGGTAAGGCCGGGCACGAGGTTATTGCGGTGCCCACCGAGGCTGCCCTTAAGTTTGTGGGGCAGCCTACTCTTGAAGCCCTGAGTGGCAACCCGGTGTCGGTGGACGTCTTTGAGCGGGTTCCCGAGGTCAATCACGTGCAGCAGGCTGAGCGGGCTGACGCTGTAATCATTGCCCCGGCGACAGCCGACCTCATGGCCCGTTTAGCGGCTGGGCGGGCTAACGATCTGCTGACCGCAACCGTGCTGACCACTCACGCCCCGGTCATTCTAGCGCCGGCGATGCACACCCAAATGTGGGAGCACCCGGCTACCCAGGCCAACGTAGCGACCCTGAAATCCTACGGCTACCACATTATTGAGCCTGCCGTGGGTCGTCTGACCGGCCCCGACTCCGGGGTGGGGCGCCTGCCTGAACCTGAGGACATCTATGCCCAGGCCCTATCCCTTTTGGGGTGGAATCAGGACGCCGTGGGGGAGGGCCAGTCGGTTGAGGCAGGTGGGCTGCCCCTAGCTGGGCAGCGCCTGCTCATTACAGCCGGCGGTACCCGAGAAGCCCTTGACCCTGTGCGTTTCTTGGGCAACCGGTCCTCGGGCAAGCAGGGCATCGCCCTTGCTACTGCCGCTACCGAACTCGGCGCCCAGGTACACCTCATTGCAGCTCATGTGGAGGTTGAGATACCGGGTAACCTGCACCGGGTCACCCGGGTATCAAGTGCCCTGCAGCTGCGCGAAGCCGTGTTTGAGCACCTGGCAGCCACTGACGTCCTGATTATGACCGCGGCGGTGGCCGACTTCAGGCCGGTAGAGTACGCGGACGCCAAGATTAAAAAGACGGACGACCCCGGCCAGGACCCCGTGATTAGGCTGGTGCGCAACCCTGACGTCCTCAAAGAAGCCGTGCTCTACCGCGAGGAAAACCCGCAGCGAGCACCCCACACTATCGTTGGTTTTGCCGCCGAGACCGGGGATGCCACCACCAGCCCGCTCAACTACGGCCGCGCCAAGCTGGCGCGCAAGGGCTGCGACTACCTGGCGGTGAACACCGTGAGCGAAACCCAGGGGTTTGGAGCCGATAGCAACACTATTACCCTGCTCTCGGGCCAGAATGACCGCGAGGTACCCCTCCAGGGCAGCAAGCTCGACGTCTCCCGCGCAATACTTCGTCATATAGCGCAAGAATTCAACAATCATTCACCAAGTAGCCCCACCGAGCCGAGAGAAGTACAGTAAAAACCGTGACTGAAAATAATCATCTTCGTTTATTCACCAGTGAGTCCGTGACCGAGGGCCACCCCGACAAGATTTGTGACCAGATTTCTGACTCAATTCTGGACGCCCTGCTGACCGTTGATCCGCTCTCTAACGTAGCGGTTGAAACCCTGGTTACCACTGGCCAAGTGCACGTAGCGGGTGAGGTGACCACCAACGGTTACGTCGACATCCCCAGTATCGTGCGTAAGACCATCCTCGACATCGGCTACAACTCATCTACCCACGGCTTCGACGGCGAATTCTGTGGCGTATCTGTATCGATTGGCGAGCAGTCACCCGACATTAACTCGGGTGTTTACAACTCCCTCGAAGCCCGCCAGGGCACCGCAGCTGACGACCTGGATCGCCAGGGCGCAGGCGACCAGGGCATCATGTTCGGTTACGCCACTAACGAGACCGAAGTGCTTATGCCCGCCCCCATTTACGTTGCCCACCGCCTGGCCGAGCAGCTGACCAAGGTACGCAAGGACGGCACCCTGCCCAACCTGCGCCCCGACGGTAAGACCCAGGTCACCCTGGGCTACGACGAGAACTTCAAGCCCGTCATGATTGATACCGTTGTGGTCTCAACCCAGCACACCGCAGACTACGACCTCGACCAGCTTGCAGCCGATATTCAGCAGCACGTGATTGAGCCGGTTCTGGCCAGCTTCGACTTTGACTCGTCTCAGGCCAAGTTCATCATCAACCCCGCAGGTCGCTTCGTTCAGGGCGGTCCCGTGGGCGATGCTGGTCTGACCGGTCGCAAGATTATTGTGGATACCTACGGTGGCATGGCCCGCCACGGTGGCGGTGCTTTCTCAGGTAAGGACCCCTCTAAGGTTGACCGTTCTGCCGCCTACGCCATGCGCTGGGTTGCCAAGAACATCGTTGCTGCCGGGCTCGCCGACCGTGCCGAGGTTCAGGTTGCCTACGCTATTGGCCAGGCTGCCCCCGTCGGTATCTACGTTGAAACCTTCGGCACCGAAAAGGTCGAAATCTTCAAGATTGAACAGGCTATCCGCGAGGTCTTCGACCTGCGCCCGCTGGCCATCATCCGCGACCTGGAGCTGCGCCGTCCTATCTACGCCAAGACCGCAGCCAACGGCCACTTCGGCCGCGAAGAGCGCGAGTTCACCTGGGAACGCACCAACCGCGTCAGCGAACTCAAGGCGGCTGTAGGCCTCTAAGCTAAAATGTCTGTATGACAACGGCACCCACCCCCGAATCCCTGCAACCAGATTTGTTGCAGGGATTCGACATACCCGATGCGCACCTGGTCGGCTCCACGGCAGCCGAGGACGCCGCGGTGCAGCTGCCGATTGCCCGCGTGCACATCGACACCCACGTGCCCCACCTCGATAGGCTCTTTGACTACCGGGTGCCAGCGGCCCTCGACGAGGAGGCTCAGCCCGGGGTGCGGGTGCGGGTTAAGTTCGGGGGAAGAGAGGTCACCGGCTGGCTGCGGAAGCGGGTAGAACATTCGGACGCCCCCGCCCGCCTGGTACCCCTGCACAAGGTGATTTCGCCCCTGCCTGTTGTTACCCCTGAAGTCTTTGAATTAGCCGATGCCCTAGCGGAGCGCTACGCGGGGCTGGTGCCCGATGTGCTCCGCCTGGCTGTACCCCCGCGGGTCGCTAGCGTTGAGAAAGCTTTTATAGGGTCCGAAGACCCGGCTGAAGCGCCCACACCAGACTGCCCAGACCTCACCGGCTTCACCGACTACGCTCAGGGGGCAGAATTTTGTGAGGATTTGCTTGCTGGGCATCAGGCCCGGGCAGTGATGGCTGTGCTGCCCTCCCACCCTGAACGGAGCTGGGAGCAGCTGCTGGCGTCCGCCCTGGTAGCTACCGCCTCCACCGGCAGGGGAGCCTTAGCCGTTGTACCAGACCATAAGAGCCTCGACCGGCTCGCAGCCGCCCTCGAAGAGCTCGTAGACGAGAGCGCCTTTGTGTGGTTGACCGCCAACGATAAGCCCACCCCCCGCTACCGCAGTTATCTGAAAGCCCAAAGCGGCCAGGTGCGTATCGTGATCGGTACTCGTTCAGCCGCCTACGCTCCCGTAGCGAACCTGGGTCTGGTTGCCTGCTGGGACGACGGGGACTCTTCCCTGGTTGAGCAGCGGGCCCCCTACTGCCAGGCCCGTGATGTTCTTCTACTGCGAGCCACCCTCGAAAAGACGGCGGCCCTCTTCATGGGGTATGCGGTCTCTAGCGAGGCTGCCCGCCTGGTCCGTACCCGCTGGGCTAGCTTCCTGGGGGCAGACCGGGTCCTAGTCAGGTCTCTTACTCCCCGGGTCATGCCCACCGGCGACGACTATCAGCTTGCCCGCGACCCCCTGGCAGCTATTGCCCGCATACCCCACCAAGCTTTTGCCGTAGCCAAGGACGCCCTCGCTACGGGACCCGTGCTGATTCAAGTAGCCCGTGCCGGCTACATTCCCGCTCTGACCTGCCAGCGCTGCCGTATGCCCGCCCGCTGCGATAACTGTCGCGGCCCCCTGACCCAGCCTGCCGGGGGGAGTGCCCCCCAGTGCGGCTGGTGCGGACATCTAGCCCACCACTGGCACTGTCTTGACTGCGGGTTTAACCGCTGGCGTACCGGTATCGCAGGTGCCCTACGAACCGCAGAAGAACTGGGGCGGGCCTTTCCAGGGGTTCCGGTAATCACCTCCAGCGGCGAGAACATCAAAACCAGTATCGGCCCAGAACCTGCCCTGGTCATCGCCACCCCCGGCGGCGAACCGGTAGCTGAGGGCGGTTATGCGGCCGCCCTGCTTCTTGATGCCGACCGGATGCTTCAGTTCGACTCCCTGCGCGCCCCTGAAACCGCCCTTCGGCGCTGGTTGAACGCGGCAGCCCTGGTACGCTCCTTTGCCGTGGGCGGCCGCGTCGTCACCACGGCAAGCCCCTCCGCAGCTCTTGAAGCCCTGGTGCGCTGGGACCCCATGGGCTTTGCCCTCTGGGAAATAGACGAGCGTGCCGAGATTGGCCTGCCCCCGGCCGTCCGCACCGCCGCCATTACCGGTAGTGAGCGTGCCGTGCAGGTCTTTTTGGAGGCTATTACCCTGCCCGATGAGGCCCGCGTCAACGGCCCCATGCCCCTGGCCGATTCAACCGGCTACTACGAGGGGGAGGCCGACAGCGATCTCTACCGCGCCATTATCTTCTTCCCTTACGCCGTGGGAGCCAAACTCACCCACCACCTGCGCTCCATCAAGGCCTCGCTAGCTGCCCTGAAAAAGAGCGAGCCCGTGCAGATACGCTGCGACGGGCTCGATATTCTCTAGGTCTGCCCGGTGCCTGGGTAGCGGGGGCAAGTGCCGGGGCGGCTAGGCTTCTACTGCCGATGAAGGGAAGAAGCTAGATCCAGCAGGGTGAGGGCGCTCTGTTCCCAGGTGTAGCGAGCGGCGTCCGCAAGACCGTTCACAATGCTGGTCTGCTGAGCTTGCCGGTCTTCTAGGTCGCGTACCGCCTGCGCAAAGGCAAAGGGGGAACAGGTCTCAGCAAAGCGGGCTGAAGGGGCTATCTCCCGGAAAATTGGGATATCCGACAGCACCACGGGGCAGCCCGCCGACTGGGCCTCCACCACTGGCAGCCCGTAGCCTTCTTCCCGCGAGGCGGTCAGCAGGGCAGCCGCGGTGCCTAGCAGCTGGCGGTAGTCTTCGTCGCTGGTTCCCCCGTGGAACACAACGTTTTCTCCCGCGAGAGGTGCAAGTTCCTCCAGGCGCGCCGGGGCTGCCTTGGAGAGTAGGTGCAGGCGGTAGTCCGGCAGGAACTTCATGGCCTGCAGCAGGGTCTCAACGTTCTTGTAGGGCATGAAGGAGCCCATGTAGATTAGGTCTTTGGTGCGGGCCGGGGCCAATTCGAGTGCCTGCTGCTGGGCCACAAAATCCTTGGCCTGGGGGGCGTTGGGTATCACCGTGATGGGATTGGTAGTTAGCTCGTGCTCCCGCATCAAAGCTGCCGTGGTCTGCGAGACCGTAGCGACGGCGTCCGCCCGGTTCAGCAGGTAGCGCTGGGGCGCGTAGGTGGTGTGGAAGACCCTCCAACCCAGCCGAACCGGCGGAGGGAGGAAACCCGGCGGCGTGGGATAGGAGTAGTAAATCAAATCGTGCAGGGTCAGGATCAGCTTGAACTGCCTGCCCAGCCCACCCAGCCCGATGGTTTGCATGGGCGAGAAGACCACGTCGGGGGAGTAGCGGTTGAATTGCAGGGCGGCGGTGGATTCCAGGGCGGACGTCGGCGCACAGATTTGCACGGACGGCAGGTTGGGGAGCATCTCAAGCTGACGTACATCGCTCACCACCATGGTGAGCTCCAGGCCTTCCGGCAGACGCCGGTCACCGGCGTCCGCTAGCTCCTTGAGGGCAAAGAGCAAGGACGCGGTGTAGCGGCTAATCCCGTCGTGAAAACCGATGCGGGTATAACGGGCATCAATAAAGAGTTTCATGCTACTTGCCCTCCTCTAGGTCTTGAGAATGAAAGTCAGCAATGAGGGAGGCAGCCCGTAGGGGAGTCTCGTAGTGAATCAGGTGGCCGACCTCGGGAATGATATCGAGCCGCCCCCGCTGGAGTTTACGGGCCATGGCCTGCTGGAGTTCTAGGGTACCCAGGTCGTCCTTCTCCGCCACAATGAGCTGGACCGGCATCGGCAGGGCCGGGGTGAAATCAGCTGCGGTGGAACTGATAGAAGCCCGATAGGCCTGTAGAACCGCCTCGCGGGAGGCAAAGGCACCGAAGTAGGTATCGTGCTGGCCGTTGATGAACCGGCGCAGGGCGGGGTCATGATTTTTCATCATGAACTCACTGCTCAATCTGGTCACCAGGCGGGAGCGCAGCAGGGCAAAGCCCAGGGAAGCAGGTAGGGCAGCTCCCGCACCGTAATAGAGCTCGGCCAGGCGGCTCATCACCTTTTGGTCCCCCTCAAGGGCAGGCTGGCAGATGGGGTTAATCAGGGTCAAACGTTGTACGAGATGGGGGCGCACCAGGGCGGCATAAGAGCTCACGATCGATCCAAAAGAGTGGCCCACCAGGTGCACCGGGCTGCCCACAGCGGTCTCAATGAAATCAACCAACCAGGCAGCATAGGTGCTCACCGCATGCTCAGCCTCCTCAATCGGGGCAGTCTTACCAAAGCCCGGCAGATCAGGGATATAAACGCAAAAATCCTTCAGGCCGGTGGCAATGATTTCTAGGCCGTGGTGATCGCCCCTAAAGCCGTGTACCAAAACCAGGGGAGCGGCGTCCGCCTTTCCATACACCCACCAGCGGCTATAGGTGCCGCCAACCCAGCCCTCGTAGCGCGTTCCGGCAGGAACCTGCTGAGGTACCGGCTCAAAAACACCGGCCGAGTGGGGGCTTGCAGACATAGTGACTCCTTCTCTCTACCCCCACCACTGTACCGCCTCACCGCCCACTTCTCAGTGGGCAAACTGCCACCGGGCAAAGCAAGCTCAAGCGCGGTACACTAGGAAGCAAACTATTGACAGCTCAGACTCGTGCGCGCCCAAAAAGCGCAAGCACCACTCGACAGACAGGAAACACGGTGACTGCTGAGGTAGAACCTACCGAACAGAACGAAACCACCTGGGACTTCCGCTCCATGGAAGCCAAGTGGCAGCCCTACTGGGAAGAAACCAAGGTTTTTGAACCCACCAACGAAGAAGGCAAGGAAACCCGCTACGTAGCGGACATGTTCCCCTACCCCTCCGGCGACCTCCACATGGGCCACGCCGAAGCCTTCGCCATTGGCGACGTCACCGCCCGCTTCTGGAAGCAAAAGGGCTACGATGTGCTGCACCCCATCGGCTGGGACTCCTTCGGCTTGCCCGCAGAAAACGCAGCCATCAAGAACAACACCCACCCCAAAGAGTGGACCTACAAGAACATCGAGACCCAGGCCGGCTCTTTCAAGCGCTACGGAATTATGACCGACTGGTCCCGCCGTCTGCACACCTCTGACCCCGAATACTACAAGTGGACCCAGTGGCTCTTCCAGCAGTTCTACAAGAAGGGCCTGGCCTACCGTAAGTACTCCCAGGTTAACTGGTGCCCCAAGGACCAGACCGTGCTGGCCAACGAGCAGGTTGTCAACGGCGAGTGCGAACGCTGCCACACCCCCGTGACCAAGAAGTCTCTGAACCAGTGGTACTTCAAGATCACCGACTACGCCCAGGAACTGCTGGACGACATGAAGGAGCTGGAGGGCCACTGGCCCGACCGCGTGCTGGCTATGCAGCGCAACTGGATCGGCCGCTCCGAGGGCGCCGAAGTTACTTTTGAGGTTGAGGCTGCCGGCAACAAGCCCGCCACCACCGTAGACGTCTTCACCACCCGCCCCGATACCCTCTACGGCGCAACCTTCTTCATCGTGGCAGCCGACGCCGACCTGGCCCTCGACCTGGTAACCGACGACCAGCGGGAAGCCCTGGAAGCCTACCGCGAAGAGATCAAGGTTCTGTCGGATATCGACCGCCAGTCCACCGACCGCGAGAAGACCGGCGTCTTCCTGGGCCGTTATGCCATCAACCCCCTGACCGGCGATAAGCTGCCCCTGTGGGCCTCTGACTACGCCCTGGCCGATTACGGCACCGGCGCGCTGATGGCGGTTCCCGCCCACGACCAGCGCGACCTGGACTTCGCTCGCAAGTTCGACATTCCCGTCATCACCGTTCTCGACACCTGTGAGGACGACCCGGCAGAAACCGGCGTCGCTACCACCGGCGATGGTGTGCACATCAACTCCGGCCCGCTGGATGGCCTGAATAAGGCTGACGGCATCTCAAAGGCTATTGAGATTCTTGAAGAGAACGGTGTAGGCACCGGCAAGGTCAACTTCCGCCTGCGTGACTGGCTGCTCTCCCGCCAGCGCTTCTGGGGCTGCCCCATCCCCGTCATCCACTGTGAAGAGCACGGTGAACAGCTGGTTCCGGAAGAGCAGCTGCCCGTCCTGCTTCCCGATAACCTGGCCGGTGAAGACCTGGCACCCAAGGGTCAGTCACCCCTGGCAGCTGCCACCGACTGGAATACCGTTCCCTGCCCCGTTTGCGGTAAGGACGCCAAGCGCGACTCAGACACCATGGACACCTTCGTGGATTCCTCTTGGTACTTCCTGCGCTACGTCTCACCCAACTTTGATGAGGCGGTTTTTGATCTCGAGCAGATGAAGAAGTGGAACCAGGTCGACATGTACGTCGGCGGTGTTGAGCACGCGATTCTGCACCTGCTCTACGCCCGCTTCTTCACCAAGGTCATCCGCGACCTGGGTCTGATTGACCACTCTGAACCCTTCAAGGCCCTGATGAACCAGGGCCAGGTGCTCAACCAGGGTAAAGCCATGTCGAAGTCCCTGGGCAACGGTGTTGACCTGGGCCAGCAGCTCGATAAGTTCGGCGTCGATGCCGTCCGCACCGTCATGGTCTTCGCCTCCCCGCCCGAGGACGATGTCGACTGGGCCGACGTTTCCCCCGCAGGTATGCAAAAGTTCCTGGCCCGCGCCTGGCGCGTTGCCCAGGACGTCACCAGCGAGATGGGGGCGGACGGCGCAACCGGCGACGCTGCCCTGCACAAGCTGGTGCACCGCACCGTCCACGACGTCGATGCCCTGGTAGAGAACGGCAAGTTCAACGTTGCGGTGGCCAAGACCATGGAGCTGGTCAACGCTACCCGCAAGGTTATTGACTCCGGTGCAGGTGCTGCCGACCCGGCCGTCCGCGAGGCTGCTGAGACCATCGCCATCTTGCTCTCCCTCTACGCCCCCTACACCGCAGAGGACGCCTGGCATCTGCTCGGCCACGATACCCCGGTACTGACTGCGGGCTGGCCCGAGGTCGACCCGGCCCAGCTGGTGGACGATACCGTCACTGCAATCGTGCAGGTTAAGGGCAAGGTCAAGGACCGCCTGGAGGTCTCCAAGGATATTTCTGAAGCCGACCTTGAAGCCCTGGCTCTGGGGTCAGAGTCCGTTCAGCGAGCACTGAGCGACGCTGAGGTGCGCAAGGTCATTGTGCGTGCCCCCAAGCTGGTCAATATCGTGATCTAGTGAGATCTAGATAGAGATGATCGGGTGCTCCTTCCGTAGCGAGAGGCACCCGATTTTTCTATCTTTTGAGTGATTGCTATGGACTGAGTCACTCCAAGCACTTGGCTAAGAGGTAGAGTAGTGAGGTGCGTTCTATAGCCCTGGTCACCGATTCATCTGCTGCCCTGCCCGCCGCTACCCTTGAACACCTCAAGGCCGAAGGCGGGTTTAGTCTAGTTGAGCTACCGGTAACCGTGGGCGACCGTGCTTTGAATGACCTACCGGCCGATCAGATAGATGCCGCTATCGCTTTAGCTCATGTTCAGGGGGAGCAGGTGCTGACCTCCGGTGTTGCGCCGGGTACCCTGGTGGACGCCTACGAACAGCTGGCAGCCCAGGGCTACTCTGCGATTATTTCGGTTCATTTATCGGGGGAGCTGTCGGGTACTTGCGATGCGGCCCGTTTAGCGGCGCAACTGGTCGATGTGCCGGTGGTGGTGGTTGACTCGCTCAACCTGGCGATGGGGCTGGGTGAGCCTGTGCTCCGCCTGCACCGCCTCCTTGCCCGAGAGCAGGACTTAGAGCAGGCCACCGCTCTGGCCGAGGAGCTCTGTGCTTCTACCGAGCTCTTTTTCTTTATTCCTACCCTGGACGCTCTTAAGCGGGGCGGACGCGTCAGCCCCGCTTTAGCTATGGTGGGCCAGATGTTTCAGATTCGGCCTGTAGCTACCGTGCTTGATGGCAAACTGCACTACGTTGAGCGCCCCCGCACTACAGCTAAGGCGATTGAACGGCTTGCGGCTTTGACCGAACAGGCCAGCGCCGAGCGGGCCGGTGAATTACCGCTAGATGTGCCGCTGAAGGATAGGGAGTCAGCCAACCTGCTTAGGCGCCAGGGGCAGGTGGTTGCCATCCATTACAGTGGTAATGAGGAGCAGGCGCGGGAGTTTAAACAGACTCTGGGGTCTATCGCCTCTGGGGCCGTGCTAACGCCCCTGCCCCCGGTGCTCTCTGCCCATGCGGGCTTAGGGGCCCTGGCAGCCGTTATTTTCTAGAGTTATGTTCAAGATGGTGCAGAGGCCCTGTGGATAGGGGCTTGGGTCGCGTCATCTTGTGACTCGGGTGCACCACCTGCGAGGTTTCTGGGGCTAATTTCCGCAGGCTGGTGGGAGGGGCTTTATCCACAGGTGCCGTCGGACTTGGTCTAAATCGTCGGAAGCTCTTAGCCTGGGGCCATGTCTCAGAACTCTAGGTACCCCGCTGATACCCTACCGTCTGTTTCAACTGAACCTGCCGATGTCTATACAGGTCAGCCGAGTCAGACCGATTATCTCTTGCGTAGCAGGCGCCACGGCCCTGATCCTGCGAGCACCTCCCGGAGTCCCCGCCATCGGGCGCTTCTTGAGCGTGCTTTGGCGTCTTCCGGTTCGGAGGCTCCCGGTCTTGGCCCACAGGCTTCGGTGACCCGGTGGCGGGTGCCTACGGGTGCGCTGGTGATTCTTGCCCTTGTCTTGGGTCTTGTTGCTCTGTGGCCTGTGGTGTTTTCTGGTGGCGGCTCGTCTGTGTCGGCGGTTCCTGTGGCTCCTTCTGAGGGTGCCGTGGTGCCGGACGACGAGGCTGGGCAGGGGCTGAGCACCGGGGCGGCTGCTACTTCAGCGGAGACGCACGGGGGGAGGTGCGCCTGTGGTGGTTCATGTTGCCGGCGCGGTGCAGACTCCGGGAGTCTACGAGCTAGGTTCTGAGAGCCGGGTGAATGATGCGGTCACAGCTGCCGGTGGGCTTAGGGACGATGCTGATACGTCGGCGATTAACCTGGCAGCCCCGGCCAGTGACGGGAGCCAAATCTATATTCCGGTACAGGGCGAGGAACCACCTAGTTCGGCGGGTGGCTCCGAGGCCGCTCATAGTCTAGCGGGTACGGGTCTCGGTACAGATCGGGGTACGGACGCCGCCGGGCTAGTGAATATCAATACGGCAAGCGCAGAGGAGCTTCAGACCCTGCCGAAGGTCGGCCCTGTGCTGGCTGCATCGATTATTAGCTGGCGGGAGCAGTACGGGGGTTTCAGCTCGGTAGATGAGCTGGACCAGGTTTCGGGCATTGGGCCAGCTACTCTTGAAGCTCTCCGCCCGTTGGTGACGGTATGAAAAGGGTACTGGCTGCTGGGCGGAGCTGGCAGCAGGCACAGGCCGAACGAGCCGAACATCTGCGGGTGCAACCGCGTCTGACCGATGCCCGTCTTGTGGTGCCTGCTGTGGGGCTCTGGTGTTTTACCGCCCTGTGGATTCTTGCCGGATCCCGGTGGGCGCTCTGGGCTGGGGTCCTACTCGCTTGCCTTGCTCTGGGCTCGTGGTGCGGCGCCCAGCTTTTAGTTCGGAAAAGTATTGCGAAGGTGAAAGGTCCACCGACCCAGGCACCGGTCTTTGTGTCATATACTCTGGCGCTAACCTGTTTGCTCGCTGCCTTACAGACTGTTGCTCTTCAGGCCAGGGGCTACCCTCACCAGTGGGAGCTGATGCAGGCTCTGAACGGGCAGGGAATACGAGTGACGGCCGAAGTAACTGAGGCCCGACCTGCTCTAACGGGTGGGTATAGGTTGCAGGTAGAAACCGTGGAGATGAGACAGGCTTCAAGGACCTGGGCCCAGCGGGTACCGCTCAGCGTCTATACAGATAAACTTTTTATTCCGGGGAGCACTGTCAGCGCGGTGGGGGAATTGAAGGTCAGCGGAACCTACTACCGTTTGCAGGGAGCCGTGAGCCTACTGGAGCAACCGGCTTCTGTAGCCCCTCTCTTCGAACTTAAGAGCGGGTTGCGCGATAGGGCCGTGGACCACCTGGGCGCCGAACGGGCTGGCCTGCTCCTGGGTATGGCCTACGGCGATGATTGTTCACTGCCTGCACCGGCTCTTTCATCTTTGAGGGTGGCCGGTCTAACGCACCTGACAGCTGTTTCGGGGGCCAACATTACTCTGATTTTTGTCGTCGCCTACCGTCTGCTCTACCCGCTGTGGCCTCGGCGCCCTGCCCTCATAGCAGTCGGAGTGGCCGCATCATCAGCCTACGTCCTGCTGGTAGGGCTTGACGGTTCGGTACTCAGAGCCTGGACGATGGGCCTGCTGGGAGCTCTAGGTCTGATTCTCGGCCACGGAGCCTACCGTCTGGCTTTTCTCTCAATCTGCGTGATGGCTCTAGTTCTGGCAGCGCCGCCCCTTGCCACCCACTACGGCTTTATTCTCTCGGTCGTGGCTACAGCTTCGCTCCTGATACTGGCACCGGCGATCTCGCGTCTTCTCAGCAGGGTGGTGCCCCTTCTGCTTGCTGATCTGGTGGCCCTACCCTGTGCAGCTAGCCTCTGGTGCGCACCGGTTATCCTGATACTTTCTGAGTCCATCTACCCCTATACGGTCCTAGCTAATCTTCTGGCCGCCCCTTTTGTAGCACCCATTACCGTGCTGGGGTTACTAGCCCTTATCGGCTACGCCCTGGGGCTAGCCAACCCCCTGCTCGATGCCCTTTTGAATCTCGGTGGCCTTCTTACCCAGGGGCTGCTAGCGGTTGCTGCCTGGTGCTACAAGCTACCTGCAAGCCAGCTATCTCTTGCGCTTTCACCGCTCACTCTAGGGTTGACCCTACTGGCCGTTGTAGGTATTAGCTGGCTGGTTCTCTCAGCAGACAGGTCTCTCAGCTCCCTGCCCCAGGCTCGCTTGCCTCGACTGTTAGGGGGCAGGCCGTGAACCGCAGGAGAAATAAAAGCCTCGTCAATCTGTCCCTCCTAGTGCTCGTGATAGGTTTAGCGGTTTTCCTGCTGCACGACCGTTGGCTGGCTTCTCACCGGGCCCCTGACCACTGGCAATGGATTACCTGCGATGTAGGCCAGGGGGACGCCCACCTAATCCGCACCGGCCAACGATCGGCCTACCTTCTCGATACTGGCGACGATTACTCGGCTCTTAAGTCCTGCCTAGACTGGGCCGGGGTAGACCAGCTGGAAGCTGTGCTCATAACCCATGCCCATAGCGACCACGATGGGGCACTACAACAGGTTCAAAGTGACTTCGCCCAGCCGACGCTGGTGACGTCGCCCCATTACAGCAGACAGGGGGAGCAGACCCCGGTCACGCAAGGAACAGCTGCCTATCGGCTTGCTGCGGGCTCGGCCTTCCCCGCAGAGTCCGTTACCGCAGAGCGGCACGAGGCAGCCGGTCAGCCTCTGGGTCGGGTGCTCTGGCCCCCGGAGCAGGCCCAGCGAATTCCCGGCGCAACCGGCTCCTCTAGCTGGATCAACAACACTTCCCTCGTCATACACTGGTCCCTGCCTGCCAGGGAGACCGGCCAGAGGCCGCTGACCGTGCTTACCACGGGGGATCTTGAAGCGGACGCCGTCCACCGGCTTCTTGCCGAATCGGCGGGTCAGATGCCGACCGACGTCCTTAAAATTGCCCACCACGGCTCGGCGGGCAGCGGCACCGACCTCATTATCGCAGCCAGCCCCTCCCTAGCGCTCATCCCTGTGGGAGCCGGTAACAGTTATGGACACCCGCACGAGGATATTTTGAGTTTCCTGAACCAACGTTCTATCTCCGCTGCCCGCACAGACCTTTCGGGGCATCTGGCGCTGACCACCAGTGACCGGGGGATTGAGGTGACCGCCTCGGGCTAAACCTGCACAAAACCGCTTTATCTGACAAGATAGAAAGGCACCCAAGGAGGATACATGGCACGCACACCCCGCAACCGCTCAGCTGGGCCAGATAACGGCTGGCGATCGGTTCCGCTTGCACCGCTCATTTTGCTCTACGGCCCCGAAGAATACTTTGCCTCCCGGGCTACCCAGCGGCTCCGCCAGCTCTTTGGAGAGGCCCACGGCAGCTACGAACTCACCAGCCTCTCGGCCAAAGATTACCGGGCCGGGCAGCTAGACGTCCTTGCCAGCCCCTCCCTCTTCGACGAACCCAAAATTATGGAGGTCACCCAGGTGGCCTCCATGAGCGACGCCTTCTTGCAGGACGCTCTTGCCTATGCCGCTGCGCCCCACGACTCCACCCTGGTGGTACTGCACCATGCAGGCGGTAACAGGGGTAAAAAGCTCATAGATACCATCAAGGCGAATAAGTCCTACCCGGTGGTCGAGTGTAAGGCCCTTAAGAATGAACGCGACCGGCTGGACTTCGTTATTTATGAGTTCCGCTCAGCCCAGCGCTCTATTGACCCGCCCGCAGCGGCAGCTCTTGCGGCAGCAACCAGTGATATCTCAGAACTAGCCTCGGCTGCCCGCCAGCTCATTGCAGATGAGCCGGGTACCATCACTGTAGACACCATCGACCGCTACTTTGGCGGCCGCATCGAGGTCACCGCCTTTAAAGTGGGCGATGCTGCGGTAGCTGGCAACAGCAGGGAAGCCATTAAATTGCTCCGCCAGGCGATCGATACCGGGAGCGACCCTATCCCCATCCTGGGTGCTCTGGCCGCCCGCATGCGTAACATTGCCAAAGTGCACGGGGTGCGCGGTAACTCCAACCAGCTGGCGGGCGACCTTAAGATGGCTCCCTGGCAGGTAGAAGCTGCCCAGCGGGATTCTCGCAGGTATGCGCCTGCCGACCTGGCCCGCGTCCTTGCCCTGCTGGCCGATACCGATGCCCAGCTCAAGGGCGAGAATCTTGACTCTTTCTACCCCCTAGAAAAAGCCGTCCTGGCTATTTCCCAGGCCTCCCGCACCCACTAGCAACAGGGCAAGAAAGCACAAGGCCCCACTCCCATGAAAGGGAGCGGGGCCTTGCGTCACTTCGCTCTTAGACGCCGGCTAGAGGGGCCGGAATATAGAACTTAGGAAAGCTTGTTGACGAGAACGGTCAGACCGGACTTCTTGTTAGCTGCGTTCTTCTTGTGCAGAACACCCTTAGAAACAGCCTTGTCCAGCTTGCGGTTCGCAGCACGAAGAGCTTCAGTTGCTGCTTCAACGTTCTGAGCTTCAACTGCCTCGTTGACCTTACGGATGGAGGTCTTGAGATCTGACTTGATTGCGTTGTTGCGCAGACGAGCCTTCTCGTTGGTGAGGATGCGCTTCTTCTGGGACTTGATGTTAGCCACGATTAAAAACTTTCTGTTTTTGTCTAATTGGTCGGTGAGGGCTGCGCTGACCGGTCATCGACTGAGCGGCGTGGGGATGCCTATGGCAACCAGTCAGCAGTGCCCGATGACCATCGGACACACAAGGGTTAACTTTATCAGCTCCGCCCCAGCTTAGGGCAGAGATATAAGCAACAATTTTTCTTAGGCTCTGCCAGGTTAGGTGGAGCAGGCTCGTAGCGAGCGCGAGCCTGTGTAACCCCTTTGAGGTAAGTCTCTTAGCGACGGCGGTAGGCTTCGGCGATGAGGTCGAAGGTTGCCCGGTCCATGATGGCCCCCTCGCGGCGGATACCGTTCGGGTTGAGCTGGATTACCCGGTTGAGTTTGACCTCGGAGTCGCGTCCTTCCTTGTCCCATACGCCTGCGCCGATGTCTAGGTAGTTGGGGTCGGCGGTGCGGGAGTTGGAGTGGTCCTTGCTGGTGAGCATCAGCCCCAGAAGGTAAGAACCGGAGCGTCCGATGACCAGGACAGGGCGGTCCTTGCCCTGACTGTAGTCCTCTTCGAAGGGGACCCAGGCCCAGACGACTTCGCCGGGGTCTGCGTCGCCGTCGAGAGCGGGGGAGTAATCAAAGGCTACCGAGCCGAAGTAGTCGCCGGGGTAGCCTCCCTGTTTCCAGCTTCCGGTAGAGGGGCGGGAGCCGGTGCCCTGCTGCTTATTCTTCTGGTTCTGGTACTTGTTCCATTCCCGGTAGATGCGCTGGCCAATGTTCAGTGCCTGCTGGATGGTTCGCATGTTGATCTTCATGGTCACTACAATAATCGCTGCTCCTCGGCGCGCGAGCAGACACGCACCTGCTAAATGTGAGAAACTGGTTAACTGATTTCTACCGTCAGAGACCCGGTAGGCTCCCATGAGCTTTCTGAGAGTCGTGAAAGGACCCAACACACGTGTCACCCTTGGCGACCAACCCGCCCAAACCGGCGGCCACTGACCCTTCCGTTATCCGTAACTTTTGCATCATTGCGCATATTGACCACGGTAAGTCCACCCTGGCGGACCGCATGCTGCAGGCCACCGGCGTGGTTACTCCGCGCGAGATGAAGGCCCAGTACCTTGACCGCATGGATATCGAGCGTGAGCGCGGTATCACTATTAAGTCCCAGGCTGTTCGTATGCCCTGGGAGGTGGACGGCGTCAACTATGCCCTGAACATGATTGACACCCCCGGTCACGTAGACTTCACCTACGAGGTCTCCCGTTCTTTGGCTGCGTGTGAGGGTGCCCTGCTGCTGGTTGATGCTGCTCAGGGTATTGAGGCTCAGACCCTAGCTAACCTCTACCTGGCTATGGAAAATGACCTGACCATTATTCCGGTGCTCAACAAGATTGACCTTCCGGCTGCCCAGCCCGATAAGTATGCCGAGGAACTGGCTAACCTGATTGGTGTTGAGCCTGAGGATGTGCTGCGGGTTTCGGGTAAGACCGGTGAGGGTGTACCCGAGCTGCTTGATCGCATCGTTGAGCTGCTGCCCGCGCCCGAGGGCCAGGCTGATGCCCCTGCTCGCGCCATGATTTTTGACTCTGTCTACGACTCCTACCGCGGTGTGGTCACCTACGTTCGTGTGGTGGACGGCAGGCTGGAACCCCGCCAGAAGATTAAGATGATGTCTACCGGCGCCGAGCATGACCTGCTGGAAATCGGTGTGATTTCTCCCGAGCCCAAGCCGACTGACGGCCTGGGCGTGGGCGAGGTAGGCTACCTGATTACCGGCGTGAAGGACGTCCGCCTGTCCCGTGTGGGTGATACCGTCACCGGTGCCCACAAGCCTGCCGCAGAAGAGCTGGGTGGCTATGAGGACCCCAAGCCCATGGTTTTCTCGGGCCTCTTCCCGATTGACGGCTCTGACTACCCGGCCCTGCGTGACGCCCTCGATAAGCTGCAGCTCAACGACGCAGCATTGATTTACGAGCCTGAGACCTCTGCTGCTCTGGGCTTTGGTTTCCGCTGTGGCTTCCTGGGCCTGCTCCACCTTGAAATTGTGCGTGAGCGCCTGGAACGCGAGTTCAACCTCGACCTGATTTCTACTGCCCCCAACGTTATCTACGATGTGGTGGCTGAGGACGGCACCGCCCAGCGCGTGACCAACCCTTCCGAGTTCCCCGAGGGTAAGGTAGCTACCATTCGCGAACCTATGGTGGCCTGCACCATCATTGCCCCGAACGAGTTTGTGGGCGCGATTATGGAGCTGTGCCAGTCCCGCCGCGGCACCATGGGCGGCATGGACTACCTTTCCCAGGATCGCGTGGAACTGCGCTACCGCCTGCCCCTGGCCGAAATTGTCTTTGACTTCTTCGACCAGCTCAAGTCCAAGACCCGCGGTTATGCTTCTCTGGACTGGAAGTTTGACGGTGAGGAAGAAGCCGATCTGGTCAAGGTCGATATTCTGTTGCAGGGTGAGAAGGTTGATGCTTTCTCGGCCATTACCCACCGCGATAAGGCCTACTCCTACGGCCTGATGATGACCGGCAAGCTGCGCGAGCTGATTCCTCGTCAGCAGTTCGAGGTGCCGATTCAGGCTGCTATTGGCTCTCGCATTATTGCCCGTGAGAATATCCGCGCTATGCGTAAGGACGTTCTGTCTAAGTGCTACGGTGGCGATATTTCGCGTAAGCGTAAGCTGCTGGAGAAGCAGAAGGAAGGTAAGAAGCGTATGAAGATGGTGGGCCGTGTTGAGGTTCCCCAGGAAGCCTTCATCGCAGCCCTGTCTTCCGGTGAAGAAGGTAAAGACAAGGGCAAGAAGTAATGCCAGCCCAGCCTCTGGGCGTTCCGGCCCCCTTGGACGGCAGAATCCCCGCTGATTCTGCCGTCCACGGCGTTGAGCGCGATTTTTCTCTCTACGTACACGTGCCGTTTTGCTCAGTACGGTGTGGCTACTGCGACTTCAATACCTACGCCACCGAGGATTTCGGTAATGGGGTCGGTTTGGGCACCTATGCCGAGGACGCCATCGCCGAGTTGCGCTTTGCCCGGCAGGTTTTGCGAGAGTCGGGTGTCGCTGACCGCCCGCTCTACTCTGTTTTTTTTGGTGGGGGCACCCCTACCAAGCTGCCTGCAGCTGACCTTGTGAAGATTCTGCGCGAAGCGGTTGAGCTATTTGGTGTAGAAGAGGGGGCTGAGGTAACGACCGAGGCTAATCCCGACTCGGTGACCCGCGAGGACCTTGAGGTGCTGAAGGCCGGTGGCTTTACCCGGGTCTCCTTCGGTATGCAGTCGGTAGTACCTGAGGTGCTTGAGGTGCTCGACCGCACCCACACTCCGGCGAATGTTCCCAAGGTGGTCGCCTGGGCTAAAGAGGTTGGGCTGCAAGTATCGGTTGACCTGATTTACGGGTCACCGGGGGAGAGCCTAGCACAGTGGGAGCAGTCGGTGCGGGCAGCGGTGTCGTATGCCCCCGACCATATTTCTGCCTATTCGCTCATCGTTGAAGAGGGTACCAAGCTGGCTGCCCAGATTCGGCGGGGCGATTACATCATGCCCGACGAAGACCTGATGGCGGATATGTACCTGCTGGCTGAGCAGATCTTCAATGAGGCTGGCTACCACTGGTATGAGGTGTCGAACTACGCCAAGTCACCGGAGTATCGTTCCCGCCATAACTATGCCTACTGGCGCAACCAGGACTGGTGGGGAATTGGCCCCGGCGCCCACTCGCATGTAAACGGTACCCGCTGGTGGAACCTCAAACACCCTGTACCCTATGCCAACCGAGTCCGGGCTGGCCAAAGCCCGGCTGCTGCCCGCGAGGTTTTGGGGGAGCAGACACGTAGGTTTGAGGACATCATGCTGCAGGTCAGAGTCATTGACGGCCTAGACATTTCCCGTCTGCTGGAGGGTAGCGATGCTGCCCGAATCGGGGCGTCCCTGGACTGGCTTGAGGGGCAGGGTTTGATTGACCCCGAGGCGAGAGCGGGCGGACGCGTGCAGCTCACCCTCCAGGGGCGCCTGCTGGGCGACGCGGTGACCCGGGAGCTCCTCCCCGATATCGACAGCTAACTACTCTCGCCCTGCCAGGGGAAACGAAGGGGGCGGTCTGACTCAGCTGAGTCAGACCGTCCCCTTCATGTTCTAGCAGCCCGGGTACCTACTTACCGCGGCGAGTGAGCTTGCTGAAAAGACGGATATTGCCCTTGTACTGGTAGGGGTTGCCGCGGGTTACCTTTACACCGGCGATTAGAGCTGAGATAGCCAGGTAGGTCCAGGCCAGGGCAGCGATTAGACCGAAGAGCCAGCCGATAGCCGGAATGTTGCTGAGCATAATAGAGACGGCCAGAACCAGAGTGGGCAGCAGGGTGAAGTCGAGAGCTTCACGAGATTCCTGCTCGGTGAAGGGGCCACGGCCTCGGTAGAGGTAGTAGATGACGGCCGCGGGAATACAACCTAGCACGCCCCCAAAGTGTGCAGCGGTTGCGATATTGCGGTCTGCGCTAACAGACAGGTGTGCAGCGGTTGCAGGTGACCCCTTGTAGGCGGTCGAGGAAGGTGCTGATGCGGTCTTCAAGAATTCTTCTCTTTGAGGTTGAAGGGCGAATGAGTGATGCGCAGGCTTTTAAGCCCATCAGTCACAATTTTAGTCAAAGCCGGGGGAGGGCGGTATATGTGAAGCCTACGAATTTATGGGAGAGCAGGACGATATTTATCACACCGGCTGTACCCGCTCTAGCCTGCTGGCCCATCAAGGGTGACGAAGTCAATGAGGTGTTCTACCGGCCCTAAGAGACTTGGTTCAAGGTCGGTGTAGGAGTTGACCCTCTTGAGAATGGAATCCCAGCCGGCGCGGACATCCTCGGGGGTCTCTGCCGCCCGGCCGAAACGCCGCAGTATGCCGCTCTTCCAGTCTTCCCCGCGGGGAACTTCGGGCCAGGCCTGCAGGCCTAACACCTGGGGCTTGACGGCCTGCCAGATATCCACAAAGGGGTGGCCCACAATCAGCACGTTTTCGCGGGCACCTACCACGGCCATGGCTTCTTGCGCGATGCGCTCTTCCTTACTTCCTGCCACCAGGTGGTCTACCAGAATTCCGAGTTTGCGGTGGGCGGCCGGGCCAAAACCTGCAACAGCTGCGGCGAGATTGTCGACCCCGTGCAGGGGTTCCACCACGATACCCTCAACCCGTAAATCGTGGCCCCAGACCTTTTCAATGAGCTCAGCATCGTGCACGCCCTCCACCCAGATACGGCTGGCCCTGGCCGTCCGCGCCGGAGCGTTCTCCACCGCAACCGACCCCGACCGAGAAACCTGCCGAGTAGCAGTCTTAGGCTTCTGCTGAGGCTTGATCAGGTTAATACTGCGGCCCTCAGCAGGAAGCCCGGGCCCAAGGGGAAGAACTTCACACGGCCTCGCCGGTCTTCAAGGCCCACCTGGGGACCGGACGCCGTAGCCCGCAGAGTCACTGCCGCCCCCACAAAGCCGGTGGCGGCGTCCTCTAACACCATACCGGGGGCAAGAGGCACCTTGGGCAGGGCAGGGCGGTGGGAGGTGAGGTCAGCCTGACCCCAGGTATCGCGGTAGTCCATCGGTGCGTCTCTCACTCTCTCATCCAGGGGCATTAGCCGTTAGCGTACCGAGTTATGATTCTAGTTCAGTGGTATTAAAGTTAACGGGTAACTTAGCACTCAAGGTCATCAAGTGCTAACCTAGCCCCGCAGACCTCTTCGCCCACCAAACGAAGACCTATAAGCCCAGGAGGTGCCATGAACCACCCGAGACGCTTGCAAGTTCTGCAAGCCATCGTCGAAGAATACGTGCACACCCGTGAGCCCGTGGGGTCCAAAACTCTGCTCGAGCGGCACCAGCTGGGGGTCTCAAGCGCCACCGTCCGCAACGATATGGCGGCCCTCGAAGAGCAAGGCCTGATCCAGGCCCCCCACGCCAGCGCCGGGCGGGTCCCCACCGACCGGGGCTACCGCCTTTTCGTTGATCAGATATCGTCCCTACAGCCCCTCTCTGACGCTGAAAAACGGGCAATTCACACCCTGCTCGATAGCGCCGAAAGCGTTGATGAAATGATGAAGACCAGCGTGCGTATGCTCTCATCACTCACCCACCAGGTAGCTATGGTGCAGTACCCCACCGGCCCGGCTACCAGCGTGCGCCATATCGAGCTGGTCTCCCTCTCTAGCACCACGGTTCTGCTGATCCTTATCACCGACTCTGGCCAGGTAAATCAGCGCACCCTTACCCTTGCTCACAGCCCCGAAAAGCTTGCAGTAGCCCGCCAGCAGCTCCTTGACCTCTACGTCAACCGTACGCTCGACAGCATAGCCGCAGCACCGGCGTCCGCCCCCGGCAATAACCTGCTCAGCACCCTCACCGAGGCCCTGCGCCTGCTCGCGGCCCAGGGGGCCTCATCGCAGGTGCTGATTGCAGGCACCTCCTACCTTGCCGCCTCGACCGTAGATTTTAGAGGCAGCATCGCCCCGGTGCTCGATGCCCTAGAAGAGCAGGTTGTGCTGCTGAAGTTACTCACCGACCTAGACCACGATGAACGCGGATTTACCGTGAGTATCGGCTCTGAGAACCGCAGAGAATCCCTGGCCGAAACCTCCGTCGTCGCCAGTAGCTACGGGCCCGGGGGAGCTGCCCACGTGGGAGTCGTTGGCCCCACCCGCATGGACTACACCAGCACCGTCTCCAAGGTCAACGCCGTAGCCCGCTACCTATCCAAGATTTTGGGCCAGGCCTAGCCCTGCGCCTACCCCCTTTAAAACCAGCCCATCGAAAGAGAGAACCAGTGAGCAGTCACTACGAAACCCTCGGCGTCTCACGCGATGCCAGCCCCGAAGAAATCAAGAAGGCCTACCGCAAGAAGGCCCGCCAGTTGCACCCCGACATCAACCCTTCGGAAGAAGCTGCCGAGGAGTTCAAGCGCGTCTCCCTCGCCCACGATGTGCTCTCTGACCCTGAAAAGCGTCGCATCTACGACCAGACCGGTAACGAAAACGGCACCGCCGGTGGCTTCGGTACAGGAGCAGGCGGCTTCGGCGGGGGCTTTGGCGGCTTCCAAGACATCTTCGACACCTTCTTCAACTCTGCCCCGCGCGGCCCCCAGAGCCGCGTCCGCCAGGGTCAGGACGCCCTCATCAGCGTCAAGATTGACCTCAAAGATGCCGTCTTCGGCACCAACAAGCCCATCACCGTTGATACCGCCGTTACCTGTGACCTCTGCAAGGGCGAAGGCACCGCTGAAGGTACCCACCCCGAAACCTGCGACACCTGCCACGGCCAGGGCTACATGCAGCGCCAGGTCCAGTCAATTCTGGGCACCGTCGTGCAGCCCGTTGAGTGCCCCACCTGCCGCGGGTTCGGCACCGTCATCAAGCACCCCTGCGCTGAATGCTACGGCGAAGGCCGCGTGCGGGAACGCAAGCCCCTCACCATCAAAATTCCTGCCGGCGTCACCAACGGCGCCCGCATCCGCCTGGCAGGTCAGGGTGAAGCCGGTACCGCAGGCGGCCCCAACGGCGACCTCTACGTTGAGCTGCGCGTCAATCCCGACCCCACCTTCAGCCGGGACGGCGATGACCTGGTAGCCACCGTAGGTGTGCCCATGACCGCAGCAGCCCTGGGCACCACCATCACTCTCGATACCTTCGACGGCCCCCAGCAGGTACAGATTCCCACCGGAACCCAGTCAGGCGACGTAGTCACTCTCAAGGATCTGGGCGTCACCCACCTGCGCGGCGGCGGCCGTGGCGATATCCGTGTGCAGATTGAGGTACGTACCCCCACCGACATCACCGAGGAGCAGAAGAACCTGCTCAAGCAGTTCTCCGAACTTCGCGGCGAGGACTTGCAGGTCAGCGAAACCGTCACCCACAAGCAGGGCGGCTTCTTCTCTCGCCTCAAAGACCACCTTAAATAGGACGGCCCCATGAGCAACGCTGTCTACTACATCGAACCTGACGAGCTGGCTGCCCTGACGCCAGGTACCACCCTGCACTTGACCGGCGACGAGGGGCACCATGCCCTCGTTAAACGTCCGGAGCTCGGAGAAGGGCTCGACGTGGTAGACGGTGAGGGCAACCGCGCTATCACCCGGGTTACTGAGCTGGGTCAAGACGGCCCCATGCTTGAGGTCCTCGAGCTAACCCAAGATACGGTGGGGGTAGAGATATACCTGGTGCAGGCCCTGGCTAAGGGGGATAGGGATATCCAGGCCATTGAGATGTCCACCGAGCTGGGCGCCCACGGTATTGTGCCCTGGAGCGCCGACCGGTCAATTGTGCGCTGGAAGATGGAGCGGGCTGTCAAAGCGCGGGCCAAGTGGCAGAATACGGTGCGGGCAGCAGCTAAGCAGTCCCGCCGGGCCCTGCTTCCCCCGGTCTACGAGCAGCACTCGACCGCAGATTTAGCCGATCTTGCCCACGAGCTGGGGGAGGACGGTCTCTTCCTGGTTCTCCACGAGCAGGCAGACTACCGTCTCACCCAAGCACTTGAGCGGCATCTGACCGATCGGGTGAAAGAGGTCTACTTCATCGTGGGCCCCGAAGGCGGTATCAGCCCCCGAGAACTTGACCTGCTTGCGAAAGCCGGTGCCCACACGGTGCTACTTGGCCCAGAAATCCTCCGCAGTTCCACCGCCGGGGCAGCTGCTATTTCTGCCCTCAACGTTGCGTTAGGACGCTGGTAAACCCCGTTCTGCTACAGGTAAAGTAAGAACTACCGCGTACGCTTTGTATTTCAAGGAGCTCTGACAGCCCGCACGGGCATCTATGACTACCTCATCTACGGCTAGTAGCCGCCCCCTCTCTGTTGCCCGCACCTTCTCCTTCCGGTCAACCGAAGAGATGGTCGCGGTGCTTGGCCCCCACGACGGAAACATCACCCTAATCGAGCAGGCTTTCCCCGGGCTCACCATTCGCCCCAAAGGGCTAGACGTCATCGTTACCGGCCCCTCAGAAACCGTAGCCACCACCGTCCGTCTGCTGGCTGAACTCACCATTTTGGTAGAGAACGACACCCAGGTCACCGGTGAGGTGGTCAAGCGCATCATGGGCATGATGACCTCCAGCCTCTCCCACCCAGCTACCGCGATTAGCCAGAATATTCTGAGCTCCCGGGGCAAGAATATTCGCCCGAAGACCATTAACCAGAAGTCCTATGTCGATGCCATCGATGCCAACACCGTGGTCTTTGGTATCGGCCCAGCAGGTACCGGTAAGACCTACCTGGCTATGGCCAAAGCGGTACAGGCCCTCCAGTCAAAGGAAGTCAACCGCATCATTCTGACCCGCCCCGCTGTTGAAGCTGGCGAGCGCCTAGGCTTCCTGCCTGGGTCCTTGAACGAGAAGATTGACCCCTATCTACGCCCGCTCTACGATGCGCTGCACGACATGATAGACCCCGAAACCATTCCCCGCCTGATGGAAGCCGGGACCATTGAGGTGGCGCCTCTGGCCTATATGCGCGGCCGTACTCTGAACGACGCTTTCATTATTTTGGACGAAGCGCAGAACACTACGGTGGAGCAGATGAAGATGTTCCTGACCCGTTTGGGCTTTGGCTCCAAGATGGTGATTACCGGTGACGTCACCCAGGTGGACCTGCCCGGTGGTCAGGCCTCAGGTCTGAAGCAGATTCGTCAGATTCTTGAGGGTATTGACGATATCCATTTCGCGGTTCTGCAGGCCGAGGACGTGGTGCGCCACTCCCTGGTCTCGGATATTGTGAGTGCCTACGATAAGTGGGACGATGCCAAGACCTCGATGGAGCGCCGCCGCAATCGCAAGGTTAAGCGCCAGACCATTGAGGCTGCGGCCGAAAAGCTGCTGCAGCAGTCAGGTATCGATGTAACCCCCGAAGAGAAGGCCTAGCCCCGTGAATATTGAGTTTGATATTGAAGAGCCCGGAGCAGAGGCGAGCGACTTTGTGCGTGAGTCTTTTGAGGCTGTCGATACCGGTGTGCTGGAGAAGCTGGTAACCCACGCCTTTACCCATCTGAAGGTCTCGCCTGAGACCGAGCTGTCTATCGCTATTGTGGGCGAAAGCGAAATGGAGCGCATCCACATCGATTGGATGGATCTGCCCGGCCCCACCGATGTGATGAGCTTCCCCATGGACGAGCTCACCCCCGGTACCGACGATCAGCCGGCCACCGGCGTCCTCGGTGATATTGTCTTGTGCCCGCCCATTGCTGCTCGCCAGGGGGCGGACGCCGGCCACAGCACCCTCGATGAGCTCTGCCTGCTTACCACCCACGGCATCCTACACTGCCTGGGCTATGACCACGCCACGGCGGAAGAAGAGGCTGAAATGTTCGGTATTCAGCGCATCATTCTTGAAGAGTTCCTGGGGCGCCCGGCACCTGTAGAGACGAGGCACTAACCGGTGCTTTCTTCTGCTTTGCTGGCCTGTGCCGTCCTGCTCTTAGTCTTGGTGGGCTATCTGCTCACCGCCGTTGAGTCGTCCTACACCTACCTGCCCCACTCTGAGGCCCAGCGCCTGGGGGAGGAGCCCGATAACAAGAGCATTCGGGCTATTCTCGCTGACCCTGAGCCCTACTTCCGGTCCCTGCGTATCTGGCGGGTCCTGGCTGAGGTGTCTTCGGTCGTCTGTTTCTTCCTGCTGGTCCACGACCTGTTCAGCCGCACCTGGGTGAGCGTCCTGGTCACCCTGCTGGTCATGACCGTTGTGGTCTTTGCCTTCTTCGGGGTTGCACCCCGCCTGGTGGGCCGCACCAAGCATACTCAGGTCTTCTCGGCGATGGCCGGGGTGGTCTACGGGCTGGGCGTGCTGACCCGCCCCTTCTCGTCCGCTCTCACCGCCCTGTCCCGCAAGGTCAGCCCCAAGGACTCCGAGCAGGTTACCGGCATTTTCACTGAAGATGAGATTCTTGAGTTCGTTGACCGCGCTAGCTCTTCTGAGGCTATTGAGGACGACGAGGCCGAGATGGTGCAGTCCATCTTTGAACTCGATGAGACCCGCATCCGCTCAATTATGGTGCCGCGTGCCGATATGGTGACGGTTGACGTGACCGAAAGCCTGGACGACGCTATCTCCCTCTTCCTGCGGTCGGGCTACTCCCGTGTGCCGGTGCTGGGGGAGTACTTTGACGATGTGCGTGGCATGCTCTACCTCAAGGATGCCCTGGCCGCCTCGCGCGAGGCAGGAGCAGACCTCAAGAGCCTGGGTATTACCTCTCTGATGCGTCCGGTCCGCTATGAGCCAGAATCCAAGCGCGTGATGGATCTGCTCAAAGAAATGCAGCGTGAGTCTACCCACGTCGCCGTAGTGGTTGACGAGTACGGCGGAACTGCCGGCCTCGTGACCCTAGAAGACCTCATTGAAGAACTGGTCGGCGATATCTCTGATGAATACGACAACGAGAAGCCCGAAATCACCCTGCAAGAGGACGGCACCTTCAAGATCAGCTCCCGCCTGAGCATCTGGGAGCTGGGCGAGCTCTTCGGCCTAGAACTTGATGATGAGGACGTCGACACGGTGGGCGGTCTGCTAGCTAAACACCTGGGTCGGGTACCGATTATCGGTAGCGAAGTTGTTGTTGAGGGTATTCACATTAAGGCTATTGGTTCTCGTGGGCGCCGCAATAAGATTGGCACGCTCTCTGTTTGGGCAGACCCTGCGCCGCAACACCCTGTAAAGTAAAGCCAAGACATTACTTAATCTCATCATTGGAGTATCTGCATGGAGTTTGCTTCCTTCCCCGACGACTACACTGCGGGCTTTGCCGTTCTGGTAGGCCGCCCCAACGCCGGTAAGTCAACCCTCACCAATGCGCTGGTCGGGCAGAAGGTCGCTATTACCTCCAACCGCCCGCAGACTACCCGCCACACCATCCGCGGTATTGTGCACCGGGAGGACTTCCAGCTGGTGCTGGTTGATACTCCCGGCCTGCACCGCCCCCGTACCCTGCTGGGTGAGCGTCTGAACGACATGGTGGCGCAGACTCTCTCTGAGGTCGACGTCATTGGTTTCTGCATTCCTGCCGACGAAAAAATCGGCCCCGGCGACCGCTACATTGCGCAACAGCTGGCTGCCTCGGGCAACAAGCCCATCGTCGCTATCATCACCAAGGCCGATAAGGTGGGCCATGAGCAGCTGACCGAGCAGCTTCTTGCCGTTTCGGCGCTGGGCGATGAGATTATGAGCGCTGAACGGGCTGCCCGCCAGCAGCGCCGCGAACGCCAGGAACGCAAGAAGAAGGGGGAGGAGCTTCCCTTCCGTAAAGGCAGCGGCCCGGCCGCTACTCGCGAGAAGGGTAAGGCTGCGCCTGTTCCCGTTAATGACGGCCGTGGCGGCTGGGCAGATATCATCCCGGTTTCTGCGGTCAAGGACTACCAGGTAGAAGAGGTCGCGAAGCTCCTTTCTTCCTACCTGCCCGACTCACCCCCGCTGTACCCCACCGGTGAGCTGACCGACGAGCCTGAGGCCACCCTGGTAGCTGAGCTGGTGCGAGAAGCAGCTCTGGAAGGCGTGCAGGACGAACTGCCCCACTCAGTAGCTGTCACCGTTGAAGAAATGGAACTGCGCGAGGGTCGGAGCGAGGAGAACCCCCTGCTCGACATTCACGTGAACCTCTTTGTGGAGCGAGACTCCCAAAAGGGAATTATCATTGGCAAGCGGGGAGCTCGCCTGAAAGAAATCGGGCAAACTGCCCGTAAGAACATTGAGGCTCTACTCGGCACCAAGGTCTTCCTCTCCATTCACGTGAAGGTTGCCAAGGACTGGCAGCGCGACCCCCGTGCTCTGGGCAAGCTAGGCTTCTAAGTTTTCCCCTCTTATCAGGAGTTTCCTCCCAGTTTTATCCCCTAAGCTGGGCTGAAGAATCGGTCCCCCGTACCGTAGACGAATCGGAGATACCTTTTATGGCGCCACAGGGTCAGCCCCCGCAGCGAGTTGTTACGCCTCTGGGGCGTCATATGAGCAACCAGCCTCTCAAGTCCCAGCGGGTCAAGTGGATAGCGCTATCGTGCGTTGCCCTTCTCGCCATGGTGGTTGCCTTTAGCAGTTTTGCCCTGGTGCGTTTGCGTAGCAACGTGCAGATCGCCGAGATGAACATTGGTGAGCTCTCGTCGGACCTTGCCAGTGGCCCTCTCGATATTCTCGTGATTGGTTCCGATACCCGTGCCGGTAACAACGGGGCCTACGGTACTGCTGAGGACGCCGCATCTGGGGCCCGCTCCGATGTGATGATGCTGGTTCAGGTGAGCGAAGACCGTTCAAACGTCAACGTCATCTCCTTCCCCCGCGACCTGATGGTGGATATCCCCAAGTGTACGGACGCCGAAACCGGTGAGGTCTACCCGGCCACCACAGAAACCCAGATCAACGAGTCTCTCGAACGCGGTGGTCCCGGCTGCACCGTGGCCACAATCAGCAATCTCACTGGCGTAGCTATCGACCACTTTATGCTGGTGGACTTTAACGCCGTCAAAGCCCTATCGAGCGTCGTGGGCGGCGTTGAGGTCTGTGTGACCGAGCCGATTGACGACACCTACAGCGGGCTCAAGCTCCCCGCCGGCACCTCCAGCGTTGAGGGTGAACAAGCCCTGGCCTTCCTACGTTCTCGTCACGGCTTTGGCGACGGCAGCGACACCGCCCGTATCCAGGCCCAGCAGAGCTTCCTCGCCTCCCTGCTGCGGAAGGTCCAGGCTGAGGGAACTCTCACCAACCCGGCTATGCTACTCAACATCGCTGAGGCTATTACCCAGAACGTCACCGTCGATAAGGAACTGACTAACCTGGGTAACCTGGTGAGCATCGGCGCTATCTTTGCCAACATCGACCTGAGCAAGGTCGTCTTTGCAACCGTCCCCAACGAACCCTACGTTTACGACGAGAACAAGCTCCAGCTCTCTGCCGATGCAGAGGCTTTCTTCACCAAGCTTCAAAAGGACGAATCCCTCGTAGAGCCTGCCCCCGCTGCTACTACCAGCGCGAGTGAATCGTCCGCCCCAGCTGCTGAGCTGGCCTACTCCCTGGGCGTGAGCGTCACCGACGCCACCGGTGTAGAAAACCGCGCCGAAGAGCTAGCCCCCAAGATTGAGCAGGCTGGCTTTACCTCGGTCACGGTAGATACCACCGATGCGGTCTACACCGAGTCGGCGATTTACTACCCCTACGGCTACGACGCTGAGGCTCAGGCTATTGCTGACCTCTTCGGCATCACTTCGCTGACCCCCTCGGATCAGTACGTGGGTATTGCCGTTATTCTGGGGTCGGACCTGGCTGAGAGCGATACCATTGCCGCACCCACCTCGGAGATTGCGGCCGGGGCTACCGGCCAGACTGCTGACCAGGTAACCTGCCAGCAGTCCTTCAGCTACTAAGCACCCACCCAGCGGTTCCATATAGTGGACGGGCGGCGGCAGGTTCTGCTGCCGCCCGTCTCTGCGTGATACCGTGACAGTATGAGTGAGATAACACTGGTACTCCTTATCTGCCGTATCGAAGCGCCCCGGGTGTAGCTTCGATACGGGTCAGTGCTACCCGGGACGATACCCCTTCCTCACCGATCTCAACATCTAAGGTCATTACGATGAAAAACTTTCAGAAGCCCTCACCCATGCCCGTGCACAAGTACGTGCCCTTTGACCAGCAGATTCAGGTTTCATTGCCCGACCGCACCTGGCCTAACAAGACCATGACCAAGGCCCCCCGCTGGTGCGCTGTCGATCTGCGTGACGGTAACCAGGCCCTGATTGACCCCATGGATACCGAGCGCAAGCTCGCCATGTTCAAGCTCTTGGTCAAGATGGGCTACAAGGAAATTGAGGTCGGCTTCCCCTCAGCTTCGGCAACCGACTTTAACTTCGTGCGTACCCTCATCGAAGAGGGCCACATTCCTAACGACGTCACCATCCAGGTGCTGGTACAGTGCCGTGAGCACCTGATCCAGAAGACCTTTGAGGCTATCGACGGGGCCCCCAAGGCTATCGTCCACTTCTACAACTCCACCTCTGTGCTGCAGCGCCGCGTGGTTTTCAACCAGGACCAGGACGGCATCTTGGACATCGCCCTCACCGGTGCCCGTCTCTGCAAGAAGTACGAAGAGCAGCTGGCTGGCGACACCAAGATCACCTACGAGTACTCACCTGAGTCCTTCACCGGCACCGAGCTGGAATACGCGGTGCGGGTCTGCAACGCTGTCACCGACGAGCTGGGTATTGGCGAGGGCAACGAGGTTATTATCAACCTTCCTGCCACCGTTGAGATGGCTACCCCTAACGTGTATGCCGACTCCGTAGAGTGGGTCAG
The DNA here is from genome assembly GCF_004569295.1 of Rothia nasimurium. GTDB lineage: Bacteria > Actinomycetota > Actinomycetes > Actinomycetales > Micrococcaceae > Rothia > Rothia nasimurium_B. Next base: position 40,200 of record NZ_SPQC01000011.1, read on the forward strand.
CCGAAACCTGACCAACCGGGAGCACGTCATCCTCTCCCTGCACCCCCACAATGACCGGGGCACCGGTGTAGCTGCGGCTGAGCTGGGCTACCTGGCCGGTGCAGACCGTATTGAGGGCTGCCTCTTTGGCAATGGTGAGCGCACCGGTAACGTCGACCTGATTACCCTGGGCCTGAACATGTACACCCAGGGTATCGACCCCGAAATTGACTTCTCCGATATCGACGAGATTCGTCGAACCGTTGAGTACTGCAACCAGCTGCCCGTTCACGAGCGTTCCCCCTACGGTGGTGACCTGGTTTTCACCGCTTTCTCAGGCTCACACCAGGACGCCATCAAGAAGGGCTTCGAGCGTATGGAGAAGGACGCTGCCGAGCAGGGTAAGAGCGTCGATGATTTGGTATGGGCTGTTCCCTACCTGCCCATTGATCCCAAGGATCTGGGCCGTACCTACGAGGCTGTGATTCGTGTGAACTCCCAGTCGGGCAAGGGTGGTGTGGCCTACCTGCTCAAGAAGGACTTTGGGCTCGATTTGCCCAAGCGCGCCCAGCAGGAGTTCTCTGCTATTGTGCAGGCTCAGACCGATGCCCAGGGCGGCGAGGTTGAGAGCAAGGCCCTGTGGGATATTTTTGCCGATGAGTACCTGCCGAGCAGGGAGGCGGACGCCCGCTGGGGCAAGTACCGCATTGAATCGCTCTCTATTGACTCTGAGGAGCACGGAGAGACTACCATGCGGGTTGGCCTGAATATTGCTGGCCATACCTACAACCGAGTTGGTCAGGGTAGCGGCCCCATCGAGGCCCTGCAGTCAATTTTAGCCAAGGAGGGCGTGGACGTCCGCGTGCTCGACTACTCGGAGCATACCCTGGCTTCTGCTGCGAGCGCCCAGGCAGCCTCATACATTGAGGCAGCAGTGGGTAGCAGGGTGCTGTGGGGTATCGGTATCGACAGTTCAACTACCCGTGCTTCACTCAAGGCGATGATTTCAGCGGTGAACCGCGCACTGCGTGACTCTGCTGAGTAGAGCATAAGTGTGGGCCGTGCCGGGACTTCCGGTGCGGCCCACCTTTTGATAGTGCCCCGTATAACAGATCAGGGTAGAGACCTGGCATACTGAATGTGGGAGAATAAAGACGTGACTTCAGCGCTATCTACGACTAAGACCATTCGTGATAGCGCTATTGTTTTACGTACCCAGGATTTGGGGGAGCACGACCGCATTATTATCCTGGCTACCCGGCAGCGGGGGATTCTACATGCAGTAGCCAGGGGAGTGCGCAAGAGTAGCTCAAAGATTGGTGCCCGGCTCGAGCCTTTTATGCTGGTCGATATTTCGGCGTCCCCCGGCAAAAACCTCGCCACAATTTCGCAAGTTGTTACCCGCCGCGCCTATTTGGGGCCGATTATCAACGACTACACCCGCTACACGGTCGCGACTGTCTTAGCCGAGGTGGCAGAACAACTTCTCAACCACGAACAAGAGCGCCTGGATGAGCAGTTCACGCTGTTAGCCGGGGCCCTCTCAGCCCTAGCTCGGGGCACCTACCCGCCCCACCGCGTCCTTGATTCCTACCTGTTGCGAGCCCTGCACAGTGCGGGCTGGAGCATGGCCATTGGTGCCTGTGCCGCTTGCGGTAGTGTGGATGACCTCACCTATTTTTCCCCCTCCCTGGGGGTGCTGTGTACCGGGTGTGCGCGTACCGGGGACTTCCCTCAGCTCAGCCCATTGGCTCCTGAAGAACCGGCCTATTTAGCGGCTCTAGCCACCGGCGACTGGCCCAGCATTTTGAGCGAGCACCCGCCCGCACTCCGGCAGAGGGCAGAACGGCATATCATGGACTATGTGCAGTGGCAGCTTGAACAGCCGCTCAAAACTCTGACCACCCTAGAGAAGGAAATCTAGTAGATGACACAGGTGAAGCCCTACAGCCACCCCAGCGACGCCGTAGCCCCTGCGATTCCGCGCAAGTTCGTGCCCCAACACGTGGCCGTGGTAATGGATGGCAACGGACGCTGGGCCAACGAACGCGGCCTACCCCGCAATGAGGGCCACCGAGCCGGTGAAGCCGCCCTGCTCGATGTGGTGGCTGGTGCTATCGAAATGGGTATTCCCTATGTTTCTGCCTACGCCTTTTCAACCGAGAATTGGCGTCGTAGCCCTGACGAGGTCGCCTTCCTCATGCGGTTCTCCTCTGAGGTTCTAGAGCGTCAGCTAGAGACCCTCAAGAGCTGGGGGGTTCGCATCCGCTGGGCTGGCCGTCGGCCCAAGCTCTGGAAGTCGGTCATCAACCTGCTCGAAAAGTGCGAAGAAGAAACCAAGCACAACGCCCTGTGCACCCTGACCATGTGCGTCAACTACGGGGGTAGAGCGGAAATTGCGGACGCCGCCGCCCTGATTGCCGAGGACGTCGCAGCCGGCCGCCTCAAGCCCAAGCACGTCAACGAAAAAATCTTCCAGAACTACCTCGACGAACCTGATTTGCCCGATGTTGATCTTTTCCTCCGAACCTCTGGTGAACAGCGTTTCTCTAACTTCCTTCTCTGGCAGAGTGCCTATGCCGAGATGGTCTTTATGAACGTGCTCTGGCCCGATGTTGACCGTACGGTACTGTGGCAGGCGGTAGAAGAATACGCCCGCCGTGACCGCCGCTACGGTGGGGCCGTTGATAAGGTGACCCAACCCTAAGTTTCCTCCCACACTAGGCGAAAGCCGCGGCTGAAAGGGGTCCGATATGCGGATCTACCCAACCCTGTTCAAACTCTTCTTCAAACCCATGGACGCCGAGAAGGCGCACCATGTGGGCATGTGGGGGGTGCAGACCCTTCGCCGCACCGGTATTTCTCGCCTGGGGGGCCGCTACTTTGCGCCTCACCCGTCACTGGCTACCGAGGTCATGGGCCTTACTTTCCCCTCGCCTTTCGGTGTTGCCGCTGGTTTTGATAAGGGCGGTAAGGCGATTCCGGCGCTAGGTAACCTGGGTTTTGGGCACATTGAAATCGGTACGATTACCGGTCAGGCTCAGCCGGGCAACCCCCAGCCCCGTCTTTTCCGTCTGGTAGATGATAAGGCCATTATTAACCGCATGGGCTTCAATAACGATGGTGCGGCAGCAGCTGGACCCCGTGTTGCTGCCGCCCGCGCGGACCTTGAAGCCGAATATCGGGGTAAGGTACGCCCCGTTATTGGTGTCAATATCGGTAAAACCAAGGTGGTAGCCCTTGAGGACGCCATCGAGGACTACCTGGTGAGCACTCGGGTTCTTGCACCCCAGGCTGACTATCTCGCTGTGAATGTCAGTTCGCCGAATACCCCGGGTCTGCGTGACCTTCAGGCGATTGAGACCCTTGAACCTCTACTTGAGGCTGTACGTGCTGAAGCCGACCGCGTTGTGCAGGGGCGCCGTGTACCCCTGGTCGTGAAGATTGCTCCTGATCTGGCCGATGAAGATATTAAGGACGTTGCCGCAATGGCTCTGCGCCTGGGGCTAGATGGCATTATCGCCACGAACACCACGATTGCCCGTGAAGGGCTGGGCCTGGTTAGCTCTCGAGCTAAGGTTGAGGAAATTGGCGCGGGTGGCCTCTCAGGCGAGCCCCTGAAGAAACGTTCCCTTGAGGTTCTCCGTCTGCTGAAAGCTGAGGTGGGGGACCAACTGGCTCTTATCTCAGCAGGTGGCGTTACCACCGCTCAGGACGTCGCCGATCGCCTGGATGCGGGCGCCAATCTGGTGCAGGGTTACTCTGCTTTCATCTACGAAGGCCCCCTGTGGGCAGCTCATATTAATCGTGGACTATTGAAATTGCGGAAAACCCGCTAGACTAGACACGTGAGATTATGACACAAAGGGGCGCTACCTCTCTAGAGAGGTAGCGCCCCTTTGAATTTAAGGTTGAAAGCTAGCGGATTTACTCCGTCGTGGCCTTACTTGGGGTATTCGCCGCGCTTAACCTGAGGCTTGGGCAGGCGGAAACGGCGAATCATCATGACGCGGTTGAAGGCGTAGAAGCCGGAGCGGGGCTCGATGGAGCCAAACTTTTCAGTCAACTTCTTCTTGAGTCCGCGCCACATAATCATGTAGTCGATGACCCAGAGCAGAATCATGCCCCACATCAGCAAGATAGTGTACTGCTGCATACTGGGGGAGAAAAGGCCCACGATAAAGACAGCCAGGATGACGATAATCATGATGTCACCTACGTTGAAACGGGCATCAACGTAGTCACGGATGTAGCGGCGCTGGGGGCCACGATCGTTGGCGGGCAGGTAGCGCTCATCGCCGGTTTGCAGGGCCTGCTGCTGCTTTGCCCGGAACTCACGGTCAGCTTCACGCTGGGCGTCCTTTGCAGCCTTGCGATCTGCGGGAACCAAGGGAGTGCGGCGGGCAGCTTCACGTTCTTTACGGGAAGGGGTAGGACGCCCCTTGGGCGCGGTGTACCCCGACTGGGTGGCTTCAGGGGTTTCGCTTGCTACCGGGGTAGCGTCGGCAACCACAGAACCAGCATTTTCTGATGATTTCTTATTACGACCAAACACTCCTTAAGAATAACCAAGTTCGTGCGTAGATATACAGTCAGAGCGTATTCTGAGATGTATGACAACACACGATTTTGATTTTTCTGCCCGCCCGGCTCTAGCAACCTACATCGAAGAGAACTTTGAAGCTCAGCTTGAACATCTAGCTGAGCTCGTGTCCATCCCTTCTGTTGCCTGGGAGTCTTTTGATCTTACCGAGGTACAGCGCAGCGCTGAAAAGGTGAAGAGCCTGGCAGAGGACGCCGGTTTTGAAAGCGTTGAGATCCTCTCAGCAACCTACGGGGAAAGCCAGCAGGGTATGCCTGCGGTCGTAGCCCACTCACCGGCTGCACCTGGTTTCCCCACCTTCTTACTGTATGCCCACCACGATGTGCAGCCTGCTGGCGACCGCTCCCTCTGGGAGACCGAGCCTTTTGTCGCCACTCGCAAGGGCGATCGCCTCTACGGCCGTGGGGCTGCGGACGACAAGGCCGGCGTCATCGCCCATCTGGCCGCTTTTAAGGCTGCGCGTGAAGTACTGGGCGACGACTTTAAGGTTGGCGTTACCCTCTTTATCGAGGGTGAGGAAGAGGCTGGTTCACCCAGCTTTGATAGCTTCCTGCATACCTACCGCGACAAGCTTGCTGGCGACTACATCGTTGTAGCAGACTCGGCTAACTGGAAAACCGGTGTACCGGCCCTTACCGCGGGCCTGCGGGGTGTGGCGAGCGCTGATATTTCTGTACGCGTGAGCAGCCACTCGGTTCACTCCGGCATGTTCGGCGGACCCCTGCTGGATGCCAATACCGTCCTCGTCCAACTGCTTGCTACCCTGCACAATACTCAAGGTTCAGTTGCAGTTGAAGGTTTGGTTACTGCACCTGAACCTGACGTTGAATATCTTGAGGCTGATTTCCGTACCGATTCTGGCATTCTCGGCAGCATGAACCTGGCAGGTCAGGGTTCCATCTCCTCCCGCCTCTGGTCCCAGCCCGCTATCTCCGTCATCGGAATGGACATCACCTCGGTTGCCGAGTCCTCAAACACCATTGCTGTCACAGCCAAGGCGCGCATCAGCGTCCGCCTGGCTCCCGGACAGGATCCCGCTGCAGCCCACCGGGCACTTGCCGAGCACTTTGCCCGCCACAACCATCACGGGGCAGAGGTGACCTACCATGCCGAGGACTCCGGCCAGCCCTACCAGGCCGACCTTTCCGGCAGTGGTGCCCAGCTAGCCCTGGCGGCGCTGGGGGAGGCCTGGGGAGTTGAGCCTGTCACCACCGGCATGGGCGGGTCCATCCCCTTCATTGCGACCCTCACCGAGGTCTACCCCGAGGCCCACATTCTGATTACCGGCATCGAAGACCCCGACACCCGCGCCCACAGCGCCAACGAGTCTCTGTTCATCCCCGACTTCCAGAAGGCAATCCTGGCTGAGGCCCTTATGCTGGCGGCAGCTCACGCCGCCAACTAGGGAATTCACTTGACTGCGAACATCTCGCGCCCCGTACCCAAGAGGCGTAAGATTGACATCAAAACACCCCACGAAAGGATTGCTCATGTCTGAGGCAGTACTTGAAGATCTCCCCACCCACGGCGTTAACCTCACCGAGGTTGCAGCCGGTAAGGTTCGTTCCCTGCTTGAGCAGGAAGGACGCACCGACCTGCGCCTGCGCATCGCCGTGCAGCCCGGTGGCTGTTCAGGCCTGATTTACCAGCTCTATTTCGATGAGCGTGTGCTCGATGGCGACGCCGTCCGCAACTTCGACGGCGTAGAAGTCATCGTTGACCGTATGAGTGTTCCCTACCTCGAAGGCTCAACCATCGACTTCGAAGACACCATTCAGAAACAGGGGTTCTCCATCGATAACCCCAACGCCCAGGGCTCCTGCGCCTGTGGAGATTCCTTCCACTAAGCGTCCGCCCAGCCCGCTTCACAGGTGGGGGTATGCTCCGGCATACCCCCACTTTTCTGTTTCAGCCCACCCAAACATGAAATACTTATGTAATGACACGTCAGTTCATTGACAGGTTGTCACCAGAAACGCCCGTTTGAGGGTAAGCTCGTATTGAAAGAATTAACACCTGGGTTAATGCTGTCCACACACAGCACCAGGTGACACGCACATCGCTACAGGAAGGGCCGTCTGTGAGTTCGCAGCATCGAACCAGCAGCAAGGGGCTTAAGGGCAAGGCAGTAGCCGTTGCCACAGCCGTTTCAGCGCTGCTCTTGACCGGTTGTTCAGAACAGGTATCAGTGGGCTGGCTGCCCACTCAGCGTGGTGTAACCGATAACGCCGATACCATCATGGACCTCTGGATTGGTACATGGATCGCCGCGTTGGCTGTAGGTCTTGTGACCTGGGGCCTCATGCTTTGGTGCATCATCGCCTACCGCCGTCGCAAGTACGAAACCGGCTACCCCCGCCAGGTGAGCTACCACGCTCCGCTGGAAATTTTCTACACCGCTATCCCGATCATCCTGATCGTCAGCTTCTTCACCTTCTCAGACCGTGCCGAGCGCGAAATCACCGCGCCCAAGTCTGAAACCGCCGATATCACCATCGAGGTTTACGGTAAGCAGTGGGCATGGGACTTCAACTACCTCGACGAAAACGTCTACTTCGCTGGTGTCCAGGCTCGCCTCGACAAGGAAGGCAACGTAGGCGTTGAGGAAACCCTCCCCACCCTCTACCTGCCGGTCAACTCAACCGTAGACCTGCAGCTCAAGTCCCGTGACGTCATCCACTCCTTCTGGATTCCCGCCTTCCTCGAGAAGCGCGACACCATTCCCGGCATGACCAACCACATGTACTTCACCACCGGTTCCGAGCCCGCTCGCTACCAGGGTAAGTGCGCCGAACTCTGCGGTGAGTACCACTCAGAGATGCTCTTCAACGTTGAAGTTGTCAGCCAGGAAGACTACGACGCCTACATCCAGTCACTGGAAGATGAAGGCAACATTGGCCGCCTGGGTGACGAGTACAACCGTAACCCCAACATGAACACCAACAACTAAGAGGTAACCCGTGACTACTCTTGAGTATTCAGCTGAGACAACCGGTAGCGTTGTCCCGCGGGTGGTTCCTAAGTCCAAGGGACGAATCATCGTCAACTGGCTGACTTCCACCGACCACAAGACCATCGGGTACATGTACCTGATCGCCGCGTTTATTTTCTTCTGCTTTGCCGGTGTCATGGCTCTGCTTATGCGCCTGGAGCTCTTCACCCCCGGTATGCAGTTCCTCGAAACCAAGGAACAGTTCAACCAGCTCTTCACCATGCACGGCACCCTGATGCTGCTCATGTTTGGTACCCCGCTGTTCACCGGTTTCGCTAACGTCCTGGTACCCCTGCAGATTGGTGCACCCGACGTTGCCTTCCCCCGCCTGAACTCCCTGGCCTTCTGGTTCTTCCTGTTCGGCTCACTGGTAGCCATCGCTGGCTTCCTTACCCCCCAGGGTGCAGCTTCCTTCGGCTGGTTCGCATACGCTCCGCTGAACAGCACCACCTACAGTCCCTCTGTCGGCGGTGACCTCTGGATCTTCGGTCTGGCTCTGCAGGGCTTCGGTACCATCATGGGTGGCGTCAACTTCCTGACCACCATCCTCTGCATGCGCGCCCCCGGCATGACCATGTGGCGTATGTCGGTCTTCACCTGGACCACCCTAATCACCGCAATCCTGATTATCATGATCTTCCCACCGCTGGCGTCCGCCCTGTTCGCCCTCGGTATGGATCGCCGTCTCGGTGGCCACATCTTCGACCCCGAAAACGGTGGCGCCGTCCTCTGGCAGCACCTCTTCTGGTTCTTCGGTCACCCCGAGGTTTACGTTCTGGCTCTGCCCTTCTTCGGCATCGTTTCAGAAATTATCCCCGTCTTCTCACGTAAGCCGATTTTCGGTTACAAGGGTCTGATTTTTGCAACCATCGCTATTGCGGCTCTGTCAGTTACTGTGTGGGCACACCACATGTACGTCACCGGTGCGGTCATGCTGCCCTTCTTCTCCTTCATGACCATGCTGATTGGCATTCCGACCGGTGTGAAGTTCTTCAACTGGATCGGCACCATGTGGCAGGGTTCCATCACCTTTGAGACCCCCATGCTCTGGGTTATCGGCTTCCTGATTACCTTCCTCTTCGGTGGTATCACCGGTGTTATTCTGGCAACCCCGCCGCTGGACTTCCACCTGTCTGACTCCTACTTCGTGGTCGCTCACTTCCACTACGTCATCTTCGGTACCCTCGTCTTCGGTATGTTCGCAGCTCTCTACTTCTGGTGGCCCAAATTCACCGGCAAGATGCTGAACGAGCGCCTGGGCAAGATCCACTTCTGGCTGCTCTTCATCGGCTTCCACATGACCTTCCTCATCCAGCACTGGCTCGGTGTCGACGGCATGCCCCGCCGCTACGCAGACTACATGCCTGAGGATGGCTTCACCTGGATGAACCAGCTCTCAACCGTAGGCTCCATGATTCTGGCAATCGCCATGATTCCCTGGTTCTGGAACGTCTACACCACCGCCCGCAATGGCAAGCGTGTTGAGGTTGATGACCCCTGGGGCTTCGGTGGCTCACTGGAATGGGCAACTTCTTGCCCGCCCCCGCGCCACAACTTCACCGCTCTGCCCCGTATCCGTTCAGAGCGTCCTGCACTTGACCTGCACCACCCTGAACTGTCCACCAACAACGACATCGCTGCAGCAGCCCGCCAGGCAACTGCACGCTAGGAGGCCACAGTGAAACTTCTTGCTAAGATTTTCGGTTTCATCGGCGTTTTCCTGATTCCCGTTGGCATCGTCTACGGTCTGATGACTGACTTCACCGAGTGGGCCGGTTTCCCCGCGATTCTGGCTACCGCCGTGATGTGTCTCTTCCTCCGGTACTTCCTGAACTTCACCGACAAGAAGCACCCCGACATGCCCTACGAGAACCTCGAAGGTGAAATCGCTGATGGCGCTGGCGACTACGGCTTCTACTCACCGTGGTCATGGTGGCCCCTCTTCATCGGTGCAGCATGCACCATCGTTGTTGTAGGTCTGGCTATCGACTGGTGGATTGTACTCATCGCCATCCCCTTCGCAGCAGCAGCTGTTCTGGGTTGGGTTTACGAATACAACCGCGGCGACCACGCCCACTAAGAGCCTTACCTGGTTCAAAGGGTGGGGCCCCTATCCTATCGGATAGGGGCCCCACCCTTTTTCTGTACCGTCTGGAACGCTTAGGAGAGAGTGGTAGGAAGGCACAGGACGGCACAGGACGGCACAGGACGGCACAGGACGGCACAGGACGGCACAGGACGGCACAGGACGGCACAGGACGGCACAGGACGGCACAGGACGGCACAGGACGGCACAGGACGGCACAGGACGGCACAGGACGGCACAGGACGGCACAGGACGGCACAGGACGGCACAGGACGGCACAGGACGGCACAGGACGGCACAGGACGGCACAGGACGGCACAGGAGCCAGCCTGACTCTGCCCGCCCACTCTAAGGGTGCGACACGCCGAACCGCTTAAAGAATCTTTAACTGATGTGATGAACCGCCAAGAGCATCCGCCAGCATAGCTCCCCTGAGATGGGAGACCATCCCTGTGGCGGGCGCTCAGCGACACGACCCCCGGTTGAAAGGAGACACGCTGTGCCCCGCGTCCTCGATACACAGAAAAGCAGTTCAAAGGTATACGGCCTCCGTGAGCTAGGGGAGAGCCACCTCATCCCCTGCATCTCATGCAGAACTGGCCCATCACATGAGTCCTCAGAGAGAGCGCGCTACTTTTCCAGAGCTGTCATAGCCGTGTAGGGGAACAGAGCTAAACCCAACAACTAGTTTTTGGCTCCTAAAAGGCCCAGGAAGCCCGTAGAGGAAATCTATGGCGTCTTTCACGCAGGGCCTGCAATAGCCCGTTAAAACACATGTGGGGCACCCCCCTAACGGGGCACCCCACACTGTTACTACAACCGTATGTTATTTTTCGATTGAGTCAGCCTTGTGACCGTCAACCTCATGTGCACCGTGGTGCTCATGGTGAGCTGCTTCGAGCTCAGCGGGAGTTACGGCAACTACGCGGTCTTCGAACCAGATCTTTGAGAGACCTGCGCGGGTCTTCTCGATCAGGCCAACCTTGCCCTTCTTGTTGGGCTGAGCCGGGATGGGCTCGGGTGACTCGAAGGAGACCAGTTCATAGCGGCGGTATCCGTCGAGAGGCTTGTGAACCTCGATGAACTCACCGTGGGGGAGCTGGACGACCTTACCGGTTTCGATACCGTGCAGTACGAGCTCACGGTCCTTACGCTGCAGAGCCAGGCAGATGCGCTGGGTGATGAAGAAGCCGATGAGGGGACCGAATACAAAGGTAAAGCGGAGCCAGTAGGCAACGTCGTTCAGCGATACGTGGAAGTGAGTTGCGATCAGGTCGGAGCTTGCCGCGATCATCAGGGCTGCGTAGCCAATGATGCCTGCTACGCCCACACCGGTACGGAAGGGGGCGTTGCGGGGGCGGTCCAGGATGTTGTGGACGCGGTTGTCCTTGGTAACCCACTGCTCGATCCAGGGCCAGAAGACCATGGCCATCATGACTGAGCCAGCCATCAGAGCGAAGGGGAGAAGGACGCTTAGAACCCAGGTGCCACCGAGGAATTCGAACTCCCAGGGCCAGGGCCAGACGCCGGGCCACAGACGCAGGGCGCCGTCACCGAAGCCTACGTACCAGTCAGGCTGGGTACCGGCCTGTACCGGTGAGGGGTCGTAGGGGCCGTAGTTCCAAATCGCGTTGATGGTAAAGGTTGCGCCGAGGAAGGCGATGATACCGAACACGATGAAGAAGAAACCGCCAGCCTTGGCTGCGTAGACGGGGCCTACGGGGAAGCCAACGACGTTGTTCTCGGTGCGGCCGGGGCCGGGGTACTGGGTGTGCTTGTGCAGTACGACCATGAACATGTGAATAGCCACGAGCAGCAGAAGCATCGCGGGGATAATCATGATGTGCAGGGTGTAGAGGCGACCAATCACAGCGGTACCGGGGAACTCGCCACCGAAGAAGAAGAGCGAGATGTAGGTACCGACCAGCGGGATTGACTTGAAAATACCGTCAATAATGCGCAGACCGTTACCTGAGAGCACATCATCGGGCAGTGAGTAGCCGGTGAAGCCAGCCAGAATACCGATGATGAGCAGGGTGCAACCAACAACCCAGTTAAGTTCACGAGGACGGCGGAAGGCGCCGGTGAAGAAGACGCGCAGCATGTGCACGGTCATGGCCATCATGAACATCAGAGCTGCCCAGTGGTGAATCTGACGCATGAGCAGACCACCGCGGACGTCAAAGGAGATGTCCAGGGTAGAGGCGTAGGCGGCAGACATGTGGGTGCCCTTCATGGGGACGTAGGAACCGTCATAGGTTACCGACACCATGGTGGGGTTGAAGAAGAAGGTCAGGAAGGTACCTGAGATGATCAGGATAACCAGGCTGTAGAGCGCAACTTCACCGAACATGAATGACCAGTGGTCGGGGAAGATTTTGCGACCGAATTCCTTGATGATGCCTGAAGCACCAACACGCTGATCTACGTAGTGGGCGATACGACCGGTTGAGGTCTTTGCCTTGTAATCAGACTGCATTGAAGTCGACATTATGCTTCACCTGCCATTTCCTTGATGTGCTTTGCACGCTCCCAGTAGCCGGGGCCAACGGGCTCGTGGAAGTCACTCTGGGCGACCAGGTAGCCTTCGGAGTCAACTGCGATGGGCAGCTGGGGCAGGGCGTGACCTGCGGGGCCGAAGATAACCTTGCACTCTTCTGCCGCGTCAAAGGTTGACTGGTGGCAGGGGCAGAGCAGGTGGTGGGTGCGCTGCTCGTACAGAGCGATGGGGCAGCCTACGTGGGTACAAACCTTGGAGTAGGCGTAGATGCCGTCAACGTTCCAGTTTTCGCGACCGGGGGTGACTTTCTTGATGTCAGCGGGATCCAGACGCATGAGCAGTACAACGGCCTTGGCCTTTTCCTCGAGGTAGCCGTTCTCATGGGTCAGGCTAGAGAGGGTTTCGGGCAGGACGTGGTAGGCAGAACCCAGGGTAACGTCGGCAGCCTTGATGGGGGTGCCGGAGGGGTCGCGCACGAGGCGGACGCCTTCGTCCCACAGGGTGTACTTGAGCACTGAGGGGTCTGCGGGGCCCAGGTCACGGAACAGGGTGACGAAGGTCAGGGGAGCGAGGATAACGGAACCGATGAGGGTGTTACGAAGAAGCGGGCGACGCTTGATGCCTGATTCTTCGATGATGGTTTCAACGATTTCCTGAGCCTCTGCGCGGTCCTCTTCAGAGGTAACCGCGTGACGCTCTTCGACCATTTCGTGGTCGGGCATGAGTGAGCGTGCCCAGTGAACGATACCGATACCGATACCGAACATGGCAAAAGCGATGCCGAGACCCAGCAGAAGGTTCTGCAGGCGAAGCATGTTGTTTGCTTCGGGGTTCATGACATCGTAGAAGTTGCCGCTTACCTCTACACCGAAGTAGCCAATCCAGAAAAGCAGGGAGCCCAGTATGGAGATGACGAATAGCAGAACTACCTGTCGCTCGGCACCTTTAGCTTTTTTGGAATCGACGTCGGTGAGTCGGGGAGCATGCGGGGGAAGTCCGGGGTTAGCGAACTTCTCCTGACTTGCCTCTTGAGAGGTAACTACGGCAGCCTTTTCATGTGCGCCGTCACTATGGTTTCCCATGTGTTGCCTCAAATCTTCCTTGGTACGAAATTTATGTGTGTGCGTGAGCTTATGCAGCTCGTGAAGTCAGCCAGAGGGTGAATGCAATGACGATGACCAGGCCGAGGGTCCAGATCAGAAGACCTTCAGACACAGGGCCGAGTGAGCCAAGCTTGAAACCACCAACCGATGCGTTAACTTCCTGGGACTTCAGGTAGGTAATGACATCGCGCTTTTCTTCGGGAGTGATGTTTGCGTCGTTAAAGACAGGCATGTTCTGCGGGCCAGTTTCCATAGCCTCGTAGATGTGCTTTTCTGAAACGCCCATCAGGGTAGGAGCGAACTTACCGCGGGTCAGAGCACCACCAACGCCAGCAGCGTTATGGCACATAGCGCAGTTTGCGAGGAATACCTTTGCACCGTTGGCTGCATCGCCCTTGGAAACATCGAGGTACTCTTCTTCGGGGATGGTGGGGCCTGCACCGAGTGATGCAACGTAGGCTGCGAGCTGCTTAGTCTGCTCATCGTTGAACTGGCCGGGCTTCAGCTGAGCCTGAACGCCCTGCATCTGCATGGGCATGCGGCCGGTGCCTACCTGGAAGTCAACAGCAGCAGCGCCAACACCAATCAGTGAGGGGCCGTCTGCTGAGCCTTCTGCGTTAGTACCGTGGCAGGTTGCACAGTTGGCCAGAAAGAGTTTCTGGCCTTCTGAGATGTCTTCTGCAGCGTAGGTGGTGCTTGTAGCGGCTTGAGCCTCGTTAGTAGCCGTGGCAACTGCGTAGAGGCCACCAGATAGGAAGAGGGCAAGGGCAAGCAACACGAGAGCTGCGAGCGGATGACGTCGCTTTTGAGAAAGTGCCTTCACGTCGTTGTTCCTTTGTGTGTGTGCTAGTTGGTTTACTTTTAGCGGTTACCGGTTACTTGAGGAAGTAGACGATAAGGAACAGGGCGATCCAGACGACGTCTACGAAGTGCCAGTAGTAAGAAACAACAATTGCTGAGGTTGCTTCGTAGTGACCGAAACGCTTAGCAACATAGGCACGACCGATGATCAGCAGGAAGGCGATCAGGCCGCCGGTTACGTGGAGTGCGTGGAAACCGGTGGTGATGTAGAAAGCTGAACCGTAAGCACTTGACGCGATAGTCATACCTTCAGCTACAAGGTTTGCGTACTCGTAAGCCTGGAGGGAAACGAAGAACGCACCCATGACGAAGGTGAGCAGGAACCACTCAACCATGCCCCATTCACGGACATTGAAGAGGGAACCGGTGCGGCGGGGCTTGAGCTGTTCAGCCTTGAAAACACCAAACTGGCAGGTAACGGAACTCAGCACCAGCACGATGGTGTTGGCGAGAGCGAGAGGGACTTCAAGCAGCGGGGTGTTCTCAGCCCAAATATCAGGGCGAGAAGCGCGCAGAGTGAAGTACATTGCGAACAGGCCGGCGAAGAACATGAGCTCTGAGGCAAGCCAAACGACGGTGCCGACAGACACCTGGTTGGGTCGATTCAGAGCGGCGTGTGCCGACTTACTTGGGGTATGGGTTGCAGTTGTCACATAGACATTATGTCTGTAAAAGTGCCCGTGAACCAATAGGTAAGGGGGTTTGCTAGGAGGTGTGTTGTAAATCCTGCACATCTTCCCCCTAATCTAGGGGTTTTTAGCACAGGCTTGGCGACACGTTGTGTGTAAAACTTGCGTAACCCAACTACCAACCGCCCTGACGCGGAGAGCCCCCGCGGACGTCCGTCTCACGAGCTCGCTCGGGCGCTAAAAGAACCGTAGAATGTGAGCCATGACAGGCACCATCACATGGAAACTCATTCTCAATCAACTCGTAGCCCAGCAGGACCTCTCGTCAGACCAGATTAACTGGGCCATGCAAGACATCATGGCGGGTTCAACCCCGGAAGCTATTATCGGAGCTTTCCTAGTTGGACTTCATGTTAAAGGTGAAACTCCTGAAGAGCTTGCCGCGCTAGCACAGGGCATGCTTGACAAGGCAGAACACATAGAAGTCACCCGAGATGCTGTAGACATCGTGGGAACTGGGGGAGACCAGCAGAATACCGTCAATATTTCCACTATGGCCTCACTGGTGATTGCGGGTGCAGGTGTGCCCGTCATTAAGCACGGCAACAGGGCCTCTTCATCATCAAGTGGAAGTGCAGATGTGCTGGCCGAGCTGGGTATAAATCTAAACCTAAACATTAAAGATGTGGCAGGTGCGGTTGAGGCTGCGGGCATCACTTTCCTGTTCGCCCAGGTCTTCCACCCCTCTATGCGGCACGTAGCACCGGCCCGCCGCTCCATTGGCGTCCCCACAGCCTTCAACTACCTCGGCCCCATGACCAACCCTGCTCGGGTTCGAGCTTCAGCCATCGGTGTAGCGGACCCCGAGATGGCTGAGAAAATCGCCGCCGTTTTTGCTTCCCGCGGCGACCACGCCCTGATTTTCCGCGGGAATGACGGCCTGGACGAAATTACCATCACCGGTGAGTCGCAAGTTTGGGAAACCTTCAATGGGGGAATTGAGCACCATTCACTAACCCCCACCAATTTTGGTATTGAATGCGCCAGCCTGGACGATTTACGCGGGGGAGATGCCCAGCATAACGCCCAGGTTGTTCACCAGGTTCTCGACGGGACTCCTGGTCCAATCCTCAACGCGGTTTTGCTGAATGCCGCAGCGGGCTTGACTGCTTACCGTTCGGTCGACAGCAGGCCTTTTACCGAACGCTTTGAGGAAGCCCTGCAGGATGCTCGCCATTCAGTAGAATCAGGTAAAGCTAAGACTGTGCTTGAACTTTGGATCGCTTACAGCAACAGTAAATAAACCAAAAAGGTGTGGCCCCAGAGTTTCTGGGGCCACACCTTTTTAAAGACTGTCTACATCGAGAAATTTAGGCCTTGCGGCGTACCAAGCCAAGGATAAGGCGCCAGCCCACCAAGAAGACCAGGAGGGTAAAAGCTGAGACAAGAACAAAGGCAGTTGCGGCAGTATCACCGAAGGAGAGGCGCAGGCCGAGCCCAAGCACCAGGGTGCTAACCCACATCATAAAGCCTTCAAGTAAGAGGGGAAGCTGCCGCCTGGATCTCACGGCCCACACGCCAATATGGCCAGCACAGGCAGCCAGCAAGAAAGGTGCGGCTGTGGCTAATAGCTGGGACAGCGGTTCGCGATGGCTGGTGAGACCGATGGCAATAAAAAGAAGGACGAGGGCCAGGTCAACCAGGGCACGGATAGGCTGGGAAAAATATTTACCTGAATCAACTGAACTGAGCATAGTTTCACTCTAACGCAGGAGCGCTAAGCTCAGCAGCTGCGCGGGCGATTGAGGGCATCTGGGGGAGCATTTTTAGCTTTACTTTACATAATGTATATTATCGGCTTAATGGAAAGCCTGGCTGAGCTGGCCAAATCCTCTCATATCTCACGTAATGACTAGCACAGAGAAACCACATCAGGGAGAATAGATAAGTACTAACACACACCGATTTGTGGGAGGTACACATGATTGATTGGTTCGCTCAGAACCTCTGGGCTTTCTGGCTCACCGCTGCTATTGTTCTAGCCATTATCGAGATTTTGATGCTCGACTTCGTCTTTCTGATGATGGCCCTAGCTGCCCTCTCGGCAACACTGAGCACCACCTTCCTCGATTCTTTCGTTGGGCAGGTTGTTCTTTTCGCGGTTGTTAGTATCGCTCTTCTCTTAGGGCTCCGCCCACCGCTTATTAAGCGTTTTCATCAAAGCTCACCCAATATCGCGATGAACTCCGACGGTCTGGTTGGCCAGGACGCTCTTATTACCCAGACGGTTACCGAGCAGGCCGGTCTTGCCCGTATCGCCGGTGATGCGTGGACAGCCCGCCCTGAAAGCAATCAGCTAGTTCTGCCCGAAGGGTCAACTGCAACCGTGGTAGCCATTCGCGGTGCAACCGCCTACCTAGCCCCTCACACCACAAAATAACCTTTAACTTAAAGATTAAGGTCGTAACCTATGACAGCTTCAACCATCACCACAACCATCCTGCTTACAGCCCTCGTCCTCTTGGTGCTCATCACCCTGCTCAGGGCTGTACGCATTATTCCCCAGGCCCGTGCTGGCATTGTCGAACGTCTGGGTAAGTACCACACCACCCTCAACCCCGGCTTCCACGTCACTGTTCCCTTCATCGACCGCGTCCTGCCCCTCATTGACCTGCGTGAACAGGTCGTGTCCTTCCCCGCCCAGTCCGTTATCACCGAAGATAACCTGGTCGTCGGTATCGATACCGTGGTCTACTTCCAGGTGACCGACCCCAAGGCAGCAACCTACGAAATCACCAACTACATCCAGGCTGTGGACGAGCTAACCAGCGCCACCTTGCGCAACGTCGTCGGTGGTCTCAACCTCGAAGAAACCCTGACCTCCCGCGACCAGATCAACAGCGAACTGCGAGGGGTTCTCGACAGCACCACCGGCCGCTGGGGTATCCGCGTCTCCCGTGTCGACATCAAGGAAATTCAGCCCCCGCACTCCATCCAGGACTCCATGGAAAAGCAGATGCGGGCCGAGCGTGACCGCCGAGCCGCTATTCTAACCGCTGAAGGCCAGAAGCAGTCACAGATCCTAACCGCCGAAGGTGACTCCCGTGCTGCGATTCTACGAGCAGAAGGTGAAAAGCAATCCCAGATTCTGACCGCTGAGGGTGACGCTAAGGCAGCTATCCTGCGTGCTGACGGTGAAGCCCAGGCCATCCAGAAGGTCTTCCACGCTATCCACGCCTCGAACCCCAGCCAGAAGCTGCTGACCTACCAGTACCTGCAGACCCTGCCCAAGCTAGCCGAAGGCGATGCTAACAAGCTCTGGTTCATTCCCACCGAGCTGGGCGATGCCCTGCGCAGTATCGGCAACGCCTTCTCACCCCTGGGTAACGAGGGCGCACCTGAGACCGAGGAAGAGTCAGCCCCGGTCACTCCCCCGTCCTCTCCCCTGGTCGACACCCCGGTCATCCGCGTGACCCCTGAAGACCTCAACCCCAACCTCGACAAGCTCGATAGCGGCGTTGAAATCCCTCAGGAGGGCGAGCTACCTAGCGGCGAATCAGCTGAGGGCACAGACCCCCACGCCCCCGGCGCCTAAAGGTTATAATAGGTATTTGGCCTGCACGGTTTACCCGCCTTTGAGTAGTCGAAAACCTGCAAGCACTTCAGTCACCGTTTATGGAGGAAGAAAATGAGCGATCGCAGCCTGCGCGGTATGCGCCTGGGTTCACAGTCAATGGAAACCGAATCAGGCGTGGAGCCGGCTCCCCGCCAGCGTGTGGAGTACCGCACCGAAGACGGTGAACGAGTCTTCGTTACCTTCGCGCAGGAAGCTGAGATTCCCGCAACCTGGACCGCCAAATCCGGCAAGGAAGCCTTCTTGGTTTCTGGCGACGGCAAGGTTGAAGAGAACGCTGAAAAGCCTGTTCGTACCCACTGGGACATGCTCCTGGAGCGCCGTAGCGTCGAAGAACTCGAAGAGACCCTGCAGCAGCGTCTTGAGATTTACCGGGAGCGTCACGCCCTCTAGGGTAGCCTCCCTCTAAGACTAAGGGCCCCGGCCAGTTATCTGGAGGGGCCCTTGGTCTATCAACTTCTATTACTTCTTGATGAGGGAGCGGACGCGCTCTGCTCGGGCCGACAAGCCCCAGCGGGTTACCTTGGTCATGGAATCAACGATGATGTTACCGTCCATCTTGGAGCTGCCGATTTCACGCTCTACAAAGGTGATGGGTACTTCTACAATCCGCAGACCGGCCTGCTCAGAGCGCCAGGCCAAATCGACCTGGAAGACATAGCCCTTGGAGTCGATGCCTTCGAGGTTAAGCTTCTGCAGGGCTTCGCGGCGGTAGGCGCGGTAGCCCGCGGTGATGTCTTTGACCTTGGTGCCCAGAATCAGTCGGGTATAAAGATTAGCGCCGCGGGAAAGAATCTGGCGGTGCAGGGGCCAGTTTTTGGTTTTACCACCGGGTACGTAGCGGGAACCGATAGCTAGGTCGGCTCCTCCTTCAATAGCCTGCAGGAGCAGGGGCAGCTGTTCGGGTTGGTGGGAGCAGTCGGCGTCCATCTCAACAAGTACGTCGTAGCCAGCTTCTAGGCCCCAGTCGAAGCCTGCCAGGTAGGCACCACCCAGGCCGTCCTTGACGGTGCGGTGGAGTACGTTGATGTGGCTGTCTTCTGCTGCCATGGAGTCGGCGAGCTGGCCGGTGCCGTCGGGGCTGTTGTCGTCGACGACGAGGATGTCGCAGTCGGGCACGGCTGCGCGCAGGCGCTCTACTACGACGGGAAGGTTTTCCTTCTCATTGTAAGTAGGAATCACGGTTAGTACTCGCATGCGGTCTCCTTGTCATGGCCCATCCGAAACGGAGGACGGCGTGTAAACCAGTTTTTCATTATATAGGGTGCAGGTGCTCGAGCGTGTATCGCGGGACCGAGGTCTGAGGTGACGCCTAGCCCACTTTATGGCCACTGCGGTACAAGCTGACCAGTTCAGGACGGGGCACATCAGGGGCCAGGACAGGGAGCAGGGGGGTACGGGCGCGCGGGTCGGTGCTCCAGGCGGCAATACGGCTGTCGGGGGTCTGCACGATGAGTTCGGTGATGGCCCAGAGGGCGCAGTGGGCAGGGGCTCCGGGCACGAGCTGGCCGGTGAAGGGGTTAGAGGCGGACGCGGCGCGGTAGACAGCGCGGGTGCAGGCGGCAAAAGCGGCGCGAGCCGATACTGCCTGGTCTGTCTGGGCTGGGTTAACGGCGGCGTTTACCAGCTCCCAGCTCAACAGTGAGGGCCGGGTACCGGGGTCTGACCCTAGGGTAACTGCAGCTCCCGCCGCCAGGGCCCGGCCAAAGGCTTCACCGGAGCGGTCGAAGTCGCCTGAGAAACCGAGGGTGACCTGTAGATTTTTGGCTTGTTCCAGGTCGCTTTGGGCTAGCTCGGTGAGCCCCTCCAGGCTGGGGCTGATACGCAGACGGGTGAGGCCGTCAAGAGGCGCCAGATGAGCCAGGTACTCCCCTGCCTGAGCCTCTTCGGTGACCACCAATATGAGCTGCAGGCGCTTTTCGGCCAGCGAAGCCAGTAACTGTGAGCTAAGCTCTCCCGGGGATGAGACAAAGATACCGCGGACGCCGGCGGGCAGCTCCCTGCCACCCTCAAGGCTGCCTACGGGGAGGTAGTAGTCAGCAGCTACCGCAGGGTGCGCCGCCGGGAGCTCCTGCGCGAAATCAGTGAGCAGCAGGCGGGCATAACCGTAGCCAGCTGCCGCTAGCTCATCGAGCAGGGCGGGGGCGTCCGCCCCGGTCGTAGAAGCCGCCGCCAGGGCAAAGCTGGGGGTAACCAGGCGTCCGCCCAGCTCCTGCACGGTCATGGAGGAATCCGCGATGGAGCGGGCACCGGCGTCCTGCCCCACCCACTCCACCTGGCCCTCGTTCATGACCAGGGCGGTAGCAAAGGGGTCAGCGGGGCTGTAGACAGAGCCATCGAGCATGACAGTTGCGGGCATCATTGCCGTCCTTTCAAAATACTGACAGTAAAACAGACTAAGGCTGGGTTGCCACCACGCCGCGGCGTAGCAGGTTAATAGCGGCCTCGCACTGGGTGCGCAGCTGGGGGTCAGACGACGCCACGTGGGCAATCTGACCAAGGCTGTCGATGACCTGCTTGGTCCAGCGCACGAAATCGCCAGCGGCTAGGTCGGTACTATCGATAGCCTGGGCGAGGCTCTTGCCCCGCGCCCACTTATAAACGGGCCAGACCATACCAAAGTCAGGCGAGGCGGTCTGCGGTAGCCGATGGAGTTTTTCGGCGTCGTTGAGCTTATTCCAGTGCTTCAGCACGGTCATCAGCGCCCCCTCGACCCCGTGACCGGGGTAGCGAGATAGAAGGCCCAGCTCATCGCGTTTAGCCTCATCCACCAGGGCTGAGACCACCGCAGCGATAGAAGCCGGGTCAAGGCCCTGCAAGAAGCCGTCTTCAAGGCAGAGGGAGGTCAGCAGGTCCTTTTCACCGTAAACCCGACGCAGGGAGGCGCCCCGGGCGGTGAGCACGCGGCGCCCATCCACCGTCTCAACGTAACCGTAGCTAGTCAGCAGCTGAGTGATGCGCTCAAAGACCTGGGCGATAGTGTTGGTGCGGCGCTCAATCTGACGGCGCAGGCCGTCCGTATCGCGCGACAGGCGGTACCAGCGCTCAGCCCACCGGGCATGATTCTCGCGGTCAGAGCACCCGTGGCAGGGGTGGTTGCGCAGGGACCGGCGCAGCTCTTCAATCTTCTGTTCGTCTCCACGCTCGCGCTCGTTGAAGTACTTCTTCTGAGACCCCGAGCGGGCAGGAAGCCCCTGATAGAGGGCCTCGCGCATACGAGAGGCCATGTCCCGGCGGTCCTTGGGGGTCTTACCGGTGAACTTCTTTGACACCTTAATCTTCGAAACCGGCAGAACAGGCCCGTCGAGGTCGCGGGGGTCAAGGCGGCGCAGCTGCGCCGCCATCGTCAGAATGGACGGGCGCGGGTCGTCCAGAGACTCGGCCCTGGCCAGCACTACGGCGGGCCCCGCATTACGGCCTCGGGGGATTTCGATGATATCGCCGGGCAGCAGGTCAAGGAGGGACGCCACCGCCTGGGACTGCCGCAGACGACTACGGCCCTTCTCGGCCTTTTTCTCAAGATCAGAGAGGTCACGGCGGATGCGGGCGTACTCGGTAAAGTCACCCAGATGGCAGGTCATCGCCTCTTCAAAACCTGCCAGAGCCTTTTCGTTCTTCCTCACACGAGAAGCTACCCCCACCACCGACTTATCGGCCTGGAACTGGGCAAAGGAACTTTCCAGAATCTTCTTGGTGCGCTCAGTGCCAAACTGGGCAATTAGGTTGGCGCTCATATTGTAGGTGGGCTTGAAGGAGGAATTGAGGGGGTAGGTGCGCTTCGAGGCCAGGCCCGCTACCTGCTGGGGCTCTAGACCGGGGCGCCACATGACCACAGCATGACCCTCAACGTCGATACCACGGCGGCCGGCGCGTCCGGTCAGCTGGGTGTACTCCCCCGGCGTGATATCCACGTGGGTCTCACCGTTGAACTTGGTGAGCTTCTCTAGCACCACCGACCGGGCTGGCATATTGATGCCCAGCGCCAGGGTCTCGGTCGCAAAGACCATGCGAATCAGCCCCTCAGAGAAGAGGGTCTCAACAACCTCCTTAAAGACCGGCAGCAGGCCCGCATGATGGGCAGCTACGCCCCGCATCAGGCCCTCACGCCACTCGTAAAAACCCAGCACCGCCAGGTCACTGGTCTCAAGGCTAGCAGTAGCCTCAGCGATATAGGCCCGAATAGCCTGGGCCTCAGCCTCGGTTGTTAGGCGAATATCGGCATCGATACACTGCGACACCGCAGCGTCACAGCCTACCCGCGAGAAAATAAAACAAATACCGGGCAGCAGACCCGCCTTATCGAGGGAGCGAATCATCTCTGGGCGGCTAATGCGCTGGGGGCGGACGGGGGCGCTCGCCTCGTCCGCGCTGCTGCGGTGCTCGCGGTCATAGCCCTGGGACTGGTAGCCCTGGTTACGACTACGTTTGCCCTTGCCCAGGCGGGAGAAGGACTTGCCGCCGGGGCCCCGGGAGGGGCGGGGGCGGCGTCCGACCCGCACCAGCTCCGGGTTGACCTCGGGCAGGTCGATGGCGGCTGCGGCGTCCTCGACAGTGGTATCGCCAGCGAAGAGGTCCATGAGGTGGCGGCCCACCATCACGTGCTGCCAGAGGGGAACCGGGCGGTGTTCAGAAACGATGATGTCTGTCTGCCCGCGCACGGTATCAAGCCAGGCTCCGAATTCCTCAGCGTTAGAGATAGTGGCCGATAGGGCGATAACAGAAATCGATTCGGGCAGGTGAATAATGCACTCTTCCCACACCGCCCCGCGGGAGCGGTCTGCCAGGTAGTGCACCTCGTCCATCACCACATAGCCCAGGTTGGCCAAGGTCGCGGAGTCTGCGTAGAGCATGTTGCGGAGCACCTCGGTGGTCATCACGACCACGGGGGCTTCGGAGTTGATGGAGGTATCGCCGGTCAGCAGACCCACGACGTCCTCACCGTAGGCTGCCACCAGGTCGTTGTACTTCTGGTTACTCAGGGCCTTGATTGGGGTGGTGTAAAAAGCCTTTTTGCCCTGCGATAGGGCCAGGTAGATAGCGAACTCCCCCACGATCGTCTTGCCCGCCCCGGTGGGGGCAGCAACCAGTACACCCCGGCCGTCCTCAACCAAGGTGCAGGCCCGGCGCTGGAAGTCATCCAGGTCAAAGCTCAGGGTCTGCTCAAAGCGGTAGAGAGCGGTCTTTGAGAAGGTGGCGCGTTCTTTGGCGCGCAGGTACTGTTCAGCGTAGCTAGCCATATGTCTAATCTTAGGCGGTAGATTTCGGTCAGGGGCACCCCGCAGTCAGCTTTCGTTCCAGCGCGAACAAAAAACCGCCCCGGCACGGTCTGTGAACTAGCCCCCGAAAGTTGGACTGGTTTAATCCTAGACCGTCAGGGCTGCCAAAGCCTGGCTCCGATACCCCATCGGAGCCAGGCCCTTTAATCGCTCCTGAAGCCTACCGTTGTTATACCAATAGATATAGTCATCAACCGCCTGAC
>NZ_SPQC01000120.1 GCF_004569295.1 Rothia nasimurium
GGCAGTGATAGTGTGATTTCTGCAGCTTCATTCCAAGAAACAACAAAAGTACTTACCGAAGCAAGTATCGCGGGTAAATTTGACTACTTAGAAGACTTAAAAGAAAATGTTATTTTAGGTAGAATGATTCCTGTTGGAACAGGGCTTTATGGTGAGCAAAATTTAAAACTTAAAGAACAAGAATAACTTATAGCCCTTTTTTGGACTATTTTAGTATAATTCTTCTAAATCGTTGAAATGAATTTTTAAGGCTTTTTCTATTTTATTTTTTTCTTCTAAAAGTATTTTTTTATTTTTTTCTCTGAAGGTTTCATTAGAGTAGAAAATAAGATAAGATATACTAATAGCGGCAATTATTTTGTTTTTATGTTCTATACCTATAGCCATACATTCAATT
>NZ_SPQC01000121.1 GCF_004569295.1 Rothia nasimurium
CATAAGCGATCCTGTAAAGGTTTTGACACAAGTATCGTTTTCTACTTTAAATTCAGGCATAGTCCCTGCAGGTGTGATGCCTAAAATTTTTAAAGGTTTGTCTTGATCTTCAAATTTTATAGCATAACCATCCATGGCTGAAGTTAAAAATTCAGGCTGATTTTTACTCGCTTTTATATCTTGAGCTAAAATTCGCCCCAAACACTCGGTAAGAGCTATTTTTTCAGCCCTTGCAAAAGGTTTGATATGAGAATGAAAAATTTTTAGACTTTCTTCATAAGACATTAGCATTTTAATTCCTTAATTTAAATTTATTAAGATTGATTTTTGAAAAAATAAACTATGATTTTAAAAGTCCTGCACCGCAAAGTTTGGTTGATCTTTCTT
>NZ_SPQC01000122.1 GCF_004569295.1 Rothia nasimurium
GATTTGAACTTTTTCTTGTGGTTCAATACCGTAATCAGTTGCTAACAATTCGATCGTATCTTTATCCAATGGTTGGTTTTGATTGACCATAATTCCCATCATAAACAACTTCTTGATGATCTCAGCAGGTTCACGATAGATTTTTTTCGCGATATCCGCTACATTCATGCCTTCTGTATATTCCAATACTTCTGGTAATTCACGGAATTTACGTGCTGGAACAGGTGGTTTTTTCTCTTGCTGTTGACGACCTTTTTTCCCTTTTTTGTTAAACTTGTTGCGGTTATTGTTATTCAAATTATTGTTGCGTCCGTTGTAGTTTGACTTACCACGGTTTTGATTTCCACCGCGATTTTGGTTATCACCAGCTGGACGGTTTTGTGT
>NZ_SPQC01000123.1 GCF_004569295.1 Rothia nasimurium
CCCAAAATATGTGCGTGAATTCTTTTAGTGAATTGAAAAAAGAATTAAAAAAAGAAGCTTATCGTTTGATATTGCTTGCTTATGAATTGATTAAATTTGATCTTGAGCAGATGCGTTCTATTCTTAGCGCTTATAAAAAGCAACACCCTCAAAGTCATATTATATTCTTTTCTAGGGAGAGGGTGAGGGATTTTGATTGCGTAAGCGAGGTTTTAAATGATATCAGCAGAAATGATCTTATAGCTTTGATTAGAAAATATTTGCCTAAAAATTAGGCTTTATAGAATTTAACTCCTGCTAGATTAAGAATCTTTATTTTTTCTTCTTTTATAAGCTTGTCTAAAAGAAGTTGAGAA
This sequence comes from Rothia nasimurium, assembly GCF_004569295.1. Classification (GTDB taxonomy): domain Bacteria; phylum Actinomycetota; class Actinomycetes; order Actinomycetales; family Micrococcaceae; genus Rothia; species Rothia nasimurium_B. The sequence goes on from NZ_SPQC01000123.1 coordinate 357, forward strand.
GTTTTATCTAATTTATTTTCTATATC
>NZ_SPQC01000124.1 GCF_004569295.1 Rothia nasimurium
AGCGTGACCTGTTCGGCGCCATCGAACGCGGCGATTTCCCCCAGTGGGAAGTCAAACTGCAGGTGGCGACGCAGGAGCAACTCGATGCATGGGAGCAGCGCACTGGCTGGAACCCGTTCGACCTGACGAAAGTGTGGCCGCACGCCGACTTCCCGCTGCTGCCGGTGGGGATTTTTGAGCTGAACCGCAACCCGGACAATTACCACGCGGAAGTCGAGCAGGCGGCCTTTTCGCCGGCCAATGCCGTGCCGGGCATGGGATACTCGCCGGACAAGATGCTGCAAGGCCGGCTGTTCGCCTACCACGACGCCCAGCTGTACCGGGTTGGCACCAACCACCAGCATCTGCCCGTCAATGCGGCCCGCTGCCCCTTCCACAACC
>NZ_SPQC01000125.1 GCF_004569295.1 Rothia nasimurium
CTATCATTGATGGTGACATTGTGATGAATTTCAAGTTTTTCTTTAATACCCCTTAGCATTGCTAAAGCTTCATTTACGCTAGGTTCGCCTACATTTACAGGTTGAAAACGGCGTTGCAAGGCCGCATCTTTTTCAAAGTATTTACGATATTCTTTAAGAGTGGTTGCTCCTATGGTGTGAAGTTCGCCTCTTGCAAGTGCCGGCTTTAAAATATTTGCAGCATCCATACTTCCTTCGCTTGCTCCTGCGCCTACTATGGTGTGAATTTCATCGATAAAAAGTATGATATTTTCACTTTTAATGACCTCATTTACCACCGCTTTTAATCTATCTTCAAATTCTCCACGATATTTTGCTCCTGCGATCAATGCACTCATATC
>NZ_SPQC01000126.1 GCF_004569295.1 Rothia nasimurium
CGGATATTCAAGATAGTTTTATCGACATAGAGCTTATGGAACCCTCAAAAAAAGTCGTAAATGAGCAAAGCGCTCCTAAAGATATTCAAAAACCTGCCCAAGAGCTTGATATTGAAAAACTTTTTGCACAAACTACAAACAAAGCAGTAAAAACTGAAGATGTGGATCAAAAAGCCAGCAATTTTAATGAGCTTTTTGGTAGTATCAAAGAGATACAAGAGGAAAAAACTACTAAAATACAATCAAGCGCTAAATCAGAAACAACAAGCAGTTCAAAAACTCAAGCTTCAGAGCTTGTAAAGCAATTAAACGATAGCTTACTTGAAGAAGAAAGTATCAATCAAGGCGAAAGTATTAAAAATCAAAAGACAGGGATTTAT
>NZ_SPQC01000127.1 GCF_004569295.1 Rothia nasimurium
TCGGCCAGTAGGCGTAGGGCTCTTGTTTTGAGTTCTTGGGGGTATTTGGTGGGCATGGGTGAAGTTCCTTTGCTCTTTTTTGTTTGTTTCCAATGTACGGGGTCGGAACTAAACCCAGTACATATCATGGCGGGGACGAAGCACTCATGCCAAAACCTAAAGGACGCCCCAAAGGCTCCACCAAACCAAAGACACTCACAGAGGAAGATAAGCTTCGCCGTGAGGTTGAAAAGCTGCGGGCTGAAAACGCCTA
>NZ_SPQC01000012.1 GCF_004569295.1 Rothia nasimurium
GGCGGGTTTAGCGCTGTGGGCGAAAGGACGTGCGGGGCGGCCCGGTCGGTGGTTGTATGGAGGGTGGGGAAGAAAGCTTTTGAAAGGAGCCTATCGTGAGTGCAACTCTTGAGACCCGCCGCGAACTGACTGCTGCTGACCGTTGCGATGCCTGCGGCGCCCAGGCCTATGTGCGTGTGGTGATGGAGTCAGGTCTCGACCTGCTCTTCTGCGGCCACCATGCTCGTGCCAAGGAAGAGGCCCTGCGTGCTGTAGCGGCCGAGTGGGACGACCAGACTGACCGCCTGAGCTAACGTCCGCTCCCCCTGCCCCATCCCACCGGGTAGGTACCATCTACATCAGAAAAACCCACCAACTAGGTGGGTTTTTCTGATGTAGGTGGTCTTTTCTGGGAACCGCTAGGCCCCGTACCGGCTAAACACCGCCACCGCTTCCACATGGTGGGTGTTGGGGTACATGTCGAAGGCTTCAACGCGTACAAGTCGCCAGCCCGCTGCGCGCAGGTAGCCGGTATCGCGCCCCAGGGCTGCCGGGTCGCAGGCAACATAGACCAGGGTGGAGGGGTTCAGTTCAGAAATCTGCTCCATCACAACCCGGCCTGCACCCTCACGAGACGGGTCGCACATCACCACGTCCGGGGCGGCGTAGCGCCCCTCGGCTACCTCACCGCTGATCTTCTCAAGTACCAGGGCGACATCCCCGCGTTCTACGCGCACGCGCGTCCGCTCAGACCTGTGGGTACGTGACGGGCCTTCGTCGCCAAAGTTCTCGGACGCGTTACCGCTGCTCACTGGGGATCCCTCAACCGATAACACCGTGCCCCTGTCCCCCACCGCATCAGCGGCCAGGGCGGTGAAGAAGCCAGCACCTGCGTAGAGGTCGTAAACCGTCATCCCCTTTTTCAGGCGGGCAGCCTCAAGCACGGCGTTGCCCAGTACCTCGGGGGCAGCCCGGTGAATCTGCCAGAAGCCGCTAGCGGCCACGTTCCAGTAGAAGTCCTGGGCGTAGACGGTAGCGGTCTCCAGCAGGTTAGGGTTGGCGGCACCGGCGATGACGTCAGCGGGTTTGGTGCCGCGGCGGCGTCCGCCCTTTTTCTCGGGGGTAAAGACCAGGGTAATCATGCGCTCTTCCAGCGACCCCCACAGGGCCCGGGCCTGCTCTTCGATGCCTTCTGCAACCTCGGCGGGCGTAGTCCGCGCTGACACGGTAAAGACCACCGCCAGCATATCGGTGGCGGCTACAGTCACATCAACCCGGGTGATACCGGCCAGCTTGAGCCGGTGCAGTTCGAGAGCCTCAATGCGCTCATCGGCCAGGGGAAATCCGGTGACGGGAACGGGGGTTGAGCTAGAGTGCGGGAACATGGCAATCTGCTGGCTTTCGCGCTCCACCGCAAAATGCACGCGGGTGCGCCAGTGCAGCCCCCGGTCATCGCCGGGCAGGGCGTGAATGGGCAGTGAAGCCAGCAGGGGGTGATTTTCAGGTACCCCACCCAGGCGCACCAATTGTTCCTTTACGATCTGCTGTTTGTAGGCCCGCTGGGTCGCCAGGTCCAGGTGTCCGTATTCCATGCCGCCGAGGGGGTGAGCGGACGCGAGTGCGTCCGCCGGTGCCCAGGGGTGGGGGCGGCGCTCCGGTGCGGGGGCCTCTACGGATACGACGTCTGCGAAGAAGAAGCGGCCTTTGGGACCGCGGCCGGTGATGCGGGCGGTGGCGGTCTCCCCCACGACTCCGTGGCGGACAAAGATGACGCGGTCGCCCGCTCTAGCGACGAGGGCGCCGCCGTGGGCCGGACGCTCGGGGGTGAGTTCTAGGAGGTCACCGGTAGCGGGTTCGGGTGTGGTGGGGGTGGTAGACATGTGTTTCTCGCTTTGAGGGTGGCTCGGTGGGATTTTATTTTATCGTTCGATCTGCCAGGGCACGGAGGCTACAACGACGCCCGGTTCGTGGCGCAGGCGGGCTTTGAGTTTGTGCACGGTGCGGCGGTGGAAGATGCCCTGCCACCAGTGGGAGACCACGTATTCGGGCAGGTAGACCACGAGCACGTCGCGGGGGGATTTTTGGCGCATCTGCTGTACGTATTCGAGTACGCTGGCGGCGGGGTTGCGGTAGGGCGAGTCCAGCACGGTCAGGTCGACGGGTAGTTCGAGGGCTTCCCAGGTGTCGATGTTTTCGCGGGTGCGGGCTTCGTCCACGTTCACCACGAGAGCTTCGATGGACGAGGGGCGGGAGGCCCGTGCGTAGGCGAGGGCCCGGAGTACGGGTTTACGCACCCGCTCAACGTAGATGAGGGCGTGGACGCGGGAGGGCAGCGCCCGGTCTGCGGCCAGTTGTTCGGGGTCGGCTGATAGGGCTAGCTGCCGGTCAATACTGCTGTAGTGTTTGTTGGTTTTGATCATGAGCCAGGTCAGAAGAAGAATGAGTAGCACGGTGACCCAGGCACCGTGGGTGAACTTGGTAAGAATGATGACCACGAGTACGGTAACCGAGGCACCGGTACCAATGGCGCTGATGCCGATGTCGTGCCAGAGGGTGCGGCGTTTTTTGGTATCGAGGGTGATGCGCTGGGCCCGCCAGCGGTTGCGGAGCACCGCGTACTGGGTGAGGGTCATGGCGGTAAAGACACCCACGATGTACATCTGCACCAGGGCGTGCACGTTGGGGCCGACGATAGCGACCAGCAGCATAGAGCTGGATCCCAGGGCCAGCACGCCGTTGGCGTAGAGCGCGGTGGAGCTGCGCGCTGAGAGGTGCACCGGCAGGTACTGTTTCGCGGCGATGGTGGTCGCTAGCATGGGGAAGCCGGTGAAGGCCGTCATGGCCGCCACGATGAGCACGCCGATGGTGGCTGCGCCCAGCAGGACGCTGGTCAGGGGGATGCCGAAGATAGCGTCGGTGATTTGGAGTAGAGCGGGTATCTGGTGGAAGTCTTCGCCCGCGGGCTGCCCGTTAATCAGTAGCCCCTGAGCCGAGTCGAGGACGCTGACCACCCCGGTTTGCCGGGCCAGGTAGAGGACTCCCAGCAGGGAGAGGGCAGACAGGCCGCCAATCACCATCAGACTGGTGGCAGCGTTGCGCTGACGCGGCGGGGCAAAGGCCTTCACGGCGTTACTGACGGTATTGACCCCGGTCAGCGCCACAGAACCGGAAGCAAAAGCCCTCACCAACAGCAGGCCAACACCGAGCTGGGTGGTCAGTACCTCGGCAGCACCGTCTGGTACCACCACCGTGTACTCAGCCGACACCGCGCGCCCGAGCTGCCCGGTGGCGTCCGCAATGAGACCGCAAGCAACGGTCACCGCAAGCAGCATCAAAAAGACATAGGAGGGAAGGTGTGACACCCGCAGCATCACCTTGAGGCCGCGCAGGCAGATAAAGGTCACCAGAGCAATGAGGGAACAGGCAATCAGCCGCTGATGCCCCAGCAGCACCGGGGTAATCGATTCAAGGTACTGGGCGGCAGAAGACAGCGACACCGCAACCGTGAGCATAAAGTCAACCATCAGGGCCGCACCTAGCACGATAGCGGCGGTTATCCCCAGATTCTGGTGCACCAGGGCGAAGTCGCCGCGCTCCCCCACATGCTGGATGTTATAGCGGTAGGCACCCACCACAACCAGCAGAATCAGGGCAATGCCCAGTCCCACCAGGGGCGAGTAGGCTAAGGCCCCGTGGCCGGCCAGGAGCAGGGTCAGCAGAATTTCGTCGGGGGCATAGGCAACCGACGAGAACCCGTCCGCCCCGAAGAGGAGTAGGGCACGGCGTTTGGGCAGGTTGCCTTTCTTGGCGTGCCTGCTGGTGACGGGGGCACCAAAAATCAGGCGGGTGGCCGCGCTCCTAATATTTCTCACAGGCTCTAACCGTAGTCGGTAGAGCGGGGAAAACACAGCTATACACACCACATTTTGCTCGTAGGTAAGGACGCCCCCCCCGCGCGGCTATGGCGCGCCGGTTGGGTGGTGGGGCCGCCGGGCGTAGACTAGAGGCAACCCTGCTGTGCGGGGTTTATGTTTGTTTCCGTCGTGGTTTCGTGAGGTGCTAAGTGCCCCATTTTGTGATTATGGGTGCCGGTCGTGTGGGCGTTATGCTGGCCCATACCCTAGAAGATGCGGGTCATTCGGTTGCTGTGATCGATCAGGATGACCGGTCTTTCCGCAGGTTGCGCAAAGATTTTGCGGGTAAGAAGGTGACCGGTGTGGGCTTTGACCGCGAGACCCTCAAGCGGGCCGGTATTGAGCACGCCTACGCTTTTGCTGCGGTGTCTTCTGGCGATAACTCCAACATTATTGCCTCCCGTGTGGCCCGTGAGACCTTTGGGGTGCAGCACGTGGTGGCCCGTATCTACGACCCCAACCGGGCTGAGTTCTACCAGCGTCTGGGTATTCCTACGGTGGCTGCGGTGCGCTGGTCGACCGACCAGGTGTTGCGTCGTATTTTGCCGGAGCAGGCTATGGCCGGTGATTTCCGCGAGGCTTCGGGCCGCCTGATGCTCGGTGAGCTGCAGTTGCACGAGGACTGGGCTGGGCACGCGCTGACGGAGATTGAGCGAGCTGCCGGTGTACGCGTGGCCTACCTGACCCGGTTTGGGGAGGGTATGCTCCCCACCAAGGAGACCTCCTACCAGCAGGGCGATACAGTGCACGCCATGATGCGCACCGAAGACATCAACGACATTGCCAGGGTGCTGGGTGCTCCCCCGGCACGCAACGCTGAGGGGGATCTGGAATGGAAGTAATCGTTATCGGCGCTGGCTCGGTGGGCTCATCAAGCGCCCGCGAGCTGCTTTCGCACGGCCACACGGTCACCATTATCGACATCAAGCCCGAGGCCATTTCCCGCAGCGACATTCAGCATGCCCACTGGGTGATTGGGGACGCCTGCGAGCTGTCCGTCCTGCGCCAGGCCAAGCCCGAGAACGCGGACGTCATTGTTGCCGCCTCTGGTGACGATAAAACCAACCTGGTGGTATCGCTGCTAGCCCGCAGTGAATTTGGGGTACCCCGCACCGTGGCTCGCGTGAACAATCCCAAAAATGAGTGGCTCTTCGATGACTCCTGGGGCGTAGATGTTGCGGTTTCTACCCCGCGCCTCATGACCGCGCTGGTGGAAGAGGCCGTTGAGGTGGGCGATGTGGTGCGCCTGCTGACCCTCAAAACTGGCAGCGCCACCCTGGTCGAGTACACCGTGCCCACCGACCACCCGATTATTGGCCACACCGTCGATAACGTGCAGTGGCCCTACGAGACCACCCTCACCGCCATCCTGCGCGACGGGGTACCGATTACCCCCAGCGGCGACGATGTGATTGAGGGTGGCGACGAGCTCTTCTTTATCACCACCCCCACCGGTGAGGACGACATCCGCGCCCTCTTCAGCTAGCCCCCTTCGTGCTTATCAGTAAAAAGGACGCCGGCCCCACCTTCGGCAAAGAAGGTAGGGCCGACGTCCTTGCGCTTGCTACTAGAGGGCCGGAACGATCTCGTAGCGCGGGTTGTACATGAGGGGCTTCTCTCGGGTGCTCAGCATGCCCGAGACCCGAAGATAGCCGCCTGCCTCTATTCCCGGCACCTGACGCTGACCCTGCCAAATCAGGGTCAGCACCGTACCTGAGCTCAGGGGCGGGAACTCCGGGTAGAGCACCCGGGGAGCCGCCCTGTTGACGCTAAACCGGGTGGTGAAGCCAGTCTCCTCATCCAGCACAGAAATCTGGCCGGTTGAGGTGTCTTCAGTGGTGCTCACATCGGTGGTGTCATCAAGATCTTCACCGGTCTCTGCAATGGGCATACCCGTCATGGGGTGGGTCTTAGCCGGGGGCAGGGGCTTAGACTTATCAACCAGCAGGGTCACCTCAAACCGGGGGTTAGCCCCCACATGCGACATGTGCACGCGGGTTACCCGCCCGGCGGCCCTGGCGCGAAACCGCTCGGGGTACTCTTCCAGGCGGGTGACCGGCCCAGCAGCCCGCTGCTGGGTAAAGGGAGACTCAGTCTCAGGCATGGGCGCTAGCCAATTTCAGTGATTTCGGGGCCGCGGCGGGGCACCTCAACGGTGGGCTTCTTCTCAGCCTGGGCAGCCGCTGCGGCAGCGGCCTGGGCGGCTGCGGCATCCTGAATGGTCTGGGGTACGCGCATGGGCAGCAGGTCGCGCGGGGGCATGGGGTCAGAGCCACGGTTGACCACGATGGTGCGGAAGACCTCTTCAAGGGCGGTAGCGCTCTCACCGGGCAGCACGGCCTTGCCCGAGAATACACCGCGGACGAACCAGCGGGGGCCGTCCACACCCACAAAGCGGGAAATACGGAAGCCCTTGCGTCCGTCGGGAAGTTCAGCGGGTACGCGGGAGATCAGCTGACGCCCGAAGGGACCGTCGTTGATATCAACCTGGCCACCCTGGCGGCGCACGCTCTCAGACAGTTCCTTACGGATCTCATCCCAGATACCGCGGCTCTTAGGAGCCGCAAAAGCCTGCACCTGCAGGGTGCCCTCGCCCAGCTGCAGGGTCACCGCGATAACCTGCTGGGTCTTCTGGTCAGCCTCAAGACGCAGGTTCAGCCCGGGGTTGCTCTTGACCAGCAGGCCACCCAGGTCGATGTAGCTAGAGCCGGTGCGCTGCTCGGTGATGTCAAAGGGGCCATTCTCACGGGTAAATTCCACGAAGGACGCCGCAAGCTCCTCCTGCACGGCAGGCTGCTGGGTGCCGCCCTGGGGCACCTCAGCAGGTGCCTCTTCAGCGGCGGTTTCTTTCTCGTCGCTCTCTACAGCGGCAGCTGCTGCACCCTGCTCACGCTCAGTCGCGGCGTCCGCGTCATTCTTTTTCTTACCAAAACCAAACATAGTGCCTCCTTCGGCCCTCGCCTATCTACTGCTCTTACTGTACGCCCGTTGAACCGAACCCGGCAGTTCCACGCTCAGTTTCGCTCAAACTCTCCACCACATTAAAAGTAGCCGACTCAAACCGCTGAATAACCAGCTGGGCAATGCGGTCACCGCGCTGAATCTCAAAAGCCTGCTCCCGGTCGGTATTGAGCAGGCAGACCATGAGCTCACCCCGATACCCGGAATCAACGGTGCCCGGTGCGTTCACAATCGTAATGCCGTGCTTAGCAGCCAGACCCGAACGGGGGTGCACCAGACCCACATAGCCATCAGGCAGGGCAATAGCCACGCCGGTCGGCACCAGGGCCCGCTCACCCGGTTGCAGGGTGAGGTCCACGCGCGAGCGCAAATCAGCGCCGGCGTCCCCGGGCTGGGCGTAGGCGGGGGGCTCGATTCCCTCATCGAGCATCTTGATATCAATCTTAAGCTGGTTCATCACCCTCTTTACTGTACCGGCTTATGCGCTCCGGTGCCGCCCACATCAGGTGCCAAAACCCCTTAGACTAGAACCTGTGCACCGGGTTTGCCCCGGCTCACTACTTCACAAATTGTCCCTCGTCGAAGGAAGCTATGCCTGCTACCGCCCCCACCGTGCTGTACCGTGAACGACTGGCCCCCGGAATCGGCCTGTGGATAGGCTGCCTGGGCGTTGGCCTAGCCTCTTTCCTAGTCGGCGCACCGATTAATATCACCGCTGGCATCGTTGCCGGAATCGTGATGTTCCTGCTGGTCGGCGGAATACTCTACGGCAGCTCCCCCACCATCGAAATTACCGAAACCACCGTACGCTTCGGTAGGGCCCGTATCGAACGTGACTATGTTGGTCGAGCCTACGCCTTCCGAGGTGAAGATGCCCGCCTCGCCACCGGCCCGGCACTCGATGGCCGCGCCTACATGTGTTTCCGCGGGTGGATTACCTCGGTGATTCGTGTTCAGATTACTGACCCGGCAGATCCCACTCCCTACTGGATTGCGTCCTCCCGTCACCCCGAAAAAATTGCCGCCGTCCTGAATGAGGGGCTACCCGAAGAAGACTAAGACGTCCAAAGGCTGCCAAGCACCTGGCAGACCTAAATCTCTAGGCAATACGAGGGCGGGCCCGCGTTATATAACGCGGGCCCGCCCTCGTACTTTTGAAGTTTCTTAGTCTTTAGCTCTCGCACTCGATGCAGAACTTGAGATCGCCCTCTTCGCGGGCAATCTGGGAGCGATGACGCACTAGGAAGCAAGAAGCACAGGTGAACTCGTCGTCCTGTGCAGGGAGCACCACAACGTTCAGCTCTTCATTGGAGAGGTCAGCACCGGGCAGCTCAAAACTTTCGGCCGCTGCGTTTTCGTCCTCATCCACTGCACCTGACTGCATTTCTGAGGGGCGTGAACGCAGCTCCTCAAAGGACTGGCCCTTGCTCTCTTCGTCCTGCTTGCGAGGTGCATCGTAATCGGTTGCCATGGTTTTCTCCGTATTAAGTGTGCGAAGGGTAGATACCCCCTCTGCCTGGTCTGGGGTACCTGCACCTCGGTCTTGGTGTCGACCAACTCTGCGCTCGTCAGGGTCTACGACTGTGTTGAGGTGACGGGTAGAATTGTTCACTATTGCCCCCGATAATGCAAGTGGAAACTTCATGTTCTCTCTCAGCGAGTCACAAAGGCCTGACCAGGGCTGCCTCGGGGTAAGAAAAATATTTAAAGCTCTTGCTGAACTTGAGCGAAAACCCCTTGAAAAACCGGGTTTTTTCAAAACTTCACCCCTGCCCCCAGCTACTTTAGCTTTCAAGCACAGCTTGAGCCGGTAGTCTTTCAAGTAAGTGTAAAGATTGAAGTGAGCACCCCTCTCTGCTGAGGTGGTGCCCGGCCCCATCTAAGGAGACCGAGCAGTGCGAGAACTGCGACTTGCTGGCATTCACGACGACGGTGAAAACCTCGTCCTCGAATCATCTGACGGCGCAACCTATCTCTTGCCCATCGACCAGAACCTACGGCAGAGCATTGCCCGCGCCCGCCGCATCAGCCCCCTGCGCGGCGGCAGCGCTAGCGGAGCCTTTGGCCCCCGTGACATCCAGACCCGCTTCCGCCAGGGCGCAACGGTTGAAGAGATTGCCGCAGAGTCAGGGTGGGAACCGGAGCGCGTGCGCCGCTACGAGTGGCCCATCGTCGCTGAACGCGCCAACGTCATCCAGACAGCCCGCACCGTGGTTATCTCCCCCGCCCCCGGCCAGGGTGGAGCAGCACAAAGCCTCAACCAGCACATCGAAGCTGTATCTGAACGCTTCGACTTCGCCCAAGCCCCGATGGAGTGGAGCACCTGGCAGCAGGAATCAGGCCAGTGGACCGTGTCTGTTGATGTAGAGCTGGGTGAGGACGCCCAGGCTAACCTGCCGCGCGGCGTCATGTTCCCCGCCCGGTGGAACTTCAACCCTGCCAACCAGAGCATCTACGCTTCAAACGAAGCCGCCTACTTCCTCATGGGCCGCGATCACTCCCACGATGCCCCCATTCCAGGCCCGGCCAAGCAGGCAGCAGCTCCCCAGGAGGAGGCTGCAAGCGACGTTCCCGAGCAGGCTGATTCCGCCACCGTTGGTGTTCAGGTTGCCGAGCCCCGCATCACCCGCGTGAGCATCCCCGAGCAGAAGGAACAGAACGAGCTGCTCGATGAGCTGACCGCCCGCCGCGGCGTCCGCTCCTTTGACCCTGCCAGTGAACGCAAGCTAGCTGACCTGCTCGAACGTGCCCGCCGCAGCTCCCGCCCTGCCCCCGTAGCCGAGGTGCAGGCCGAACCTGCCCCTGAAACCGAAGAACCTGCTGCGCCAGTAGCCGAAGAAGCAGCCCAGCAGCAGACTGCCGCTAGCGAAAATACCTCTAGTGAAAATACCGCAGAGCAGCGGGCGCCTGAGGAGGCTACCGAGAATAGCGCCGAAGCTCCGGCAGGTCTTGAGGAAGCTCCCCTGACCGCCGAGACTTCAATTGCACAGGGTTCCCTGCCTGATGAGCAGAGCCAGGGCACTGATAGCTCGCCCGTCGCTGTGGAGCCCCAGCGCGAAGCTGATTCCCAGGATGCTGAGACTCCCCTCGCCGAGGCTGCAGAAGATGCCCCTGAGGCGTATGCCGAGCAGGTAGAAGAAGAGCCTAAGGCCCAGCAGCCCAAGGCCAGCCGGGCCAAGCGCACCAGCGTACCGAGCTGGGACGACATCATCTTCGGCAACCAGCGCCGCTAAACCCGCCGCTAGCAGTGCCTGCCCAAGCCCCGCGTCCGCCCTTTTGGGGAAGGATGCGGGGCTTTGCTCTTACTGGGATGAAGGCCAAGGGAAGTCGCCGATTTCAAGGGTGTTTTCGTTAGAGGCACCACAGCACCAGTAAGCTTTCAGCGCGTACACTAGATTTAGATATAGTAATCTCTCTTATTTTCACCGCACCAGCCCACGTCGCAACCGTTTCGCACACGGGTAAAGGGCTTAGAAACACTTGATAAGGAAAACGTGCCCCTTCGTTCCCACCAGTCACCCAATTCTGACGATCAGAAGCCCACTGCCGATGACGCCACCGAGGCGCTACCCGCTCCTGAGCCCGAGGGCGTTGCCGACGATGCGACCGAAGCCCTCCCCCTGGCAAACGGCTACGAGTACGTGACTGCCGATAGCGGGAGCACTCGCGCCGTGATTGACGCGGACGACGATTCCTTAGCCTTCGGCCTCATGCGCAACGGGGACGTGGTTGAAAAGCTCACCCGCGAAGAGCGACGGGCTGACCGCGCCGCTGAAAAAGCTGCGGCGAAAGAGGCCGAACGGGCAGAAGAAGCCCGAAGGCAGGCAGCACTGGCCGCCGCTGCGGCCGCAGCAGCTGAACGTGACCACCTAGCACCTCCGAATGCAGCAGATGAGCCGGAAGACCGCAAGACCGGCTCAAAGGTCTTCTTTGCGGGTTCCGCGGTACTCACCGCCGCAGCTATCGCCCTGGTTGCTGCTTTCTTGCTCCCTCTGAACGACGATGCCTCTCGCCAAACCACGGTGGAGGTAACCCCCAGTCCTACGGTGGCAGAGGCCAGCTCGTCGGCAGTAGAAAGCTCAGCAGCGGCGCCGGTACCCAGCTTTAACACCAAGGCTCCCACCGTTACGGAGCAGGACGGCGGCACCGAAGAACCCGTGGCCCCCGGCAGTGTGCTCTACGCCCCTACCCAAGAGGCCCCCGCAGTCGAAGCAACCCTGGAGCCTACTCCGCTTGAATCAGCGGTAGAAACCGTCCAGCCCGAGCCCACTCTTGAAGAGACCCCGGCAGCGGAAGAAACCCTCACGTTTGAGCCCACACCGGTAGCTACAACTCCGGCCGAGGTGGTAGCTCCCACCGATGCGGCTCCTATTGACGAGCCCAGCCGCCCCGTTGAGACCGGCTCTGCCGCCGAGACCGCCAGCGCGGCCAGCCTCCCCACCGCTCCGGCCGCTGACGGTAGTAGCCTAGCTCCCACCCTAGCGGCAACTACCGGTCCCTAGGCGCACGCGGCGAGTCGGGCATCCGCACCGGTTCTAGCCGGTGGGTAGCATCAGCAGGGGCACCTGCGTTTCCTCAAGTGTGAGAGACCCGTGCTGGCCCACCATCTGCAGGGCGTGGGGCTTGTAACGCCGCATGTCGTAGAGGGCGATAGGTTCGCGAGCAGCCACGATAATATCGCCGATACGGCGGCGGGCCTCGTCAGTTACCGGCTGACCAAAATAACCAGCCTCAAAGAGTTCTTCTGAGTCAAAGACCCAGGCCTGCTCTCCCCAGGCCTCAGCCCACCGACCCAGGGCGTCCTGGCGGGCAGAAGCGCTGGTGTCCTTCAGGTAGAACTGCACCATGCGGGGTTCACCCGCGGTCAGCTCAATGTTATCCAGCAGAGCTGTATCGCCCGAGTAGTCAATGCGATTTTCAGGGGCGATATCAACTATGCCGTGATCTGCTGTCATCAGCAATAGCACATGCGGGGGCAGCCTACGAGCCAGCGATTTCAGCGCGAGGTTGAGCTCTTCAAGCTGCTCAAGCCACTGGTCAGACCGGGTACCGAACTTGTGCCCGGCCTGGTCAATTTCCCCCCAGTAGAGGTAGACCAGGGACGGCTTACGGGAGTTCAACAGGCTAGCGGCCAAGGTGGTTCGGGCGGCATACCCGGCTGCGTGCACGAAGCGTCCGCCCCGCAGTCCAGCCTCGCTCAGGCCGGTGCCGGCATACTTGCTCAGCGACACGGTAGCCACATCCAGGTGGTTCTGGTAGCGCTCAAAGACCGTGGGGTGGGGCTGCCACTGGTGGGGGTCGACGGTCTTGTCCCAGCCCGAGAGCTGGTTCATCACGGCCCCGGTAGCCGGGTTTTTCACCTCGTACCCGGCCATGCCGTGGTAGCCCGGCGGGGTTGCTGTTCCCAGGCTACTGAGTGAAGCTACCGTGGTTGAGGGGACGGCCGAGTGAATCGGGCCGAGCTGGGTGGCTTTCTTTAAGAAGGGGGCATAGGAGCCGTAGGCATTCAGCAGGCTCTGCCCCAGCCCATCGACCATAACCAGGCAGACGCTGCGGTAGCGGGTAGGGTCAACCCCGGCGGCACGCAGGCGGTCTGCCAGGCCGAGCAGGTCGTGACGTCCTGCCCCGTGCAGGGGGTGCGGGTCGGGGGTGATAGACCCCTGGGCGACCAGGGTGCCGCAGGATTCGAAGAGGTCAGCTAGGTTGTTGCCGCCGTAGCCGGGTTCGGTGGGTAGGGCGTTACCGCAGTAATCGGTCAGGACGCTCATCTTAGGCCCCTGCCTGCACGGAGCCGCCTGCCGGGGCGGCTACCTGGTTCATTGCTGCCATGTGGGCAGAGCGCAGTGCGCGGGCGAAGCTCCGGGCCTGGGCGGTAGCCTCTTCCCCATCGGCCGGGGCACTCACGCGCAGGAGCATGTCTTCCCGCGGGCCCATGCCGGTGTAGCCATGGTCGGCGTCGCAGGCGGGGTCGGGGCAGTCTGCCGGTTGTACGTCAAGGCGCTGGGAGCCCGTCCAGGCGATCAGCATCGATACTTCTGAGACGGGGCTACCGGCCCGGTAGTGCTGGGGCTGCGGGTAGGTGTAGCTGATGGTCAGGGTTCGAATACGGCTCACGTGCAGGGTCTCAACCGACACGTGGGCGAGCACCTGCTGACCACTTTCGTCGAGGTTCTGATCATCCAGGTGGGCGACCAGGAGCATCTGACCGGCCAGCACCAGCACCGTAATGTGGCGGTGCACCTCGTTCTGGTCAAAGTGGGTCTCTACCTGAACCAGGTGAGAGGTAGGCACCAGCCCCGCCAGGGCTTCATCGACCGTGTCGAGGACGAGCTCGGGGTAAAAGCCTGCCTGCTGAATATCCCTGGTGAGGGCTTCGGCTGCGCTGAGGTTCATCGTCTCGTCTCTTTCTAGGGTGAATCTGGCCAGTAGGTCTACCCTCCATCTTAGGTCATGGCTAGGTCACACTTAGCTGCTCATGGTTCGGCGGGCAGAATCGGTGCGCTGCTGGGGGTTGCCCAGGCGCATCTTGGCGCCCACCACCGTGAGGGTCTCCTGTGAGAGCAGGACGGGGTTGAGTTCAAGGTAAGCAATCTCGGGGTGGTTGTCTTTCATCAGGGCTACCCGGGCGCAGAGATCTTCGAGCAGGTCAACCCGCACCTGAGGCAGGTCGCCGTCGGCAAAGAGCTTGGCTGCTGCCTTAGGCGAGTGTACCATCTTGTAGACATCCCGTTCGGTCAGCGGTGGGATGCGGTGGGCCCAGTCTTCCAGCAGGCTGGTGGCGTCCCCGGCCATGCCGAAAGAGACCACGGGTCCGATCAGGGGGTCTTCGATGCCGGTGAGCACCGCTGTTTGACCGGCCGGGGCCTGTTTCTGCACGGTGAGGTCGAACCTACCGTAGGGTTCGAGCACGCGGTGCATTTGGGCTATTTCGCTAATGAGTTCGGCGTCGCTTTCAATGCCCAGGCGCACACCACCCAAATCTATGCGGTGGCGCAGGAAATCGTCAGTGGTTTTCAGGACAACCGGGTAGCCGCCTGCCCGGGCAGCGGCCTCAACGGCTTCTTCTGCGGTGTCAAAGCCGTATTCGGGCAGCAGGCTAATGCCGTAGTGGGCAAGGAGTTCTTCGGTGGCAGAAGCTGGTACATCGAGCAGGTTCTCACCGCTCACCTGGGTCAGGTGCTGGGCAATGTCAGCGGCCGCAGCCTTGGGGCTGACGTTCTCGGGAGTAGCCAGACCCCCGGTTTCTTTCTCCCGCCACTCCACATAGTCCATGACGCTTGCCAAAGCCAATATAGAAGCCCCCGGGGACTCAAAGCAGGGCAGCCCTTCTTGCAGGGTGGAGGTGCTCTCCCCCGCGGTCTCCCCCTCTGCCGGGGCGGGCGTCCGCTCATCCGGGTCTTCCCAGATTCCGCGAAGGGCTGCGTCAAAGCTGAGCGTGCCGGGGAAGGCAGCAACCACGGGTTTTCCGGTGCGCTTGCCTGCGCGGTAAAGGACGCGGGCAACGGCCTTGGAGTCGATAGAGTCGCCGGTGAGGAAGACGCCAATGGCCGCATCAATATCTGATGCTTCGAGGGCGCTGGTTGCCACGTCTTCAAGCACCTCTAGCCCGTTGATACCGTCATCTGTAAGCCTCAGCATGGACTCGGTCACCCGCACATCGATGTTCAGGGCCTCGGATTTGTCGGCGATAATCTGCCCCAGGGCTGAAGCGTTGGAGAGGATAGCCACGCGCCGCCCATTGGGAAGGGGCTGGGAGACCAGCACCTGGGCCACGTCGAGCACCTGGTCGAAGGTTTCGGCGCTGATGACCCCAGCCTGCTTGAACATGGCGTCCAGGGCTTCGGTGGGGGCAATGGAGGTTCGCCCCGAATGCCCGGGAGGGAGCTGCTGGCCGGTCACAGCGTTCTTGGCCACGAGCACAGGTTTGACGCGGGAGAGCCTGCGCGCGATACGGGAGAACTTTCGGGGGTTGCCGATAGATTCAAGGTAGAGGGCGCAGACGCGGGTTGCTTCATCGTCTTCCCAGTACTGCATGATGTCGTTACCCGACACATCGGCGCGGTTGCCCGCTGAGACCAGGGACGATACACCGATATTGCGTTTGACGGCGGTGTTAGAGAACATGGCGCCGATAGCTGAGGACTGGCTAAAGAGGCCCAGGGCACCGGGTTTGGGGTCCTGGGCGCTGATCGTGGCATCAAGGCGAACGTCCGGGTTATTGTTCAGCAGGCCGAAGGAGGCAGGGCCGATCACGCGCATACCGTGGCTACGGGCCGATTTCACCAGGGCTTTTTGACGGGCGCGGCCGCGGGCCCCGTCGTCCGCGTAGCCGGAGGTGTAGATGAGGACGCCGCGGACGCCTGCCTCGCCGCAGGCTTCTACGGCTGCGGCTACCTCGGCGATGGGGACGGCAATAATAGCTAAATCTACACGGGCCGGCACTTCACCGATGCTGGGGTAAATGGGCACCTCACCGGCAGGTAGCTGATCCTCGTTAACGCCGTAGAGGGCGCCGGTGAATCCGCCTACCACCAGGGTTTTAATAACCTTGTGGCCGTTGGCTTCCCAGCGGGGTGCTGTACCAATCACGGCAACGGTGTCGGGGGCAAGGAGCTCGGCGATAGATTTGGCTTCAGCGCGGTGCTCGCGGGCTTCCGTCACACCGCGGGAGCGGTCGGTGGGGTCGATGTTGAAGTAGACCATGACCAGGCCGTCTTCAAATTCGCGGGAAATCTCGTAGCCCGCGTCGGTGAAGACATTGAGCATTTTGCGGTTCTGGGGCAGAACTTCGGCGCTGAACTTGTCGATACCGCGCTCGTTAGCAGCTGCCGCGAGGTGTTCTAGCAGGATTGACCCGATGCCGCGCCCCTGGTGAGCGTCGGAAATCATGAAGGCCACTTCAGCCTCCGTGGGGTTGTGAGTGCGGTCGTAGCGGCCGATGCCAATCATTTCATCGCCCAGCATGATGACGAAGGCAACCCGGTTATTGTGGTCCACCGTGGTGAACCGGGTCAGTTCTTTGTCGCTCAGGGTGGGTTTGTGGGTGAAGAAACGCAAATAGATGGTGCGCTCTGACTGGCCCGCGTACATTTTTTCGAGGGCTACCCGGTCGGTGGGGACGACGGGGCGCAGGTTGGCGGTGGCTCCGTCGCGCAGGACGACATCCGCCTCCCAGTGGGCCGGGTAGATAAAGGGGATTTCGTCGGTTGTGGGGTGGGCTGGGTCAGCCGGCGTGAAACGCGGGGCCTGGTCGTCCTGCTCGTAGCGGCCTGCGGGTGCTTCTGATTCGGTCACGGGGTGCTCCTGGGCGTGCTGGGGGCGCTTTCCCCTATCATAACGCGATTGAGGTGGAGCTCACAGCCCTATGGTCGCGATGGGCCCTCTCAATGATTAGGGGAAGAATAAGAGCTGCTACAGACCCCCCACTCATTTTTAGTAGCTGGTGTTGCTCTCGATACAGCGGGTGATCGCCTCTTCGTCCCCGGCGTGGGTAATCTCGCAGTTTGCGGTTTCAGCCCCGTTCAGGAACCAGCTCGCCATGAAGTAGAAGAAGACCGCCACCGGGATGCAGAGAATGCCCAGGGCAATGCCGCCCCAGGCCATACCGGCTGTCTGCCCGTAAAAGCGGGTGCGCGGGTTACGCTTGCGAGCGCGTAAGGCTTTGATACCCAGCACGATAGCCGCCACCGCAGGAATGAGAGCCAGCAGGGCAAAAACGCCCGCCATGAGCACTACAAGCCAGCTCACAATACCCACCGATAGAGCCATGACCGCCTGGTAATAGCCACGGCCTCGCTTGTCACGCACCATTTCTCCATAGGGGCGGCGGTGGGCATCAGGTACCCGGTACTGGGTAGGTTCGCCGGGGGTTTCGTAGTCCAGCGCAGGGGGCAAAAGGACGCCAGTGCCCGCGGGTGCTTGTGACTGGGGGTAAGCGGGGGGCTGGGTGCTCACGGCGTCCTCTTTCTTCCTAAAACCGTTGGCCCGCTACTGGGCCTTATCTTATGGTCAGCTTACCAGCACCGTCCCCCGCAATCTAGGCAACAGCCCCGCTTCTACTCACCGCACAGAGGCGAAGAAACGGGGCTGGGGCTCGCTACTATTCAGAGGACTAGGCGGTAACCGCTACCTTTTTCAGAGCAATTTTGATCAGGGCGGCACCGATAAGACCAAGCACGACCCCTAATCCCATGACCAGGACTGATACGCCAAAGGAAACAACCGAGGTGAAGAGAGAAACGCGCAAGAAAGAAGCATCCATCACCAGGTTGCGACGGGTCTGAAGTTCTTCTGCCAGTGCTTCATCGCCAGCGTCTTGAGCTTCGCGCACCATAGTACCCAGCTCGGCATAGGTTTTTCCTTCATAAACGGTACCCTCAGCACTCGCAGTGGCATGCTGACGGATAGTTTCTGCCTGAGCGTAAGCAGTCAGGGGGCCTTTAACATCCTTACCGGCAAAGGCGCCGCCCATAAATTCAGAATCGGCGGGTACACTAATGCGCTCTTCCGCGAGCTGGTTACTAACTGTAACCCACACGGTGGCACCCCCAATCAGCATGACGATGGCGGCAAGAATCGATACAAGCCCGGCAAGGCGTGGCATGGTAGCCCTTTCAAGAAATGCTTTAGACTGAATCACCTACACCAAGAGCACCTTTTAGGGCCATATCGTGCCGCAACCACATTAGTTCGATACAAGTATCAATATCATTCAGCCTACGACCGGTGATTTGCTCAAATTTTGCAACCTTATTACGCAAAGTATTCTCGTGTATATAGAGAGCTTGGGCTGCGTCTCGATAACTACGACCATGCCCCAAAAACGCCCACACATACATCAGCAGGGCTTCACTACCTCAGCGATTCTCCCGCAGAGGCGCCAATAACCCCTGTTCTATGACATCCCCTAGCCAGGGGGTGCACGCAACCGCTAGGCGCCAGCCCCGACTTCGTACATCAAAGCAACCTGCGCTACCCGGTTCTAACGAAACTAAGACGGTGCGTGCTTCTTCCAGTGATTCTGCCAAGTTTCCAATGCGCACGGGGCATCCAAGAGCCAGAACTCCACCCCGAAGTTCCTGCCGTTCACCCACTCGGGAGATGGCAGCGTCCACCCCCTCATGGGCTGGAAGCACCCCCACCAAGCACCCCTCAACCGCACCAGCCAAAGCAGGGGCAAGAGTGCCCGAGAAAGCATCCTCAATTTCAGCAACCCAGGCAATCGGGGAAATCTCCCGACCCAGAACTACCTGATATTCCAGCCCCCTAGGCAACACCAAATGACCAGCCAGACGCTCTTCATCCGCCGCCTCCAAAGTTCCCTGCACAAGACGAGTTAGAAAGTCCCGTTTTTCGACTTTTCTCCGCTCGGCGTCAGCCAACAGGGCAGGTTCATAGTCGCGCGCTACCTGAACCATGAACCACTCACCCACTTCCCACATAACCCCCATGACCTCCAGGCGCTTTTCAAAAGGTAAGCCAGAGCGCTCAGCCATCTGCACAAATCTTCGCTGGGTAACAGACAGAGCAAGGCGGTGCGCCCTCAACACAGAGACTAGAGAAACCCCCTGCACCTTTCGGCGAGGAGCCACCCCATAGACAGCCTCACGCCCACCACCCAACACCTCGTCTACAGGAGCAGAACTTTCTAGGCACATTATCGCCGCATCAAAAACCCCTGCCACACTATCGACCAACTCCTCACGCGGTACTGCGCGATACTCCGGAAGTTCATCAACAACAGCTCTTACAGCACCCACCACCAGGGCATCCTTTTCCACAACCAGAGTTCGCAGCAAACACCCAAGCTAATGTAAGGTATCTCACGCATATCACCATTGCAGAAAATTACACACCAGAACAACATGTAATGAAAAACCTACATTGCCATGATGTAAATCGCATCATTACTGTTAGTGCAACGCCTACCGCACCGGGGGGGGCGTCCGCACAAACAACACCAAGGGAACCCAAGGTGACAGAAGCAATCTTCAAAGCAGAAAAGGTGATGCAGCCAATACGTATCACAAAGCAAAAGCGCAAAGCCTTTATCGAGGCCGTCGCCGGGCACCTCATCGAATGGTACGACTACGGCGGGCCCGAACGTCGCGGCCTAGCTACCTCGATTCTCATGACTATCGCCGTGTCAGGCCTTATTCTGGGATCCATCGTAGCCAATGGTCTTGCCTCGATTCTGGGCGATGCAGCCATGCAGGAATACGGCTGGCGCATCCCCTTCATTATTGCCGGCCCGCTCGGCCTCATCGCGGCCTTCATCCGTTCCCGCCTCGAAGACACCGCTCAGTTTGAGGCTATTTCAGAATCCGGTCACCAGGAGAAGCGCCCCATCCGCGCCACCTTCCAGTGGAAACTCAACATCACCCTGGTCACAGGCTCCGTGGCAACCTCATCTATCCCCACGGTAAAGCCTAAGAAGTAATACCCCTTTAGAAGATACAGAAAAGGCCCTCCGCCCGAATAAACCGGGTGGAGGACCTCAATACTGTGGAGATGCGGGGAATCGAACCCCGGTCCGATGTGGCGTCAACGGGTCTTCTCCGTGCGCAGTTTGTGAAAGCGGTATTTTCGGCTACCTTGCTTGCGCAAACACTTACAAGGCCTAACCTAGCCGTATAAAAGTCCCACCCGGCCCTACGACAAGGACGGGCAGCAGTGGCCTTTTAAACTGATGGTAGGGGCTGAGCCAAAGGCAAGCTCAGGCTACCAGACTGCATCGCTGGGATTATTAGGCAGCGAGTGCGAAGTCAGTGCGCTTAGATTCTGCACTTATTTTTTGCAGAGGGCGTTAACGAGATAACCCTGCGTCCTCGGCACGCTTCATCCATCTCAACTCACATCGTCGAAACCGATCATCCCCATATTCTTTTATCAAAGAACGCCAAGCTAAGCATTTTCCAGTGCTCTTTCGAGCCGCAACTCATCCGTGAAAGGCACCGGCCCAATTAGCTCGGATGTGCCAGTCTACCAGCTAGCTCTCCATACTGTAAAGAGCCAGCTGGCAAGTGGATTAGACGTTACTGTTTGATTCTGTGGCGTCAAGGCCCACCTGCTGGTTGATGCACTGTTCCATGAGAACCTCGTTCTCAGCGTAGGCCATGCATTCACCGAAAGCTGAGAAAATCCAGCCGAAGAACACCAGCATTGCCAGGGAAATAAGGATGCCCAGGGAGCTAAATACAATGCCGGTGATAGCCAGGCCCTTGCCGCCACCGCCGGTCTTGGTCTTGCGCAGGGCCACAATGCCCAGCACCAGGCCAACGATGCCCAGAATGCCGCCCAGAATGACCCAGCCACCCAGGAAAGACAGGATACCCAGAATCAGCGATGTAATGGCCAGGCCCTTAGGTGCTGAGGTTACCTGCTGGCTATACGCGTCATACCCGTAGGAGGGGTAGCTGGCAGGCTGCTGGCTGTAATCCGCCTGGCCGTAGTTAGGCTGTGAGGAAGCGCTGTTCGCCTGCTGGCTGTAGTCCCCATACCCCTGCTGCGAGCCGTTATAGCCCGGAGTATTCTCACTGGCGTAGGGGTTGGTCTGGGGCGCCTGTCCCGCAGCGCCCTGCCCATAGCTCGATGAGCTGGGAGCGGCGTCCTGTTGGCCCTGTGCTGAAGCACCTGAGCTGTACTGCCCGGGCACGTAGTCGCCGTAAGGGTTTTCCTTGTTGTTTCCGGTGGTCATTTCTCTCCTTCGAGTAGGTTGTTAGCCCAGGTTCTTATAGCGCATAGCACGCTGGGCTTCGAGGTTGTCCTGGCGCTCGCGCAGGGCCTGACGTTTGTCGTAGTCGCGCTTACCTGTAGCCAGGGCAATTTCTACCTTGGCTCGCCCCTTGCTGAAATAAAGTTTGAGGGGCACAACGGTGTAGCCACTTTCCTTGAGCTTCTGAGCAATCTTGTTAATTTCGCTGCGGTGCATGAGCAGTTTACGGCGGCGGCGAGCTGCGTGGTTAGTCCAGGAGCCGCGCCCGTATTCAGCGATATGGATGCCCTCTAGCCACAGCTCGTTGCCGTACATCTGGCAGAAGCCATCGGTGATTGAGGCTCCCCCATCGCGCAGGGATTTAACCTCGGTACCCATGAGCACCAGCCCGGCCTCCCAGGTTTCTACAATGTTGTAGTTATGGCGGGCGCGGCGGTTGGACGCTATGGTGTGGTTATTCGGGTCTTCTTTCGTTACTTTTTTCTTAGCCACGATTATTCTTCGTTCTTTCTTTTCTGTCGTTCTGCCGCGCGCCACCGCACGCCGGCATCGATGAAACCGTCGAGCGCACCGTCGAATACGGCGCTGGGGTTTCCCTCTTCGTAGTTGGTTCGTAGGTCTTTGACCATCTGGTAGGGGTTGAGCACGTAGGATCGCATCTGGTCACCCCAAGATGCCTTGACGTCGCCGGCAAGTTCCTTCTTTTTGGCGTCCTCTTGCTCTTTGCGGAGCAGGAGGAGGCGGGATTGCAGGACGCGAAGTGCTGCAGCTCGGTTTTGCAGCTGAGACTTTTCGTTCTGCATGGAGACCACAATGCCAGTGGGGATGTGGGTCATACGGACGGCGGAGTCTGTGGTGTTCACAGACTGGCCGCCGGGTCCTGACGAGCGGAAGACATCAATCTTGAGTTCGGACTCGGGGATTTCGATGTGGTCGGTCTGCTCGATGAGGGGGATAACTTCCACCGCGGCGAAGGACGTCATACGTTTGCCCTGGCTATTGAAGGGAGAGATGCGCACCAGGCGGTGGGTTCCCGCTTCGATAGATAGACGCCCGAAGGCGTAGGGGGCTTTGACCTCAAAGGTTGCTGATTTGAGACCGGCTTCTTCGGCATAGGAGGTATCCATCACCGTAGTATCGAAGCCGTTTTTCTCTGCCCAGCGCAGGTACATGCGCAGAAGCATCTCGGCAAAGTCGGCGGCATCCACGCCACCGGCTCCCGCCCGGATGGTGACGACGGCGTCGCGCTGATCGTACTCACCCGAGAGCAGGGTGATTACTTCGAGCTCTGCTAGACGTTTTTCGATAGCCTGCAGTTCGGTTTCTGCTTCGGCAAGGGTATCGGCGTCGCCCTCTTCGTTGGCGAGTTCTACCATGACCTCAAGGTCGTCGATGGCCTGGCTTA
This sequence comes from Rothia nasimurium, assembly GCF_004569295.1. Taxonomy (GTDB): domain Bacteria; phylum Actinomycetota; class Actinomycetes; order Actinomycetales; family Micrococcaceae; genus Rothia; species Rothia nasimurium_B. The sequence goes on from NZ_SPQC01000012.1 coordinate 21,974, forward strand.
GTTTGACGAGCTTATCGAGTTCGGCCTGTTTGTGGGAGAGCTGCGAGGTGACCTTTTGGGCGGCGTCGGGGTCGTCCCAGAGGTCGGGGGCGCCGGCTGCTTCAGAGAGTTCTGCGATGGTAGCGCGCAGCTGCTCAACGTCGCTGACCTCTTCGATGGAGGCGTAGGTTGAGCGCAGGGTTTTAATCTGGGCAGAAAAATCTAAAGTAGCCATGACTATTAACCCTAGCTGAAAACGATGGTAAGCGCCCGGTTTTGCCCCTGTTTTGCGCTGACGGGGCAGAGCTCTTCTGTTCTAGTCTTGGGTGGTGATGACGCGCGCCCGTCCGGTAACGGTGATATCAACGCCGTCAGGTAGCACAACGGATAGTAAGGGCGGGTGGGCCCTGGCAGAAAGGACAATAACCGCAGTGTTGTTTCCCGACGCCCCGGTTGCGGAGTTTAAGGTCAGGTGGGAGAAGTCGGTGCCGGCGCCGCTTTCTTGCAGAAAGGTGTGAGCGGACGCCTGCACCCCGGCGCTACTGAGAGTCGCCTGGGCCTGGGTCTCCCCTACCGCTGCGATGCCCTCGATGCGTTGCGCGGCGGACGTTGCCGCTTGGTCAGCTAGAGCCTGAAGGCGCTGTCTTTCGAGATAGACGGAACTTACTCCAACGACGGTGGAGGCTACCAGAAGAAGTACCAGGCACAGTCCCAAGATGAAAGGAAGGACGCTGCCCCGCTCAGACTCGCTCACGGTTGCCTCAGGGCACGGTTCCTGCTGAAGCTGAGCCTGTCTGGTCTGTGTCACGAGTAGTCTCCTCCCCAGCTCACAGCCTGAGAGGTCATGGTGGCGAGAGTCGGTGCCCCTGGCCAGGGTACCAGGGGCAGCCCGACCTCGACGGTAACATCTACAGTTATTCGCTCGCCCTGGGCACAGACGTCCTCGCAGCTCAGCGTGGCAGTAATGGTTTCGACGTCTAAACCGAAGTCGCTAGCCGTCAAAGCGGCAACCGCTTGCACAGCAGTTGAGGTGCGCTGCTCCGGTGGCAAAAACTGAATCACCTGTAGCGCATGGGCGCTAGCGTTAGAAGCCGCAAAAGCAGCCGACTGCATCGAGAAGACTGATAACAGAAAATAGACCGTGGGCACCATCAACAGGGCACCCAGTCCAATAAACTCAACAAGAGCGCTACCCTGCTCAGGGTCGAAAGTCTCTCGCATACCTACAGCTTTATCACCGCATTTATCTCTGAACCACAGCATGACCGCTCACCTCCCACTGGGCAGCTACCCCAAAGGGCCCAAGAAGGGGAACCGGGGCAACCACGGTGACCTGCACGGTGTCCGCCCCCTGCCACTGGGTAACAGAACTGCTAATCGTTGCCGAGTAGTGGGAGGGCAGCACCGAATACAGCAACTCGCGGGTGCGTTCTTCCCCATCAGCCGGTGTTTTATCGAGCATGGCCCCATAGCGGGCCCCCTGAGACGCAGCGTCCTGCAGCACGTTACGGGTGAATAGTGCGAAAGCAACCTGCAAAACACCTAGAAAAAGTAAGACAACTAAGGCAGATACCATCACGAACTCCGCCGTTGCATTACCTCTCTCCTTCTCAGGGGGCACAGCTCTCATGCGGCTCTCCTAGCGGTTAATCATTGCCATTGCGTTATTGAACATGTTGACGAGGGCGTCCTGGGCAACCACCAAGATAGCGGCCACGAGTATCGCAGACATCATGGTAGTGACTAATAATTCCCGGAAATAAAGCCCAAAACACCCCACAACCCCGCCAATTCACCACTAACTCACCACTTTGAAAACCAGCCGAAGGCACAAAAAAGACCCTCCCTGCTAAAAGCAGAGAGGGTCGATACCCCCGCAAACGCGGGGAAAAATTAGCCTTGTATAACTACTAAGGCTCACCCCCAGAAACCTGGGGAACAATTCAGCCCTACACATCTACTAGGGCTCACCCCCGCTGACGCGAGGAAGAAAGCTGACAATACAAATGTATTGAAATACCCCCGCAACTGCGGGGAAAATAAGCGACTAACCAAATACTGGGAAGTACCCTCACTTCTGTGAGGAACGCTTACAGTGACAACTATAGCAGAATGCCCCCGGCCCATTGCAGGGCCGGGAGATGTCTCTCTTATTCAGGTGGGGTTTTCAGTAGGGCCAGTAGACCCTGGGAGCCGCCGAGAAAGACCCAGACGGCGGTGGCGATGGTCAGCCAGACCGGGTGCGAAAAGCCACCAGCTGAATAGCCGACCTGGATAGCTCCGAGGATTACCGAGCCGAGGGCGTAGAGGGCATAGACCCAGCGGCGCGCCCTGGCGGTAATCAGCTCGGCTACCGCGTCATTAGCCTCAACTACTGGGGCCGGGGCTTGCGGGGTCCGTTCGTCCACGCTCACCACCGGCTTTACATCGCGGGAAAAAGTCGGGCCCGCCATTAGCGTTCACCTTCTCCCCAAATCTCCAGCGCGGTTCCCGGGGTGAGAGACTTGCCCGGGTTGCGGTCCTTGACCGCCTGCACACTGTAGCCGTAGTAGGTGGCAATCTTCTCCCAAGAGTCGCCAGCCTCCACAGTCCAGACCAGTGGGCCGGGGATAAAGACGCGCTGGCCCACGGCCAGGCGGTTGGCGTCCTTGATGCTGTTGTAGTCGGTCAGCTTCTTGATATCGGCTGCAGATGCGTTGCCGAAGTAGTAGCGGGCAATCTTAGCCAGAGTGTCCCCAGCCCGCACAGTCCAGTGCGGGGCATTGAGATTGTTACCCACGGCGGTACGCTGGTCTGGCGCAGGCGCAGCGTTCTGCGCTGCGGGAGCTACATGCGTGGTCCCACCATAGAGCAAATCATTGATAGCCAGTCGCAGGGCATCCATGTCGATATAGGTCGGGTCAATCTTGCCCTGGTCGGAGTATTCCTTATGGCCAATCTGGATGAAGTCCTTACCCTTCCCGTAGCCACGTTCTAGGGCGGCGCCCAGGTGGGGCATGACGCGACGCTGAGCCTCAGTCCAATCATCACGCACGCCGGATGATTCCATCTCGATGCCGATGAAATACGAATTTCCCACATTGCGGTAGGCCCCGGAGGCACTGCCGGTACCAGCGTGATTACACAGGCCAGCAGCTACGACGTACACGGTTCCGTCACGGCCCAGGGCCAGCTGAGAAAGCGGGCCAGGCAGGAAAGAATGACCGTTGATAAGGATATTCAGGGTCGGCGCGTTCGAGCGAGCATAGGCCGCCTCGGCAGTGGCGGTATGGTGCCAGAGGACGCCTTCGACGCCCTCCATGCCCTGCCCAGCGTAGCCACGGGTCTTCCACCCGGCAGTCTCGACCACAGTGAGTTTGGAGCCGTCCGGCGCGGTATAGGCACGGAGCTTATCGGCTAGATCGATGATAAAAGGCATTGGCCTTTCCTTTCATTAAATGAGCGCGCCCCCGAACCACGGCGGGTGCGGGGGCACTGTTTTTGGGTAAAGAAAAGACCCCGGTTAGGGGGCCTGGGGCTTCGGCGGTTCAAAGCAGGTCTGGAGCACCGGGTGCGGGGGCGGGTCAATACCGTTCTCCCGCATGATACGGCGCAGCTCAGCGGCGTACTCGACCATCGCACGCCGGTTGTGAGCCTCGCACTCAGCCCGGTACTCAGCCTGACGGGCTACGCGCAGGGCTGCGCGGTTTTCTTCCTTCTCAGCAGCGACCTTGCCAGAGCGCCAATCGAGAAAGCTTTTCACCAGCATGGTTCCTGCGCCACCGGCACCGAAGAAGGCTAAGAGGAAGGGCAAAAAATCATTGGGCACATCCCTCACCTTCTTACTTGCCAGGGTCGGCGCGTGCCCACCGAATCGTGTAATAGCGCGCACCAAGAAAGAGCAGGATAGTGACAGAGCGCCACAGGCTCACCCAGCGCACGCCAGGGTCGGGATCAAAGACAGTCCAGAAGAGCTGCACCGCAGAAGCCGCCATCACAAAGAGGATGGCGGCTCTCTCGAACTGCCACAGCCCCCGCGGAGTCGAAGCCACCCCCACTAGGCCACCAGCAACCAAAGACCCATTGACCAGCAGGCGCGTCCAGGTCTGGACCTGCTCGTCGTGTGGGTGAGGGGGCACCAGCAGCCCCTGTACACCCTGGATAAGGAATACAGTGTAGATGGTTAGGAAGAAGGCGGTGACGACGCGGGGTTCAGAGAGCATGTGCCAGAGGCGGTTAAAAGTAATCATGTCAGTTTCTCCTTCTTATGCCGCGGTGCCAGGCAGGGTCTCCGGCCAGGGGTCAGATGTCGGCCACACCCCACAAGCGTGAGCAAAATAAGCCTTATCAATGCCCTGCCCAGTCCACAGGACTCTCCCGCTTGGGCTGATACCGATATGCCCATTAGTAGCATCACGACCTTGGATTGTGACAGCTCCTCCCCAGGTAGGACGGAACCCTATTGGCATATTTCCCCCGAATATCCCCCATGAGGCAGCTTGAATGCCAGCTGATGCAGATTCAGGGATAGCTACCTGGAAAAATACCAGGTCATCACGGCGTTTTATGGTGAAGATAGCTTCGGGTGGGAATTGGGTGGGCGGTTTGAGCTCGGCATTGATATTGCGCCAGCCGGTATCTTGAATGACCGCGTCTTTGCCGGTGTCCCCCTTGGGGCCGGGTGGGCCTGCTGGGCCTTGAGGGCCGACAGGACCCATAGGCCCCGGCTCCCCCGGCACGCCCTGGGGCACAGGGAGCCGGGTCTCGGAGCCATCGGTGAGGGTGAAAACCAGCTCGCCGTCCTCGGTGGTGATGGCGGCCAGGCCGACACCGTCAGCGCCTGCCTCGCCCCGGGTCATATACTCCCCGGTCATGGGGTCAGGCACCGGGAGCACCTCAGCCAGATTTACCGGGTGCCCGGCCACCAGCTCGAAGCTAAAAGGCTCCAGCCCCACAGACCCACCAGCGTGACGCAACCGGGGGCAAGCCTTCCATGTCCAGGTGGTCGGCTGGGTAGACTTGTCGGGCACCTGCAAGGACGCGCTGAGACGCCCCTCAGCGTCCAGCTGTACTGTGACCGGCGCAGGCAGCGTCACCGCCTCATCATTGCGGGCAAAAGAAAAGGCCGGGGTAAAAACCACCGACCCAGAAAGAGGGGCACCGTCCGGGGCAAGAAAACGCCCCGACACCTGCTCAAAAACAGCCATACTTCACCCCTTTACGCAATCTTGAAAAGACGCTTAGCATCAGCCACCGCCGCCGAAACCTCAATATCAGACAGGGCGCGCTGCCATACTTTCAGTAGGCCGTAATCTTCGCGCACCGTTGATGAATACACATTCGTGCCTAGGCCGTAGAACACGCCGCTACCAGGCTGAAGCGAAAGGGGCGCACCTGCGCTAGTGCCATTGACCCAGGCTTCCACACTGCCTGCCTGAAGGCGCAGCGCGTAGACCGCAAGCTCAGCAGGTGGGCTCACCGAAAAAGTGGCCGTGGTCGCACCGGCGACGGTCAGGCGGAAGGTGCCACCACCGCCGATAGTCCACCCCGGCACGCGCACCTGCGCGGATTTGTTGGCTACCAGGGAGGCGACGATGAGGACGGTGCAGGCCCCGGGCGGGGTCGGACCGCTAGCCGTCATGGCGGCACTACCCTGGGGGATAGACACCACAGGGGCAGCCCCATCGGTGAAGCTGTTCCCGGCGCCTGCGGTGGCCAGGTTGCGGCCACCAATCATATCCGGCAGGGTTTTCACATCAGTGGTAGCTCCACCGCGTAGGGTGTGGGCAAGCCAGAGGCTAGCCCCATCATGGGGCCCGATAACCGGGGGTGTCCAGAGAGCCGAAGCGTCAAGAACCGGGGCACCTGTACTAATACCCTTAGCAGGGACCATGCTCATAATTATTTTCCTATCTCTGTAAAATGCCAACGGGTCATGGTGACCACTTCTATTTCGCCTGAATCGCGGCGGGTCTTGAGGCGGTCAAGGAAGCCCTCGATGCCGGCGCGTGTCATACGCTGGGCAGCGCCGCCGCCCTCGATGTAGCAGGCGTGCAAGCCCAGGATGACCCCGCCCCCGTTAGCGACGGCTTTATCAATGAGTTTTTCGCCGATACCGGCGGGCTTCACCCCAGCATCCTGCGGAAAATCTAGCCATTGACGGCCTGCATTCATGCGCGGCGCCCCGTCCAGGGGGTGCACGAAGTCGTTCAAGACCGGGTTGTTCATGGTGCCCGTGGCCCAGGCGTGCCCGTAATTGACCCACCGGTCATAGGCGGTGCCTACTAGGGCGAGCTCGCCCTTAGTGCCAATCAGGGGGGCGGTTTTGTACTGGACGCCCTCGGGGAAGTCGCACCCGGGCGGGATGAAGCCCAGCACGTCTTGCCCGGTCTCAGCTCGCAGGCGGTCGCGGGAGCCAATAATTTCAGCTTTCATCTGCGCCACACTGGTCACGTCGGCATGTGTGGCCCCGTGATTGCAGATTTCCACCCCATCAGCAGCGGCCATAGCTTTCACATCGGCCCAGCTCTTACCCACGCTAAACCCCGCGTAGGAGTAGCCTGCGTCAAAAGTGTTTCCGTTCAGTGCCCAACTCCAGGGCAGAGCGCGGGCCTTCATCATGGGCGCGAAAATATCCAAGGTGGCCGCCGGGTAGTCATCTGCCACGATGGCTACCACGGCCTTAGCGGTGGTACGCCGGGGCGCTGCCACAGTGCGGCGGGCACGGTCGCGCAAAAGGTCACGCTGGGCTACATCAGGCAGCGCATCCACTTGGCTCTCGACATACTCCGAGCTGACGCCGCCACCTACCGGGCGGCCCTTGTAGTTGGTGCCCACCTCATAGGTGCCAGAAGAAGGGGCCTCGATACTCATAAGCAGGCGGGAATCCCCATCAGAGGGCACGCCTAGCGCTGCCAAAGACTCAGCGCCAGAAAGCAAAAGGCGGCCACGAAAATTCGTGCCCACCTCATAGGAGCCGCCGGTTTTGGCCTCAATGGGCACCAGCGAATTTTCTTTCACCGCCTCGATAGACTCCCCGACCTCACCGGTCAGGGCGTCCATCTGGGTCTGCATCTGCTCGCTAGCTTGCTGGATTTTCTCGGAAGTCGAAGCCTCAGCCGTGGCGGCCACGGTCGAGAGTGCAGCCTCAATCGTCACCGCCTGCTTTTGGTCTTGGGTACGGCCCAAAGCCAGCATAGAAGGGTCATCATAGTAGATGCCGTAAGTGGGGGTCGTACCCATCTTATCCTCCGTGGTAAATATCAGGGGCCGCCTCAGCGGTAGCCCAGGTTGTCTTATCGGCAGTGCGGGTGGCCTCCAGCTGCGCCCAGGTCATGCCCTGGGCTCTCACAGCAGCCTCCACCTGCGCCCAGTTCCGGGAGCGGAATTCTTCGGCCACGGTGCGGATATCCAGGGTGGTGGTGCCGCTATCTGGGTCATGGGTTACGCCCTCGACCGAGCCGCGGATAATAGCGCCGAAGAGATTGCCTGACCCGTCCCGCTGTACGCCGAATAGCCTAATCATGGCGTGCATGGTAATGGTCGGGTCATAGCGGACGGTCACCTGGCGCATGCACGGGGGTGGGGCCGTGACCTTCCCCGCCAGATACTGCGCCATCTCCGTAGCGACCTTCGCGTCGGTCACCCAGCGGGTAGCGTCAATCGCCAGCACACCCGCAAAGGGGGAAGAATCAGCGGCCACCGCAACGGTGGCCTCGGTGCGCTCCACCTTCCCACGCCCGCGCATAATCGGGGTCTGCGCCCCGTGTAGCATGCGCGAAATCTGGGGGTGCTCGAACACTTCCCGGTTGGCGTCCTCACTAAACTTTTCGGTGATAACCCACTTCCAAGGCACCACCTCACGCACGGTCATGGCATACCCGCCCACCCAGCGGGTCGGGCTATCTTGGGTGGGCCCGGGCTTAGCGCAGCCGAACCAGGACCCATTCATGGAGTTGAACCCGCTCGGGTTGGCGTTGAGGTTCGAGAAGGTGGCGTCGGGGTCTACCCAGTCAGTGGCCTCGTCATATTCGATAAATCCCTCCGTATTATCCCCGGCCTTAGCCGTCCCACCCTTGCTCCACAGCTCGACGTTGTACCCGGTGGTATAGGTCGAAGCTACTTCCGAGTAGGTGACCTCCACTGCCGAGCGGCGAAGGGCAAGCTCACTCACGATTTGGTAATCGGCGATATGCTCGGCGGCGGTCAGCTCATGGGCCACAGGCTTACCCAGCAGATACTCAGCAGATTCAAAATGCGCGATACCCTCACCGTCCACCCACCAGGCGGCGCAGGTGGCCGCGGCGATTTCATCGAGCACGGAGCCCGCCGACTGGTCGCGGATAGAGGGTGAAGCGGCCAGCCCCGTAGCCCACCTACCGGGCTGAATCTGCGCAGTCTGCCGATGTGCCAGGGCAGGGTGCGCTACCCCGGTATTGGGGTCAGAGACCTGCACGCCAGCTACCCTAGCCAGAGGGTCAGCTGTGACACTGAGGTACTGGAAAGGGGCCTTGAAGCTCGTGGCAAAAGAAGCCCTGTAATCCCCCACAGCGACCTCGGTCATCTCACCGACCGTACGCAGGGAGATGACACGCTCACTAGCCCAAGTACTGGCGTCGATGGTATGTACCACCTCCGTGGTGCCCCCAACGTATCCGCGCACTACCTGAAGCTGCCGGGCGGCGGTGATATGGAAGCCAACCAACCAGTTATCGGAAGCTACCGCATACACCTGGGCTTCCCCTGCGTGGGATAGGCCAATCATGGCAGAAAGGCGGATACGACCAGCAGGGATAGGCCGACCGGTGTTGTTGTGGACGGCGACTTTGCCTGCGTCCATCCAGAGCATGCCTTCTTCATGGCGCAGGCGTGGGGAGAAGGCGCCACCGGCAGGGTTTTTGTGGGCTTGGGAGCGAATCAAGTAGCCGTTCTTCTTCCACTCGTTGGAGAAGAAAGCCCCCTGCATGGTGGCCTCAGCCCACAAACCAGCAGGCGGCGGCGGAGTCAGGTGATACCCAGCCGCCCTGAAAGCCTCAGCCACAGCCCACAGAGGCGTGGGGTAGCAGTGACGGTAGCCGTCCGCGTCCGAAGACCAGGCAATATCAAAAGTATTTTTCGGCATGACGCGCATAACCGGGGGCAGGCGGACCTTACGAGAGAAAGAATCTAGGGGGATAGTCATTTCAAGGCTGGCACTATCGATACTGTGACGAGCGGTGCTGACCGTGGGCCGGAAGGTGGCCACCAGCTTCTGCCCCTGCCAGACCTTAATCACCACAGTATCCCCTGCCAGGGGGTAGGTCTGGGTGAACGGCGAGGGGCCACCCTCAACCGTTTCTTTCGGGGGGACGATATCGCATTTAGCGTGCCAGGCCCCATTCCCGGCAGTGATACCGATACTCTCCGGCAGGGAAGAGCTAGCGGCCTGCCCCCAGGTGAGATTCTTGATACGGTACACGGTCCCCTTATATTCCAGGGTTTCACGGATAGACACGGCCACCATGTTAGTTCACCTCCGTGAGCGTCAAAGAGTAAGAAACCGGGGAATGCGGATACGCCAAGCTGCCGTGCGAGTATTGGATGTCGTCGATGGTGACCCAGGCGCAATGCCCCACGGGGGCCGCCCCCAGCTTGGTCGCGTCATGGCCCGTGCGTAGGGCAGGGGCCGCGAAAACAGTGAGCGCACCAGCGGCCACAATTTTAGCTTCCACAGCTCCGGCCGGGGCGGTAGACTCAACCTGTACCCACCCAGGCGCGGTAGTGGCAGTAGCTCTAGCAGTGTAGTGGCGCATGAGGACCCCGGCAGCGTCGCGGTACTCGATGGACAGGATACCCCCGCCCTGGTAGGCAGAACCTACCAGGGTCATACCTTCGCGCACGGGGGCAGAGGTAGAGGCGATATACCCGCCAGCCCGTGATAGCCCGTAGGCCTGCACGGGTAGGCCGTCCACGGCTCTACTGCCCAGGGGTAGGACATTGCCGGTAACTGTCTCAGAGGGGAGCATGTTCACATGCCTGCCCATGAGCGACAGCCAATACAGGCGGCGCCCACCAGAGCGGGCCAGGGCTGTGACCCGGTTAGCCCACTCCCACGGAGCCTGAACATCAACCTGCCAAGAACGCGGAGTCACACCACGGAAGAAAGCAGACCGCAGCCCAAGCGCAGACACAAACGGCGCGATAAGAGGCCCACCGCCAGAGACACTCACCGAGCCGCGATCAGCAACCGGCACCCAATGGTGGTCCTCAGTCACCAGCCAGCCCACACAATCATTCAACCCAATGCTCATGTTCCCTCTGCCCCCTCTAAAAATAAGAACTTGCCGTACCGTGATTCATCAGGCGGTAACACGAGCCCCGACAACATAATCTGGGTAGGCTCCCCCACCGCAAGGTTGATCCCTGACTCTGTCAGTAAGCCAGCACGCCTAAAATAGATACCCGATAAGTTCCCCTTATCATGCACTACGACCTGAACCGACCGAGAGCTAGGAGCGCCATCGTGTACCGCGTATCCACCCAGTTGGCTATCGTAACGTCCCCCAGGAAAAGCCAACTCCCAAGAGGCACGATTAAAGTCAAGCAAAGGAATAGTAAATTTCCAGTACTTAGGTTCACTGCACACTGACGGGTACAGCTCATATTGCGCAAGTTCAGCATCAGAGGGCGACACCCGCATCAGCTCAAACGGCGCTTCTCTTCCCGTATGCCCTAGGTTAGCCCAGCTGTCCGGGGCTGGCCTACTCATATCAAAAGGCTCCGCAGCTGGCCCCTTAGAAACGTAGAAATATGCTTTCTCTAGAACAAGCATTGCATCACGCATAGAGGTGCCTCCTTTCAGAATTTAGCCCCGTATTTCAGGTTCAACATTTGAAGCTCCGAATGCACGGCGCGCCCGTCCAAATTAAGAACTAATTGGACAGGGACATTCATTGCCTCAATAGAGGACAGAGCAGGTTCTATAGCCAAAGCTACGGCCCTCCCCAAGGCCTCGCTGTCAATGCCAGTAACACCCCCACCAGCAGGCGTGACCCCGCCGTCCCGGTACTGGTTGATGGTGTACCCAAACCGGTGAGCCACCTCAGAGAGAATACGAGTAGACCGCTCCCGCTTAGAAGCAGCCAAAGGGATATAAGCCTCCCCGCCAGTCTCAGGCTCAGCCCACACTCTAAAGGGGTAAGAAGGGCGGGCAATCATAGCCTGATGATTCTCGCTGAATCCACCACTGGCGAAGGTCTGCACCCCGGCCCCATTCACCATGCCGCCATCAGCAAACCCTAGCTTTGAGGCCACCGCTCTAAACGTTGCTGTGAACGTGCCACTAAACCCACGAGCCGCATTCACCAAAGAACTAATGGTTCCGCTGGCGTTATCGCGGGCGTTAAGCGTAGCGGTGTAGGTTGAGCGGTTCCAGCCTTCACCGCCCTGTTGAGCTTGTCCCACTGCACGGGCCGCCGGGCCATTATTACCGGATAAGGTGGCTGTAAAGGTCGAGGAGTTAAACACCCCACCGAGAATATCCATAGCCCCCTTGGCCAGCGAGAAGGGCCCACTATTACCAGCCAGTACAGCAGTGAAGGTCGAGGAGTTAAACAGCCCACCGATACCATCAGCAGACCCCTTAGCCCCGATAAACGGCGCCTCGTTGCCTGCCAGCGTGGCAGTGTAGGTTGCAGCGTTATGTTTCTGTCCCTCAGCTTCAGCCGCGGCTTTCTTCTCCTGGAAAGGGGTATTGTCCCCGTCAAGGGTTGCTGTCCCGCGAGCCTCAACCGAGAACTGAGCCAGCGACGAACCGACCTGAGCCATCTTCTCAGCAACCGGATCAGAGTTGGCGTTAAAGATAACAGGGTTCTGCTCAACCTGAGTTTTTTTGTCCTCCCAGTTGCCGGGCAACGCATTGACAATGGTGTTCCACTCTTCAGAATCCAATCGCAGAGCCTGTCGTATCTCTTCACCGTTCATGCCCTGGCGGAGCATGTCATAGGCGGCAAGGACCGCTGCCTCAGTAGCGGCGTTCGACACAACAGTAACTTCTGATACCGTGCCGTTCATGGCCGTCAAAGACTCCAGTAGCTTGCTCTGAGACTCCCGCACCTCGTCCACATTAGACGAGACGTGAGCTACCCAGTCCTGACCTGTTAGTCCCTGGAGGTTAGCCTCGGCAGCATAGAACTTCTCAGCAAACCCCGGGTTCTCCAAATCCATGCGAGCTACCCAAGTCTTAGACCCGAGCACCTCACCATCACGAAGAACCTTATCCGAGATTTTGTACCATTCCTCAGCGTCAAGGCCGACCTTGGCGCGCCAGGCGGCATTATCAAACTCAGCCCCCTGGACCTTCGCGGCAACAACCGCATCCAGGAAAGCAGAATTATCACCGCCAAGAACAGCTACCCGTTCTTCATCGGTAAAGTCACGGCCCCGCTCAATCACCTCATTGAGTACCGCTTGAGCGTCCGTACCATCAGCCAACAGTGACGCCTCAAAGACTGATGAAGACCAGTTATACCCAGCCTTCACCATGCCCTCAATAGCAGAAGAAGCAACATCAGGATTAGCCTTCAAGAACGCGGTGAACGCCTTACCGTCAAAGACTCGGCCTTGTTTCTCTACAGCGGCTTGGGCCTTCATGTAGTCTTCGGCGCGGCCCATAAAGGTGACCTCAACAGTCCAGGGCTCACCAGCTATATCACGCAGGTAGCTCTCAGCCTGTTGTGCATCCGCACCCATCTGCTGTAGCTGTTCTGAGGCACTAGAACGCCATAACGCCATGACCTCATTCGCCGCAGCCGCCGCTTCTGTGGTGTTCTTATCATGTGCCTTAGCGTTATCGTAAACCGCCTGCGCATGGCTGAGAGCCGTGTCATAGGACTGAGATAGGGCTGAATCAAGTTGGGCTAGTTCAGAAACCGTAGTATCAAGACGCCACGATGTCTTTCCCAGAGCATTCTCGTACTCCTGAAAAGCACCAACCCCACCCTTACCAGCCTCAGCAACCGCGCTAAAGGCCGACCCCAGACTACCGAGAGCCTGCTCATGAGTATTCAGACTCCCCAGGAAAGAGCGAGTTGAACCATTGATCAGGTCAAGGACTTCCTTAGCCGCAGCTGCCTTCTGCACGGTAGAAGAATACTCGTTATTAAGAACCTCCTGCTGCTTCTTTAAAGCGGCTGCTTCACGGGTCGTTGTACCCATAGAACGAGCATATTCCTCATGCTTACGCTTAGCCTCTTTGAGTGCATCATTATGGCGGTCCCATTCAGAACGCAAATCGCGGAACATGGCATCGGTAATCTTAGCCGCCTCAGCGGAGCCAAAGAGACTTATTGCCTGTTCCTCGGTGAGTGCCCCGTTCTCGTCAATAATACGGTTCGCTTCTTCTAGAGCACCACGGTAATCTGACCAGTTCCCGCCGGAAGCTGCAACGTCCGCACCCAAGTCAGCCATAGTCTTGCCGGTAGCCTTGACAGCTCCCTCAAAGGTCCATATCTGCTCGGTTCCGGGTAAAAGGTTCATAGTCCATTCATTGGCCTTATCAAACCAGTTGCCCACAGCGGTACCGTAGTTCTCAAAGCCCCGTGTCAGCTGCTCTGCTGTTTGCATTGTGACGTTGCCTGCCTCATCGAGAGAACCTTGCAGCGCTTGAGTGTGCTGTTTAGCCTCAGCAACCTCAGCAGCCCATATACCAACGGCAGCTCCTGCAACAGCAAACGCAACGCCCCAGGGGCCGCCCAAGAAGTTGGTGAGCCCGCCCAGCGCCCCGCGTAGCCCTGAGACCCCCACATTTTTGACGCCCGTCAAGGCAGTGGAGAAACGCCCGGCGGCCCCGGCTGCCCCATCATAGTTGGTGCCGTTCATAGCCCCGCGTATCTGGGCAAGGCCCAAGGCTGCCTGGCCTGCGTTGCGCCCGATAGGTCCGAACTCTCTGTTCATTAAGTGCAGGTGCCCGGTTGCAGTTTCAAAGGACGCACCGTTACGCACTAGGCCAGACATGTGTTTCCAGCCATCGCCAAAAGCCCGAACCTTACCACTTGCCAGCCCGGCAGCTGACCCTAGGAGTGGGAACTGTGCACCCAGCCCAGCAATCACTGACCCGCCGCCAGCAGACCTGAGCTTACCCAGAGCAAAGGCCGTAGCGCCGATGGCTAGAGCGGTACCCTGCACCGGCCCGGGTAGTTCAGCGAACCACTTTAGGCCCTGGCCTAACCCCTCAGCGAGAATACCGGTGAAGACATGGGCAATGTCAAGGGCCTCAACTGCAAAATCAGCAAGAACTGGGATAGCGGCATTCATGCCGTCAGTGAGAGTTCCCATGTCTCCCCAAGCACGGAAGAAGGCATCAGCTATTTTCTGCCCGGCAAGAGCCAGCTGCCCGGCAGTGCTAGCGGCCTGCCCATAGGCATTGCCCATGTTCACAAACAGTGGCCCAGATTCTCGGGCGGCCTGGTTGATGTCGTGCATGAACTGGCCTGTACCTTCAAGGGCACTAGAACCAGTCAGCAGCTTACCCATGTGCCCTAGGATGATGCCTACAGTATCGCCGGTGGTACGCCCATAGTCTTCCCAGTAGCCGCTGGTGCGGATAATGGAGTCCATGAGTATGCCGAACCCATCGGCTGAGGACTTCGCCCCGTCTTTAGCGCCGCGGAAAATATCAGCCATACCACCTTGCCACAGGTCACTGTGCATGGTGGTGTCGATACGCTCCGCCCCTAGCGCGAAGGCCTCAAGGCCCCCGTACCCAGCGGTCTCAGCGGCCTGACCCACAGCAGAGAAAATACCCCAGGTGTGCTTGAGCGCCCCACCCAGGTAGGTTGCTTCCTCCCCGGCGCGGCGCAACCAAGCATCCAGGTTGCCGTTCTCTTTAGAAACCCTAATGAAGTTTGCCCACTTGTTAGCCAAAATAGTGAGCTGGCCCCCTAGGTAGGGCAGGTGAGTTGAACCAACTGCCGCAATATCAAGCAGGGACTGGGTGAAAGGCTGGGCTGCGCCGGTAGCATTCTCAAGGCCCAGGCGGGCGTTCTCCAAGGAGAGCGACATATCCCCACTGTCATGCCAGGCGTTCAGCCCAGCAAGAGCACCAGAGAAAAAACGGCCCTGCGCTTCATAGGCATCCTCCCAGTAATCAGCGATAGGAGCTGTGGTCTCAGACATACGCGCCAGCTCACCCTGCACCTGAGTGAAGAACCGTTGCTTACCCGAGCGGTCCGCGGCCTTGAACATCTCCGCCAAGGCTTCCGCGGTATCAGCTGCTAGAGCGTTAATCTCACGCAGAGCCTCAGTGTCCCCCGTAAGGGCACCGGTAAACTCCTTGACACCACGGGTAGAGACAGCCGCAGCCGTACCCACCGCCCCCAGGGCCGCCGGAAGAATCAGCACACCCTTACCCAAAGCCACCACATCACGGGTCATAGCTGCCAGCCCACCAGCACCAGCGGTAAGGGCTCCCACACCGGCGGTCAGAACGGTCAGCAACTTTCCACTACCAGTAGCTAACTTGTCCATGTTCTGGGCTGATAAACTCATGGCATCAGTAAATCGGCCTATGAACCCGAGTGCCCCCATAGAACGGGCACCAAGAACAAACATATCCCGGTATTTGCTAGAGATATGGTCAATATCCTTATCCAGGGCCCCACCAGACTGTAGAAGGGACTGGACCCTGGTGAGGGAGTGGTCAAGGCGGGCGAAGATACGCACCGTACGAGTACGCTCTAAGGCAATGAGCTGTGATTCAGCTAGAGCCGTATCAGCCTCCACCCGCAGGCGTGCTACCTTATCCCGTGCAAAATCTTCTGCCGCCCACTGGCGCAACCCAGCGTACTGCGCATTATCTAGCTCTTTGGCCTGCCGAAGAATACGGTCAAGGGTCTGGGAGATAGATTCTTGCTCTCGACGCTGAGAAACCAGCAAGCCCCTCACCTGCTCAGCGCTGCCCACGTTAATAGTGTGCATGGCCTGAGCAAGCTCGAACTGTTCTTCCAGAATCTTAGTCTTACGAGCATAGACGCGTTCAGCGCTAGCAAGAGAATGTTGCTCCTGCTCAACGAGGGCTCCCATGTTCCGTTGAAGATTTTCCTGAGCCCTAGCACTTTTACGCACCTGGGCATGGTGCTGTTCGTGTGCAGCTTTCAGTTCTTCAACGGCTTTGGCCTGTTCCTGCACTGCGGCGGTTGCCCGCTTAAGGGCTCGCTCGTTTTTCTTTGAGTTATTCTCTGAGTAAGCAGCGGTTGCGGCGCTCAGCTTCTCTTGAGCCTCTAGAAGTTTCTGACTCTGTTCTGCCAGGCTCTTCTGGGAGCGCTCTAGAGCGTTTTGGGCGCGGGTCAGGTCAGAGAGCTTTACCCGCCCCAGATTGTTGTACTTTCGAGTCAGCTCGTCCACACGGTCGCGGTGGGCGTTAATGGCCGCGTCTGCCTGCTCCGTATCAGCCCCGAGCTTCACTACAGTGTTCTGGAAGCGGTCAATCTCCCGCGCAACCCGGGACAAATCACGGCGCACCTGCGCATCGCTCAAACGAAGCCGCATATCAACAGTGGTCTCAGCAGAACGAGCAATACCCTGCACCTGGGCGCGCACCTTACCCTGTGAACCCCGAGCAACCTCAGGGGTTACAGGCACCTGCCCCTCTACACCACGTAGTTCTTGCATAACTTTACGGCGCGTTTCGGAACGGAAACCGTCAGCGTCAGGGCGCACCTTTACCGCCACAGCACCGACCAGATTCAGATTAGCCAATAGGCCCACCCCTCCCAGGGAGTACGTAGAAAATGTTTAGGTATAAGCTCCCATCAGGAAGCTCTTCAAGTCAGAGAGCGAAGAAAAGGTATTTGATTCCTTCTCAGGCTCCAGCGCCCCTGTTATCGCGGTGGGGCCGATAGGCTTGTAGTCCTCAGCTGGTGCCTGCGAGACTGTCCCGCGTAGGGCTGTACCTAGATTCACCGCATTCGCTATCTGAGCCAGGAGCATGTTGGTATGCCCCCACAGGTAGGAGTCATCAACGAGAGCGTCGAATTCTTTTTCATCAGCGGTGCGGGTATCTTCTACCTCGTCTGCACCCTGGGCCTGCTTCAAGGTTGCGTGCCAGTGCGCCATGAACATGCAGTCCTCAGGCAGGCCAGAAAGCAGGGTCAGCACGTGTGAGGGAGTAGCCGGTATATCCCCTCGCAACCAAGCGGTTAGGTCAAACCCGTAGACCCTCAGCAGGTCTGCATAGGCGTGACCGTCTCGCCCTTCTAAGAGTTCTGCGAGGGCGTAGCTTCCCCCGAGGACAGGTCATAGTGCTCGTGGTAGGTGTTCAGAACCTTCTGCCACAGCGCGAAGTCCAGGCCAACGCTCTTGCGGAAAGCGTCAAAGTCTTTAGTGCTCTCGCTCAACTGACGCATGACCGTAACGATACGTTCACTCACATAGTCGTATACATCTTGGGTGGACTCAGCGATACGGTTCTCTTCTTCGGCGCTAATACGACCGGAATAGAGGCGGGAGAGGAAGAGAGCAAGGTCGCTATAAGCAGCGCGGGTCTTCTTATCTGCCCGTAACCAATACTTGAACTTCAGTTCTTTGGGGTCGGCGCTGTCGCCCCAGGTGATAGACCAGCTTCCAAAGGTCTTATTGAGGTCTTCTTGCAGGATATTAATATTCAGGTGAGCCATAAACGCTTCTCTTCCTCATTCGTACTTGCGTGCTGTTCGTTAAATAGATTGGTGCCAGAGCGAAACAGTGGAATGCTTCACTCTGGCACCATCATGTATGTATGCGGTGTCCCCTGGTTAGGATCCGACCACCATAATGTGCTCTTCACCTTCTGGCTTCTGCGGGGTAAAGACCACAGGCAGTTCAGTCAAGGAGGTGGTGTTAGTGATACCGGGAGCAGTCTCACCAATAGCAGAGCAACGCTTAGCGTAGAAGAACAGCTTCTCATTGCCGTCCTCAAACACGGCCACCCAAGACCCACGGGATACGTGGGAGGTTTCGGGGATGAATACCTTGCCTTCTTCGACCTTGGCGTTACCACCGAAAGCTAGCTTGAGGATAACGTCATCCCACTGGTGGAACTTCACGGTATAGGAATAGGACTTAGCGGCAACATCAACACGTAGGTTCTTGTCCTGGAGAGAACCTAGGGTGGAGCGTTCACCGCCTTCAGTGTTACCGACCATGATATCTTCAAGAGAGGTGTGGCCTAAGTTGGCAAACCCGGCGTCTTCTAGTGCCTTGCGGGTGACGGTGGCAGGGAGTTCTTTGGTCCCAGTTTCGTCCCAGAAGAAATAGCCGGTTGAAATTTTACGGACTTTAGTGCTATCAAGCATGAATCAATGCTCCTTTTATACTATGGGCCGGGTATAAGATACGGGTTTTTCGTATCCTTATCCGGCCGTATCAGTAATGAAAAATTCTGTTCATACCGCACCGCTTCCTTAGGTAGGGATGGGTACTGAACAATGTTGGTTGCTGTTTGAAAATCAGAGACCCGCACCGGATCAACAAAGGCCCGCACCCCCGCTATGTGCCCGCACCCAGGGACAACGACCTGGTCCTGCCAGGCCCCCAAGATGACGTGCTGGGCAGCTTCGATAAGATACGCAGCCTGCTTCTCTGCCTCCAGACCAATAGCGATAGCTGAGACGCTAACCTTAACCGAACGGATAAACCTGTTATCATCCGGATAAATACCGTTGGTCGCGTTGGCCCTAGTGGAGCGAGCAATAATCAACGGCAACCCCAGGCCCTCGTAGTGTTCGGTATGAACATTCACGCCCTGCGGCTCAAAGGCCGGCTTAAGAAGACCCATGAGTAGCTCTTCCACAGGAGCGAACACCGGGTAGATGGTAGGGACCGGCGCTGAGGTTGCGTCAGGGATGAGGTCATCATCGTATAGCTCTTCAGGATCAACCACCGGGGGTTGTTCCCGTTTATAGTGATAGACCATTGCCTCCTCCTACCGTCTAAATCGTTGAGCTAGGGCATCATGTAGAACCCTGTGCCGCATTTCGATACCTGCCGCTGCGGCCTTACGTTCTTCGGGGGAAGCCCCAGGAGTGTTATCTTGAAGCACGACGTACTGGTCTAGCTCACCTTGAGTGACATACACGTCCGAGGTGCCTGTCCTCTGCTGTGGGCGTGTATCAAGGAGCAAGTCGGCTATCGTCCCAATCTTTTGCGCCTCAGTGCGTACTGCCGCGCGTACACCAGGTAGGTGCGAGACAATATCTCCTACTGATCCGGCCCCGTAGTGGGGGCGCGGTGCACCGGAGTTATCAATAAATCCGAGCCACTTAGCCACCTTGGGGCTCCTCCCCTAGACGGTTGCGTGACCTGATTTTGAACTCCCAGTGGCGAATAGCACGTGAACCTCCGGTAGAAAGATGGGGCGGGGTAACAATATCCCACTCTTCGCCGCGGAAAACGACCCGGGCGTACGCGCCACCGCGCATATGCCGGGTTGAGAGCCGTAGGTTGTGAATAGAGACCTGTCCTATCAAGTCGCTAGCGACCATACGCTCTTCCGTGACCGTCACTCGGATAACCTCAGGTGTTTTGCCCGGGCGTAAGGAGAAACTACCCTGACGATTACGTACTCGCACCTCGGGGTAAATCTCGCAGATTTCTTCTCCCCGGTCTAATAGCTTTGTTCTAGGCATCCGGCACCGTCACTTCCCGCGCCCCTGATATGGAACCAGGCCCCGGTATTCATCACCTGGGGCATACGGTATCGGATAAGGGTAACCAATAGGCACAGAGCCATCGTGTTGTCCCCATGCCCCGGAGAATCTTTCACGAGAGCGTGGGATAGGCATGTCCGGGTTTGAGATAGGAACTGAGCGGAGCGCCCCGCGCATGAGCTTCTTGCCGGCGGCGTCCTCCAGTCGGTCAATCTCAGCAGGGGTCAAATAAGCGCCCTGTGCAAAAGCTTTATCTCGCTCCAGCGAAGCGGCATCAGCGCGCTCTGACACGAACCCGCCTAGGTTCATGTATAGGCGGGCGGATGCCTCAATGAGAACCTGGTGAGCAACCGGGGGCATATTGTCTATACCCCACATTGGTGAGCCATGGTACTGCACCAGAACAAGGACGGAAGCCAGGGCCTGCCGGGCTTCTGCTACATCCTGGTCAGTTACGATAGGTTCACCAGCGCGGGCAGCTAGCTGTTGCAGATATGTTTCAGGGAAAATGCTAGGATCAACCACTACTATCTACTCCTTCTTTGCTCTCTTACCAGTGCGGTACTCTTAGCCGCCCTGGGGAGCCGAATCGTCCGTTGCCTTCTTGCGGCCACGCGCCGGTACACTGCGGATACCATCCTCGATACCCAGCTCAGCGACAGCGTTTTCTTTAACCTTGCCGGTGGCAACATTCTGGTAAGTCTGGTCAAGGAAGACAGTGGTAGAGGTCGCCTCAATACGCTCATTCTTGAAGAGCTTAGCGAGGTAAGAGTCAGCCTCAGCTCCCTTGCCAGTACCAGTGCCAGAGCCGGGGGTTACATCGGTACCCTTGCCCAGAATAAGCTTGGCACCGCGGATAAAGTAGGTTTCTTCGGAGATGTGCAGCTGGTTTTCGGTATCACGTACACCGGCAAAGTCCTGCGCGTAGTTGAACGCGGTGTAAGAGTTCAGAATAGAACGGCCCTGGAGGTACCCAGGGTCATAATCCAGGATATGAGTCATCGCCAGGTTGCCCACAGTCGTCTGATAGGCGTTGACCAGACCAGGCATGATGCCAGGGGCAGCAGACCACTGGAGGAAAGCGTCCTTGGTGTACAGGTAAAGTTCATCCGGGTTGATGGTCAAGTCTTCGACGATAGTGACACCGGCGTAGGTGCCGATGGTCATCTGGCTAAAGGCGTCTTCATCACCGGTGCCAGTGTGTAGGGCAAGCTTCTGGTTCTTGCGCAGTTCAGTAGCCCAGTTGGAGCCTGCAACAGCATAGATGGAGGTGCCGGTCAGAGGTGAGCCCATGCGCGCCAGGGCGTTCTTAGCATCCACAATCTCGTTGGCAATCAAGTCACGGCCTAGAGCAATCTGTTCTTTGATTTTGGTGGGGGTGATGTCTACGTACTTCACGTACTCATAAGGTGCGTTCTGCACGAGCTGGCCTGCGCGCAGTTCGAAGGCTTCGGCCATGGCCTTGCCCTGGTCGACGAGTAGTTCACCCCAAGAACCTTCAAGGTCGAAGTCGAAGACTTCCTGGCGCAAGCTGGTGGCCTGGTACATGCGGTTGGTGTCAACCTTTAGCTGTACAACGGTTTCGCTCACGTGGTCAGCCTTGATGGGCTGGGCACGGTCGTTGTACAGGGCATACTCTCGAACGTGCAGGGGTGAGCGTACGCGCATGTTGACCACGTCTCCATGTCGACCGGTGAACTTATCATCGGCCATGCGGGTGAATGTATTTGAGACTACTAGCGCCTGGTGGGTTGCGGCCTGTGCCAGTGCTAGGGAGCGGTTGTCAATAATCTGGTTGTCGTAAGTCATCGACACACCCTTTCAAAAATGTAATGGTGATATAAAAATGCCAAGAAGCAAGAGACTTACTTCTTGGCAAGACGACGCGCTAATTCGGCTGCGTCAAATGATTCAGCGCTTTTGCGGGGCTCCAGGCCCCCGTATGCTTCGGAGACAGGGCGGGGCTTAGGCTTACCGCCTGCCGCCTGAACGCCCCCAAGGTGGGAAGCCAGTGTCTTAGCTCGCTGAGCTAAAGAATCCAGGTCGTCTCCGAGGAAATCAATGAGAGAGGCAGGAAGCTGATACTCCGCGGCAACTTCTACGCGCTTAGCCTGAACCTGCCGCTCGGTTTCTTTCTGCTCTAGAGCAGCTAGACGCTCTAACAGCTCGCTGTTCTCCGCCTTCGTCTCATTGGCGGTTACCCGGCGACCTGCGTTCTCTTTGCGTAGCTGGTTAATCTCCTTGACGTAGCGCTCATTATCAGTGCGCGCCTGGGCAAGTTCTTCTTTCAGCTTCTCCACATCGATATTTCCTTCGGCCTTAGTATCTTCGACCTGGCTATCAGTAGGTTCTACCTGCTGGTTATCTGACATGGGTTTACCTCCTGGGTAATAGTTATTCTTATAAGGTGTAGACGCTGGTGTCATTCGTGTTGATGACGCCAGCGTTCCGTTCTTTATGGGTGGTAATCCACCGTCTGTAAGCACGGCGCATCGCGCGGGATGCCGAGACTGCGTCAGTACCCTGTATGCCGTCGGTTACTTTGTGCCACATCTGCCGATAGAAGACATTGCGTTCAGGTAAGTCTTCTTCACCGCCGACGTGGCGGAAGATGGGGTAGCACTTACAATTCGGGTGTGCTGACCTGATATAGGTGAGCACATCATCAAAGGCTCCCGGCAGGGTGCGGGCGTCAGTATGTTCAACAACCCACTGCCTGCTGTATTGGTTAGGCTTCCGAAATGAGTTAGCTGCCAGCATGGCACAGAAGGCGCATGGGGTTGCCGAGGTGCCCCGTGCCCAAAGCAGAACACTGGGGTCAAATGAGGCGGCATACATGCCAACATCACGCCCACCCCCAAGGACTGCCTTATCAGCAAGCCCCGTCGCGTGTGCCTGTGGTGAGGGCTTATTCTTCACAACGTTGGTCAGTAGGGCCGCCACCTGCCCGGGCACTTGAGGAGAGGGACGGGGCCAGTCAAAAGGATTAACACGAACCGGGGCGTCCGACATATCGCGCACCGACAACTTACCAACAGCCTCAGCCAGAGATTCTAAAGAGAGCCCAGATGCCGACTCTTCGTTGCGCATCAGAACAGAACGCACATCAGCGCCCAAGTCGCTATGTGACTGGGGTAAGGCCGCAACAGCTTCGACAGAACGCACAAGTTCTGCCCCCATCTGGCGGGCAGTCCTCACACCACCGACAGGCTCCCCCCATGAACTTCCAGTCTGAAAGACGCGCCCTAGCTGGTAAGCAGAAACAGCTAGGTGCACTGATAGTTCCCTCAGCTCCGCAACCTGCGCCGACACCAGCCGCGCCCATCCTTGAACACCGGTCCCGCTCACCGGATCAACGCCCATAAACTGGGAAGCGGCAAGAGCACCGCCTATGAGCCCCAGCTGGGCTTGGGCGCTACGGTGAATCTGCTCCACTTGTTCCAGGTTCATGCTCACCCCCGAACAAATCAAGGGTGATACGTTCCCGACCAGCAGACACCACCGTGCCTGTGCCATCGAGATTCTCTGCCAGCTTCTCGTCCTGGGCCATGTTGTCCCACTTGATAATATCTGCATCTGTAGTCCCCGGAATACGAGACCACAAGCCACGCCCGGGAACCCCCAAAGAAGCAGAAGCCTTACCCAGCGCGTCCACAATCTGCGCCATAGACTGGTCGTTCATATCGGCCCACCGCACCTGATACTGTGCATCCTGCGGTTCTGGGAACCCATAACAGCGACGCACCAGGCCCATGAGCTGAGTCACCGATTCACCCCATGATACTTTGAGCATATGGGTAAAGCGCTTGGTCTGCCCCATAGCAGCTTCGATAGTCTCACCCGATAGGTTATTCATTGAACCCAGCAGGGAGTGCGGCGGGATATTAGCCATCACCGCGAAGGTGCGGATAGCGTTATCTAAGGCGGTAACGAAACCATCAACAGGTGTCCCAGCAAGGGTGCCAAACTTGGCATCTGGCGCCTCAGTAACCAGCATACGAGCCTGAGATAATTCGATGGGTTTAGAGATGATAAACCCGTTCGCGTCCTTGATTGGCTCGCCAGTCTTCTCATTGATGACCGGCTCACCGATCATACCGGAGGCCCACCGTACTGCAAACGACCCGTACCCTTGAGTGACCAACAGGTCGAAGGCTGACTGATTCACCCTATCCTGGGCGGGAATAAGAGGCTCCACCACGCCCATGGCGTTCCCCTCGTCGTCCAGGTGGCAGGGGAAGGAAACGACCGGGCACTGCCCCAGCTGGTGTTCCTGTACTAGAACATCTGGGGAGTCTAACCATTCTGGGCTGAACACGTTACCCATGGTGTTATCTGTGGGGACAGTGATAATCCGTTCATCGTCCATGAACACTAGTTCGCATTTGCCTGTGGGGTAAGTGCGTGTAGTGACTGCAAACATGGGGACGCGGTCATTTACTGGGTCGCGGAAGAACGCTACAGTGTCCATGGTTGTCAGCAGGCGCAAGACCCCATCGACGGGGTCAACCATCACATAGGCCCGCCCATAGGTGAGAGAGGTCTTAAATACGGTGACCTGCTGGGCACGGAACCCGGACTGGGCCCAGATTCCCCACTCTGGCGGGTTCAGGTCAACCCCACCGTTAACGGGGTCGACCTGCCAGAAACCCTCCACAAAAGCCATGCGAGCGGGAATATCAACAGCCAGGCGCATCAGGTTAGTAGTTGAGCGGCGCACCAAATCGTGCATCTGCGGGTCTACATTCAAGGGCACTTTAGGTTTTAGCTGAGTCCCTCCCAGGTAGTCACGCAAACGTGATAGTTTCTGCTTGTCGTCTTGCGCTTTGCTCCAGGCTGTTTGTAGTGCTTCGCGCACTTCATCATCAGATAAAGCCATACGTTTCTTACCCCTGTATCAGTCGTCGGTGGTAGCGTCGTTTCTCAGCTCCACGCTCTGCTAAATCTCGGGCGGCCATATAAGCCAACGTCCCGGCGATAAGGACGTCAATTTTGTGTTTAGATTCGCGGCCACCACGCTTACCAAATTTCACGCCGTGCCGGTCATACCGCGCTTCAGCGTTCAGCATGTGCGCCCGCAGATACGGGTCGCCATTCAAAAAGACCTTGCCCTCACGTACATCAGAAATGAATGCCTCATTGTTTTTAGCGATACGAGCACTATTACCGCGCATATCAAAACCAACAGCAGAATCAGGTGTTGCCCGAATGCGCAGGGTATTACGGTATTGTTCAGACCAGGCGTTCACATAGGACGTCATAGGATACACGTCGGCGTAGAAAGCCCGCACCTCATACCGGCCCATAGCAAAATGGACAACCGAATCAACACGGTCATTATCCACTTTCCAATGCTCCACCCCATCGGGGCGTTCCCACACCGCAATGGGCACCAGCAGCCTATCGCGCATCCTAAAGGCAACAAGCGCTGTAGAGTCATCCGAATAACCGCCATCGAATCCCAACGTGATTTCGTCTCCAGGGGCCAAATCGCTAATAGCCCCATCGGTGTCTTCTCTGGTGCACCGGTCAATATCACGCACGTCAAAAAGCGCTTCGTCGTCTGTCCAGACCTGGTTGTACCACATGCGCCGCTTCTGCGATAAAGGCAGGTCTCCTCGTAGAATCTCAGCTTTATTGTTCTCCCAGGATAGCCAGGTGGCGTCCCCGCGCACCTGCTCAAGAATCAAAGGTGCCCAGGCAGCATTCATCGGCGCGTTAGGGTGAGCTTCCAAAGAATCGTAGAGAATCCCAGTGGGCTCGGCTAGCCCGTCCCATACCTTCTGCTCGGCTTCACGGGTACGTTCTGCCTGTGAGCCGTGCCCTGGGACATAGGCGTTAGTAATACACAGCATGCGCCCCTGACGCGGGTAAGGCACCTTAGCAAGGTTGCCGGTAATGGTGTTGTAGAACTCAATACCATCATTCGATTTATCCCAGTGGTGTGTCTCGTTAGCAATGAAAAAGGTAAGACGCACACCTTCCATGCTTTTAGGTGATGTGCCGTAGGTACTCAGCCGTTGCCCATGCCCGGCGTAGATATTCTCTTTCTGGATTTCCATTCCGTACTTCTGACGGGTACGCATGGGAACAATAGACTGGAAGAAGGCGCGGGTATTAGCGGTCTGCTCTTTCGAGGTAGCCCCTAGCCCGACCCAGGCGTTCGGGTTGGGCTTACCCAGCACATGACCGCGAACATCTTTCCAATAGGTACAAGGGCCCACCAACTCGACGATGCACAACACCGCAGCTAGCGGGTCTTTGCCCCAGCCCTTACAGCGCTGCAACACGGCGGTCTGGTATGCGAAGCGGTTCTGGGAATCTAGGGCGTAGAACCAAAGAATGAACCGCTCCTGCTCAGGGGTAGGAGTGAACGGCCCATCGCCTTCAAAGTTAGTTAGGTGCTCGGCAATCCAGCCCAGCACATGCCAGCCGAGAGTACGTTCAGGCAGAACGTATTCACCGTCTTCATCTTTATCCCAGGTAGGGCCGATAATCTGCGCGGGAAAATAGGTCTCGAGGTTCTCAGGTGAGGGTTCTAGTAGGGCGATATCATCAGATGACAGCACTGTTTCCCCCTTTATGATGTTTTACGCGCCCTATAGTTATCGATGTAGGCCAGTTCCGTTTCTTCTTGTGTCTGGGCGCCGGAGAGGTTTTCAAGTTCAATACGCATACGACGGCGTTCAGCTTCAGAACCGCCCAGGGACTTCAATTGCCCCATCACAAATTCGAATTGATTAGCACTCGAGCATCCCTTGTCGTACCATGCCTGCAAACCTTCGCACGCGATCCAGACCAGCTCAACGTCAGTCTGCTCAAAGAACGCGGCAATACCAGATTGCTCAAAAGACCGATACATGCGCTTTACCGCAGGCACCCACCCGACCGACGGTTCAGGCCATTCCTGGATGCCCAGGGCTTGGCCGCGTTTAGTTTCTACTTCTTCTTTGTTACGTCGTGTGCGTTGGGAGTCTCGTTTGCGTTGCGCTGGCATCTAGCCGCCTCCTCATGGTGTTCAGTAGCCTCGTCGCCTGGACGGAGCTACCGGGGTAATTCGTTTTGATGGGTCTTCTTCTGCGCGTCTAACTATGGCTTTTGCTCTTGCAATATTCTGCTTTTTGGCTTCTGCGCCTTCTTGTGCGGATTTGCGGTAGTGGTGTTTTTCGCACAGTGCCCGCAGGTTATCGATGGAGTCAGAGCCCTTGCGGTCGATATGGTCGCACTGGTTAGCTGGTGCTGAGCAGCGTCCGCCGTTAGGATAGAGCCATTGGCATTTCCATTGGTCGCGTTCCATGACGGCTAGCCGTCTGGCTGCCCAGTCTTTGGGTAGCCGTTCACGTCGATTAGATGTGTGCCAGGCCATATTTTTATCCGTTTCGTAAACCCTGAACCGTACATTTTGTCGATTGCTATGACAAGCGGTATTGCCCTTATGCGGCCTGTGGGGGTACCCCCCACCCCTTAGCGGGGTCGGGGTGGTGTCCCTGTACCCCTGGCGGTGCCAGGCGCCCAGAAGGCCGCGCAGGGCTTTTGGCCGGCGCGGCGGTGGGAGTAAGCAAGAGAGAGTGAGTGCAAGCGTGAGCGAGAGCAGCAGGGAGCAGGGAGCAGGGAAGGCTATCTATGCAGAGCGCATAGGTGGCGCTGAGTGGGTGAGCACCGGCGGGCTGGCTAAGCTGGCCGGTGTAAGCAGCGCGTATATCCGGCAGCTGAGGGCGGCGGGCAAGCTGCCGGAGCCTGAAAGCCTCATGGACGATGGGAGCCGCACCCTCCCCCTGTGGAGCGCGGCCAGCGCTGAGGCCTGGGCTAAGAGCCGCTAGCCCCCCTACCCCCTGCCAAATAGCCCTGCGCCTTATATAGGCGCGGGGCTTTTTTACACCCCCAGAGTCGAACATGCATTCGATTTTGGGGGCATTTTTCGTGTCCTGAAAACTTTTTTGAATTTTTTTAGATTTTTCTTTTGCCTAGTCATCTGCTATTTTTGCGGCAGTGTTCGAGTCATTTTCGATGTTTTATGCGAAGTCAAGGCTTGCGTCCATACCTACGCGGCGCGTAAGCTGGTATCACCGGCAAGGCGAAAGCCAAAAGCCCCCGCCGCATGGCAGGCAAAAGCAACCCCCCCCTAGAGAAAGAGAAAGCAAATGCGTATCAGCATCACCCACACCCCCAAAGTACAGGCCGCGCTAGATGAAGCGCAGGCAGGTGCACGGGCACGCACCTACGATGCGGAAAGCCTAGCCGAAGGCATCGCCGCCTTAGATAAAAAGCTCTCAGCCCTCCCCGCGAAGTACCACAAGGGTGTGAAGGCGTACCTCGCTGGCTGGGATGCCGGTAGCAAGCGCCACCCGAACCAAGGCACTGTAATCACCGTGGAGCGCGGGGCGAGCTCCTGGTTTATCACCGGTATCAAGCGCTACTACAAGCCCGCCACTTCTCCCCGCATACTCTCACGGGGTGACGACTTCGACCATGTGGCCCGTCACCTGGGTTTCATTATCGAGAATGAATATTCTCTAGCCCGCGTCTAGCGGGTAGCCCGCACCGTTTGGGGTGTCCCCTGGTTCGATACCGGGGGCGGGCACTCACACCCCCACGGGGGTAAGCAATCACCCGGCATGCCTATGCCTCACCCAGATTATGGAGAAACCGTGTTCACCGTGAAAGACATCATCCGCCCCGACCACAACGCCATGACCGCAGGCGAGTTAGCCGCCGCTGTCACCTCACATGATTACGCTACCGGCGCGCTAACCATTGCCCCCGGCGTCGTTATCGCCTATAACGGCTACGATTACGCACTGTACTACTACAAGCATGCCACCCGGGAGCTTATCAGCTGGGTGAGTGAGAAAAGCCCCGGGCGTTCAAGCACGGCCCCCGGCATGCTGGGAACCCACGCCTTAGCACTCGTAAAGACTGCCCGCAAGCTCTCCAAGGGGCAGGGCATCACGAAGGGCCAGCCAGTGGCGACCATTGAGGCACCTAAGCGCACCCCAAAATTTGCCCGCACCACCACTACTCCCACTGTTATCAAGGAAGAAGTAAAGCCCGTGAAGAATGTAAGTAAGCCTGTGAATGAAGCTATTGAGGTTCCTACTGATGGGGCGGTCATCCGCACCGTCGACACCGGCGAGGGCCTGAGTATGAAGGAGCGTGCCGCCCGTCTGGCCCCGGCCATTATCGAAACCCTCAACGCCTGCGACCTCCCCGCCTACCTGCGCCTATCGCACTACGACGCAAGCAATCAGGTTTACCTTTCGGTGAGCGTGAATGAGCTGGTGCCGGTAGTGATTGATGGATCCGGGGTCGTGTACCAGATTAAGGGGGTGGAGCCGGTGAAGCTACGCCCGGGCAAGCTCTCGATTGATGCTAGGTATGCGCTGGAGCGTATGCGCCCTGCTAAGAAGATGGTTAACCGCAAGGTTGCGGTGCTGGAGCCGGTGGGCATGATTGAGGTGTCCGCCCTGGCTGTTGCCTAAGTAAATGTTTGCAAGAGGTGCGAGGGGCTAAACAGTTCAATCAAAGGCCCCTCGCCCCCTAACACTAGCCCCGCGTACCCCGTGCGGTAAGGGGAAGGCTACAGGCCCCTTACCGCACCAAGGGCGCGGGAAGAATCAAGAAAAAGGAGGGTAGGCATGACCACCTACTACGCACCAGCAGAAGGGCCCGCCACACTGAAACGGCATCTACCAGCCCTAAGCAAGCCAGAGCACAGCACCCGGTTCTATCAGGCGGTAGACGCCATCTCGGACGCGTTAGAAGAGCAGTACCCGAAGTTCCTAGACCGGCTCCTGTTCGATACCCCCGGCGAAGCGTTCATACCAACTTTGAGGTTCTACGCGATAACAGGCACCGCAAAAATTATCACCCCGAAAGGATAACCACCATGCTCACCATTGACGCACTAGAACCGGTAGGTTCAAAGGTCATCGGGATGTAGCTGTGAGTCACCTGATTGAGGTACACGCCGCAACGTGCGGGCACGAAAGAACCGACACGCTCATAAGCGCACTAGGCGGGAACGCCACCGCCCTAGAATGGGCACTAAGACAAGACTTGGAGAACGCTAATGAAAAACGAAAACACCATAGCCACCGCTGAATATATGGCCCGTTTCAACGGTGAAGAGCCAAATCATGAATGGTGGGTGAGATACGCCCGTGAAGCAGTAGAAGCAGAAGCCCACAACCTAGCTGACGACCTACTAAACGAAGACAACGAGTTTGACGTTAGAGCCGGGGCAGACCGAATTATGACTATCGCCCGCCTGTACCATGCCACCAGTGAGCACCCCCAGCAGGTAGTGAAAGACCTGGAAGCCAATAACCTGAAAGCCTACATCCCAGAATAGGAGAATCTGATATGTATACCCTCACCGCAGACCACGCAGCGCACCCCGCAACCCTCAGAGCAGACACCCTAGAAGACCTGCTGCCCCTCATTGAGGAATACGCTGGCCCCCACACCCCGGAATTTTCTTACCAGACCGGGCAAGGGTACATCTGGTGGGACGACCAGGAAACAGGTTTCACCGATAACGGCGGCGAGGACGCCGTAAACGTAGGTGGTGACCCCGAAGATGGAGAGTCCCCGGAATGGGTACACACCGAACCGAAGCCCGCCACCATTGACGCAGTGCGAGCATACGCCGCGTATGTGCTAGACGCCGCGCCCCGCAATATCGTTATCGAAGGTCAGGAGTAAAAAATGCGCACCATTGACGTATCAGACCAGGGAAAGCTATCCCACTCGCAGGTGTACCAGGAGTTCACCCGGCACATCAACGGGCAGGACGACCTAACCATCATCACCCGCACCGTCCACACCACACGAGACGAACACCCCGAACCATTGAGGACTGACCGCTACGGGCTGAACTTCACGAAGATTGAAGGACAGGACGCATACAAGGTGGCTGCCGTATGGGAACGTGACAACATGGACGGCACCGGCACCCCGTGGCAGAGCATCACAGAATGGGAGGCCCAGCACTTTGGGCGCGGCCCAGAGCCGTCACCCTCAACAATTGAGGTTCACGAATACCCCGGCGCTACCGCCTACCATTGGGCAGAGCAGTTGAAGCCACACCTTGACCTCATTGAGGCACGAGCAGGAAAGGACATGTACTAGACATGGCACATCTCAGGCACCATAAAACTGGTGAACCAGTCAGCGCGGAATGGCTAGAAGAGTCCTTCTACCAGGGTGAAACACAGGACTACGAGGACGCCCAAGATACCCTGTTCAAGCACTACATTCTCACAGAGATGAAGCAGCACGTTGAGCGTCAAGACTACAGTAAAGAGCACCGGGGTAAGCATGTGGCGGGCGCTATCCCAGATGTGTTCTGCGAGGACTACCCCGCGCCGCAAATACCCGGTCGTAACAACACCCCCAGCATCAGCCGTAGCCTGTGGGTGTACGGGCAAAGGTTCTTCCCCATCCACGAGGGCAGAAGATGGGCGATGTACGAGCAGGACGTCATCAGCCGTGCCGCACAAGCCATTGAGGTTTACCCCGCTTGTGAGAGCACCCAGTTTGACGGGCGGCGGGTACGCATCAGCTTTGACGCATGGGAGCAGGACGGCGAACCCCGGTTTGAGGTGGTTGTCGCAGGAAAAACAGCGACACCCTATGAGGGGCTGATGAAAGACCGTTCCGTTTCCCGCGAGCTACCCGCCGAGTTTGATGCACAGGCGGTGCTATCCCAGCTTGTTGAGCAGGTAGCGCGTGAAGCGTACAGGCTGGAACGTAGCCTACTGGCAAGTAACTAGGAATACCCCCACATCTCTTATTGAGGTGTGGGGGTATTTTTGTTGCCCGTAGCCTGGAACCAAACCCACCCCCAGCCTGCTGAAGCAAGGGGGCAGTAAAAAACAGGCCACGGAGCAAACCAACTTTTGAGCCGGTGGCGGGAGTCGAACCCGCAACCAACGCTTTACAAGAGCGTTGCTCTACCATTTGAGCTACACCGGCAAGGGCGCCCACCTCCGCGCGCAGTGGGCGCAACCCACCACTTGGTGGCGGGTCAACAATAGGCCCCTCACACACCTAGAAGAGGGGCCACCAATGAAACGCTGCACCCTACAACAAATGCGTGCAGCCTAAGCACCAGAGGTAAGCCCGGTGCCGGGAATGCGGTCAAAGTACCCCCGGTCAGGGGGGAAGTCTAAAAAGCGCCGGTGATTCTGCCGCACGTCACGCATTGACGTGCCAGCGGGTACGGCGTCGCACCCCAGCGGTGAAAGCCCAGGGCGCACAGTAGCCTACCCATGGGGAACCTGCACGGGCGGGTAGGCAGTGTAGAACCCGTCATCTTCGATAATGTAACCGTCCTCGGTTATCTCTACCATGGTAGATACCCTCCCTTTGAGGTTTCACAGTAGCCCCACCCCTCGCACCCGCAGGCGCAAGGGGTGGGGTGTACCGTGCGTTCGAGCAATCCGGCATAGCCGAAGAGCCGCAACCTTTGATTTTACTTCCCGGTTTCGGCAGTGAAGGAAGATTCTAAGGGGGTACTGAGTGCGTCCCAGTTGATTGACGCTTTAGGGCGTCTTTCCTTGTCTGCGCGTCGCACAGCTGTGCTTGCGGTATGGTCAGTGTACGTTGCTAGCGC
Source organism: Rothia nasimurium (assembly GCF_004569295.1). Classification (GTDB taxonomy): domain Bacteria; phylum Actinomycetota; class Actinomycetes; order Actinomycetales; family Micrococcaceae; genus Rothia; species Rothia nasimurium_B. The sequence goes on from NZ_SPQC01000012.1 coordinate 54,209, forward strand.
ATGGCGACGCTCAGCGACTTCTGGTGTCATAAATTGCTTTGGGAGCATTTTGTTCTTTCTGTGCAAGTAAGGCGGGGCCGGTGGAGTTTTACCCAGCCCCGCCCCGTCGGCAAGAGAAAGTGAGAGCCTACGCAGGGTTAAACAAGAAAAGCCCAAACCAGACCGGTTTAGGCTTAGCTATTCACCCACGGGTAACAGCTATATCACAATCATTGCATGCAAACGGTTTTATGTCAAGGTTTTAATACGAGGGTTATCTTTGCACAACGCCAACACTTCATCGAGCATGGTACAACCGTCGCTATCGCGTTTTAGCTTGCCGCGCCGCACCCATGATTGAATGGTCCTATCCGCAACCTCGTAACCACAGACAGCCAGTGCAGCGACCATCTGTGCATCTTTCAGGGGCCGTCTGCGCGCCTGCGCAAGGGCATTGTTGCGCCTATTCTCAACCAACACCGGCACCGGAGTTCTCACCCCGCACTGGGCGCATCGAGCGCTCTGTGCAGACACGCGCCCGCGTACACTGCACCCACACGCGCACAGGCCCAGCGAGATAACTTCTTCTTTGGCGTCCACGAAGCTATAGCACTTCTTCACCGCTTCTTCTAGGCTGGTGAAATCTTCCCACAGCCGTTCAACATCACGTGGGCGCTCTTGCACCTGGTGAAGCAACCGGACAGCTTCCGCCGGGCTATCGGCACCTATTTGCCGATACAGTGCGTACATGGATTCGTGTAAGGCCATGCGGGCCATCAGTGCACCTAAAGCAACCGCTTCGGTCTTCTCTCCGCCCCCGCCTCCTGGCTTAGCTTTGACTGATAAGCGGGCCACTTCGTCCATAATGAGCGGGTTCACCCCTGCGGCAATGGTGATGAGGTCACGCCATGCCTCAACGCATCGCCCGCACACATACACGCTCGTGCTCTCACCACAAATACGGCAATATGTCATAGCGTCTTCTTTCCTATTCTTCGCCTAGCCCGTCAGGGAACCTGACATCAAACCAGTCCTTAAGCACAGGCAGCATCTCGCTAGCTTCATCAGCGCGGTACGTCTTTACCCACCGCTGCTCACCGTTGCGGAACTTCGCGGTGATCGTGACAACGGTTTTCCCCTCAGTGTTGCCAGGGGTGGTGTTTGAGATAAATCCTTTAGAGTCCCAGACTGCGCCTTCTGCTTTCTCTAGCAACGGGTTTTCTGCTAGTAGCGCGGCGAACAGCTGGTCACCTTTGCTGGGTTCAACGCGTGATTTTAGGTTCTGCTCATTATCGGGCTGCTTGCTCATGTGCCTGCGCTTTCTTTTGTGCTTTCTCACGGCTAGGGGCTGCAATTTCCCAGCGGGCGCAGGTGCAGCGCGCCCACCAGAATGGGTGGTTTCTGTCGTCCCAGTGTCGGGTGATGGTGGTTTGGTGGATCATTCTTCGCCTTTCACCTTCTCGCCTATAAGCATCCTGGCGATAGTAAGCATGCCGATAATGGAGGTTGCTGATAGCCCCTTCGTGGTCGTATACCCGACCTGCTCTTCGTCGCTGTCTTTCATGCTCACCGTTTCGAAGCAGAGCACGACACTTGATACAAGTTCGCCTTCTTTAAGGTCGATGTCATCCAGCTCGATTTCTTGCCCGTTGTTCAGGGTTAGCTTCATTGGGTTTCCTCTCGTATGGTGATGAAAACCCCCGGCCTATATCCGGGGGCTTCATATACTTTCCAGGCGGTGATGGTGGTTACGCGGGAGTCGTCGTCCCACACTTTCGCGTCACCTATTCCGTCGTTGACGGCGCGAATGAGCTTGTCCAAGTCAGGCTTCACCCAGGGGAGCCACCGGCGCACGCTCTTTGGTTTGGTGAGGTGGAATCGGTAGGTGACATGCAGAGGGCGCTCCCCTGTGTATGCCCCGGCATGTTTGCGGGCGCGTAGGGTGACGGCTTGCCGCCAGGCTTTTAGCCGGGGGTTGTCACTGGTCAGGTGTGCACGCTTGCCCCTGACGAAGGCTTTCATGGAGCCTTGGGGTATGGGCTCACCGAGGACTTCGATGTTCAGTGGGCCAGTCATGGTTTCCTCTCGAAGTAGCCGAGCCAGGCGGCTAGTGCCTTGGCTCGGCGGGATAGGTGGATACAGGTGGCCTTGTAGGCGACGGTGGCGTGGAGGGGCAGAAACGCCGCCCCGGCCATCAGGCAGGTGATGGCAAGGGCGGCGGCGGTGAGGGTTGCCCAGACGAGCACGGCGAGGGTCACGATAGGACGTCCTCATAGACGTACCAGACGGTGAGACCGGCAGGGACGAGCCCTACAGGGAGCATGAGCATGTAGAGGGCGCCGACGTTGCCCCAGCCGTAGAGCCAGACCCCGAGGGCTTCGAGGGCGATGGCACAGGCGAGGAGGGTGGCGTAGACGCAGATACCGGCGAGGATTGCGAGGACTAGCTCTTTCATTCGTAAATTCCTGTTTCTGGGTTGTAGTAGGTGAGGTCGCCTTGCTGGACGCGTTGGGAGCCGTCTGGGAGTACCCAGACGATTCTGGTGACGGTGGCGGTTGAGCTAATCAGCAGGGCGTCTGTGGCGGTTCCGTGTGCGTACCAGGTGCCCTCGGTGCTGGTGGGGCCGGTTGACCACCCGGCCCTCTCTGCCCGGGGTGTGCCATTCGTGGTGATGTAGGCACCAATGACCGGTTCGCGGGAGGTGTAGTGGAACTTCGGGGCGGGTTTTGGTTTGGGGGTTGCCCCCACCACAGGGGCAGGGGCGGGCTCGGTGGCGTCGGGTGCGGACGCCGGGGCAGTACCCGCACACCCACCCAGTAGGAGCAGGGCGGGTAGGAGCACCCACCCGGCAGCAGGGCGTCGGGTCATGGGTGGGTTTCCTTTCGTAGGCGGTGGTTGAGCTCGATGATGTTGCGGGCTACATCGGGGGTGAAGAAATCACGGTGCCCGCACTCAGGGCAGCAGGCCGTCCAGCCCTGCCTGGTGGTGGGTGTGGGCTGGGCGTAAAGCGAGTCACAGACATCGCAGTACGACTTATCGCAGATTTGGCAGATTTTCAGCGCCGAGCCCTCATAGCCGGGAGCCACTACGCTGTTGTCGCATTCGATACCGCACTGGGCGCATGTGAACCAAGACCTGCTCATGCGTCCTCCTTGGGGGTCTGGAAGGTGCCGGTGCCGTAGACCTCGACCACTTCAATCTCGGTAGGGTCGCATGACTCGCCCCATGTCATGTGATAAGCGTTTTTCTCGCCCTCGTGGTCAATGAATACAAAGTAAGTGGCGATTCTTGACGCGTACATACCCTTGAAGCAGGTTCCGGGTTCTAGCTGGTCGGCTGTTTGCTTGCGTAGGGGCAGGTCACCCTTGACCCAGAGGGCCCAGCCAGCGGTGTTCTGCCAGGCCAGTTCAAAGGCCCATTCCCAGACGATAGATTCTCGGGTGTTCCAGCCGTGGAGCGTATTGGCAGGTTCCGGCTGGTCACGCTTCATCGTGTAGGTGAGGGTGCCGATCTCGGGGTGGAAGCACTTGGCTTCTACGCCGTCGAGGGCGTCCCAGTCGATACGCTCCCCTGCCTTGATAGCCTCGGTGAGGTTAGAGAAGCCGGTGAGGTTGTCTTTGTGGTGTTTTCCGCGCTCAAAGCCTGCGTCGTAGGCTTTGTCGAGGTCTTGGCAAGTGGTACCGGAGCGGAGTGTGCCAAGGGTGTAGGCTTTTTCGACCATGCGGCGTTTTTTGGGTGAGGTGATGGTTGCGCCGGTTTCGGTTGTGTAGATTTCTTCGGGGTAGGAATTGCGGGTCATCGGGGTTTCTTCTTTCACTTGGGTGTAATGAGGCCCCGGCGTGGTGTGCGCCGGGGCCTGGGGAATGGTGGGTTAGAGCAGCGCTATATCTTGCGATTCTTCGTAAACGGGGCGGCAAAAATCTTCACCAGCGAAACCAGCGTGACGTACACAATCACCACCGGCCACACCAGACAAGCGCAGCCAAACGAGTTGGCTAACTTCGCGTCCCGGGCCGCCCCTTTCTTTCTCAGCGCCTCATAAGCAAGGGCAAACGCGATGAACCATACGAGTGCTACCGCGAAGTACGCGATGATAAGCCACAGATACATGAGGGTTCACCTTCCTAAAAGGGTGGGTTTTCATCGCCTGTGCCCTGTCCCCAGCCTTGGTTGCCCTGGGCTGGTTGTGCCCATGGGTCGGCTTGGGGTGCGCCACCCTGGGGGGCTTGTCCTTGGGGTTGTGTGTTCCCTTGGGGTGTCCCGAAGCCGCCTGCGTAGGCGTTGTGGGCGGGTGGGGTGGTGGTGTTGGTTTGTCCGTTGGTGGGTATGATGGCGATTTTTGCGCCTGTGATGGTGGGGTTGGTGTAGGTTTTGCCGTTGTGTTCGCGGGTTTCTAGTTGTGGGTGCCCGGTGATGAGTACGCGGGTGCCTTTGGTCAGGTGGGGGGCGGTGTTGTCGGCGGCGGTTCCCCAGAGGGTGATTTTCCACCAGGTGGTTGGGCCGTTGTCTTCCCATTTTTGGGTTTGTTGGTTGTATTTTTGGGGTGTTTCGGGGACGGTGATGTTGAGGGTGGGGGTTCCGTTTGGGGTGTAGCGGGTTTCGGGTGGGGTGGCGATGAAGCCTTCTAGGGTGATGGTT
>NZ_SPQC01000013.1 GCF_004569295.1 Rothia nasimurium
CCGCCCACCCGCGTGAGCCTGACCCTACCGGTTATCAACTACTCAGAGCGCATCTGGTTCCTGGTTGCCGGTAGCGACAAGGCCGAGGCAACTGCCCGCCTGCGGGCGGCGTCCGCTCTACCGGAAACCCAGCTAACCGCCGAGATCCTCACCCAGACCCCGGCAGCTGGGGCTCGCGGCCTGCTCGAAACCCTGATTCTGGCAACCGAGGACGCCCTCGGCTCGACTTCCTAGAGTTCAGGTATTTAGAGACAAAAAATTCCCGCCTACCGGTGAACCGGTGGGCGGGAATTTTTGATGAAAGCCTAGATAACGGCGGTTTCAGAGAAACGCAGCACCAGGGCGTAACCGATAATCGCAAAGACCCAGAGCAGAATCACTGTGACGGTCAGACGGATTAGGTTTTTAGATGCCATGCCCGAAGAGTTCAGCGAGGTGGTCATGCCACCACCGAACATATCTGAAAGGCCGCCGCCCTTACCGCGGTTCAGCAGAACCAGCAGGATGGTAAGAATGCTCGCGATAGCGATTAGGACCATCAGGATAATCTTGAGGGTTTCCACGCAGAACCTTTCAGTCGGGTTGAAGGGCGTTTCGAAGCGCCATCAATCTACTATACCCCTAGTTAGGGTATTTTTTTAGGCCTTGTAACGAGCGATGTTAGCGAATTCGGTGGCGTCGAGGGAAGCGCCGCCCACCAGTACGCCGTCGACGTCTGCCTCGGCCACGATCTCGGGGGCTGATGCTGCCTTGACGGAGCCGCCGTAGAGTACGCGGACCTTACCGGCGACCTCTGCGGAGTAGAGCTTGGTCAGTTCCTCGCGGATAGCCTTGCTCATTTCCTGGGCGTCAGCTGCGGTTGCAACCTTGCCGGTACCGATAGCCCAGACGGGCTCGTAGGCTACGACCAGGGTCTCAGCCTGTTCTTCGGTCAGACCCTCGATGGAGCCGCGTAGCTGGTCCAGGGTGAAGTCGACGTGCTCGCCGGCTTCACGCTTGTCGAGGCCTTCACCGACGCAGAGTACGGGGGTGAGCTCGTTGCGGTAGGCAGCCTGTACCTTAGCGGCGCAGACGGCGTCGGTTTCGCCGTGGATGGTGCGGCGCTCTGAGTGGCCGATCAGCACGTAGGTAGCACCGAGCTTCTTGAGGAAGACGCCGGAGATGTCGCCGGTGTAGGCGCCGGAGTCCTGGTCTGAGAGGTCCTGGCCGCCGTAGACGATGTTGAGCTTGTCGCCGTCAACGAGGGTCTGTACGGAGCGGATGTCGGTGAAGGGAGGGAAAACGGCAACTTCGGCGGTATCGTAGTCGAAGTTGGTGTCATCCAGGGTCCAGGCCAGCTTCTGGAGCAGGGTCACACCTTCGGTGTGGTCCATGTTCATCTTCCAGTTGCCTGCGATGAGGGGCTTGCGAGTCATGGGCTCGTTCCTTTCGCGAAATCTTGAGGTGGGTGGGCAGGACGCGGCGGGTGCGCCCGTCCTGTCCGCTGGCGGGTTAACCGCCGGGTGGCTTACTGCCACCTGGTGTTGTTTTAGGCGCCGAGTGCTTCGAGGCCGGGCAGGGTCTTACCTTCGATGTATTCGAGGGAAGCGCCGCCGCCGGTGGAGATGTGGCCGAACTGGTCGTCGGAGAAGCCCAGGTTGCGCACTGCTGATGCTGAGTCGCCGCCACCGATGATGGAGAAGGCCTCTGACTCAACGAGGGTGTCGGCTACTGCCTTGGTGCCGCCTGCGAAGGCTTCAATTTCGAAGACGCCTACGGGGCCGTTCCAGAAGACCAGCTTGGCTTCCTTGATCTTCTGGGCGAAGAGTTCGCGGGTTGCGGGGCCGATGTCGAGACCTTCTGCCTTGGCGCCCAGATTGCCGCCGGTGAGGTCTTCGATGGGGCGGATTTCGGTGTTAGCGTCGTTAGAGAAGTCATCTGACCAGACGATGTCTGAGGCGATGATGAGTTCGGTACCCTTCTTAGGGGCTTCTTCCATGTAGCGCTTGCAGTTTTCGATCTGGTCTTCTTCCAGCAGGGACTGGCCGACCTCGTAGCCCATGGCCTTAGCGAAGGTGTAACCCATGCCGCCACCGATCAGCAGGGCGTCTGCCTTGCCGATGAGGTTGTCGATAACTGCCAGCTTGTCTGAGACCTTAGCGCCACCCATGACAACGACGAAGGGGCGGTCGGGGTTCTTGATGACCTTCTGCAGGACGTCAACTTCGGTCTTGACCAGGTCGCCCAGGTAGGCGGGCAGTTCCTTGGCGATGTCGTACACCGAGGCGTGCTTGCGGTGCACAGCACCGAAGGCGTCGTTGACGTAGGCGCCGTTCTCGCCGGTCAGGGCTGCCAGTTCTGCTGCGAATTCGGCGCGCTCGGCGTCGTCCTTGGAGGTTTCGCGGGCGTCGTAGCGTACGTTTTCAACGACGAGCAGTTCGCCGTCCTTCAGTGCCTCGGCCTTGGCCTTGGCGTCCTCGCCCACCAGGTCAGTTGCGATGATGACGGGGAAGTCTGCCAGTTCTGCCAGGCGCTCTGCGGCGGGCTTGATGGAGTACTGGGGGTCTACCTGGCCCTTGGGGCGGCCCAGGTGGGCGGTGACGATGACGCGGGCACCGGCGTCGGTGAGCTTCTTGAGTACGGGCAGGGAGGCGCGGACGCGGCCGTCATCGGTGACGACGCCGTCCTTGAGGGGTACATTCAGGTCGGAACGGACGAGAACGCGGCGGCCTGCTACGCCACCGTCGATGAGCTCTGCGAGAGTCTTTGCCATGGGATTTTTCATCTCCATACAGTGAGAGTTGGTTGTGGCTAGCCCCGGTATGGGGCCGGATAAAGGGATGGGTTAGCGAACCGCGCGCGTGCGCGTCGATTCGCTAACCCTATCTTATTGCTGTCTTGTTCAAGACCGGTGGATGACAGCTTAGAGAGCTGCTACTACCTTGTTGGTGAACATGACCAGGCGTGAAACGTAGCCGTATTCGTTGTCGTACCAGGCGATAACCTTGACCTGGTTACCGATGACCTTGGTCAGGGGTGCGTCGAAGACGGTTGAGACGGGCTCACCTTCGATGTCCTTGGAGACGATGGGCTCCTCGGAGTAGGTGATGATGCCCTTCATGAGACCCTCTGCTGCTTCCTTGACGGCTGCGTTGACCTCTTCAACGGTAACTTCACGTGAAGCGGTGAAGGTCAGGTCGGTGATGGAGCCGGTGGGGGTGGGTACGCGAACTGCAAAGCCGTCCAGCTTGCCCTTGAGTTCGGGCAGAACCAGGCCAACAGCTGCTGCTGCACCGGTTGAGGTGGGAACCATGTTCAGGGCTGCGGCGCGGGCACGGCGCAGGTCTGAGTGGGGGGCGTCCTGCAGGCGCTGGTCAGCGGTGTAGGCGTGGATGGTGGTCATCAGGCCCTTTTCGATACCGAACTTGTCGTTCAGTACCTTGGCCATGGGTGCCAGGCAGTTGGTGGTGCAGGATGCGTTTGAAACGATGTTCATGGTGGCTGAATCGTACTGGTCGTCGTTGACGCCCATGACGAAGGTGCCGTCGATGTTCTTGCCGGGTGCAGAGAGGATAACCTTCTTGGCGCCAGCTTCGAGGTGTGCCTTTGCCTTTTCACCGTCGGTGAAGAAGCCGGTGGATTCGAGAACAACGTCTACGCCGAGGTCTGCCCAGGGCAGGTCTGCGGGGTTGCGCTCAGCCAGAACCTTGATTTCCTTGCCGTTGACGACCAGTCCGTTTTCGGAAACAGCTACTTCACCGTCGAAGCGACCCATGATGGAGTCGTACTTGAGCAGGTGTGCGAGGGTCTTGACGTCGGTCAGGTCGTTGATAGCAACGATCTCGAAGCCTTCGCCGTGCTGGGCAGCTGCGCGGAAGAAGGTACGACCGATGCGGCCAAAGCCGTTAATTGCTACGCGTACAGTCACTGAAATCAAACTCCTAGATACAGTTAGTGACGTTGGTGGACGAGACGCCGGTTCTGGCGTTTCATCGCCGAACTTGGGAAAACGTGGTTCCTTCAGCTCAAGCGGGTGAGCTCTCGTCCGGTTCGTTAACCATCATACCCTGTTTATGTGAGTTTTGGTGTGTTTCTGTCGGTTTTTTGAGTGGACTTGCGTGCGTTTATGGATGCTTGACCCCCGTTTTGACCTGGAAATATGGGTTTTGCCGGGTGAGAGCATGAGCAAGACCACCCAGTAAAGGGCAAACCAACAAAAACCCACACATCCTAATTGAGGTGGCTGACGCCGTTCACACCGGCTTCGGTGCCGGGAATGCCGCGTTCAGCTGCCCGCTTATCGGCCATAGCAATCAGGCGGCGGATACGGCCGGCAATAGCATCTTTAGTCATGGGAGGTTCAGCCAGGCGCCCCAGTTCGTCAAGGGATGCCTGCTTGTGGGCAACACGCAGTTCACCGGCGTAGCGCAGGTGCTCGGGTACCTTATCACCCAGAATCTCTAGGGCCCGCTCAACACGGGCACCGGCGGCCACAGCGGCCTGGGCTGACCGGCGCAGGTTGGCATCGTCGAAGTTGGCCAGGCGGTTGGCGGTCGCTCGCACCTCTTTACGGGCGCGGCGTTCCCGCCAGTTGTCGAGGGCGTCAACAGCGCCCATTCGCTCTAGCAGCAGGGAGATGGTTTCACCGTCGCGCACGACCACCCGGTCCACCCCGCGCACTTCGCGGGCCTTGGCGATCACGTCGAGACGGCGGGCGGCACCGACCAGGGCCAGGGCAGCCTCGGGGCCGGGGCAGGTAAATTCCAGGGCGGACGAACGCCCGGGCTCGGTCAGCGAACCGTGAGCCAGGAAGGCCCCGCGCATGACAGCTTCAGCATCGGCCAAAGAACCGTTGACCACGGCAGGGGGTAGACCGCGGACGGGGCGGCCGCGTCCGTCCAGCAAACCGGTCTGCCGGGCCAGCGCTTCGCCGCCCTGATCAACACGAACAACGTAGCGCCCACCCCGGCGCAGCCCGCCACCCGAGATAGAGGTAATGGAAGCCTCGTGGCCGTACATTTCGGCAATGTTATAGCGCAGGCGTTCTGCGGTGATTTCGAGGTCAACTTCAGCTTCGACCACGATTTTGCCTTGCACGAGGTGCAGACCGTTCGTGAAGCGCAAGATTGTGGCTACCTCAGCTTTGCGCACGGATGAGCGCGTGGCTTCGTAGTGTGCCAGCTCTTCTTTGACCGATGCCGTCAGGGCCATGCGGGTCTTCCTCCAAAGTTGTGTCTGCTCTCGTAAGCGCGGGGTGCCGGTGTGTGGTCGGCGTTAGTGTTTAAAGACGTGCTTGTAGGCAGCTGCTAGTTTGAGGGGATCGTGCACGCCGGGTTGGTCAGCTTCTGCCACATCAGCCCAGAGCACCTTCGCCCCTAGCTGGGCTGCTACATCTTCAAATGTCGTGCCTTCTCCTGCGGCGGCGGGATCAGCGATGACTGTATTAACCCTAATTTCTGGAACGTATTCACGCAAAACGAGCAGGTGGTCTGCGGCACTCATGCCGAGGGTTTCTTTGCCGTCAAGTTCGAGGTTCATCACCAGGCAAATCTTGGCGCTGGTGTTGAGGATAGCGTCGCGCAGGCCGGGCAGGAGCAGGTGCGGGAGTAGGGAGGTATAGAAGGAACCTGGCCCCAAGACCACCCAGTCGGCCTCGTGTACCGCGCGGACGGCGTCCGAGCAGGCTTCGGTGTTCTCAGGTAGCAGGCGGACCTTGTCCACACGCCCTGCCTTGGCCAGGGTGGCCTGGCCCTGGACGGTATCGCGGAAGGTCACCCCGTGGTCGTTGGTGGTAACGATATCGCCCTCGATCACCAGGGGCCTAGTAGCCATGGGGAGCACGCGTCCGCGGGCGTTGAGCAGGGCCCCGGCCCAGTCCAGCCCGGCGATAGTGTCGCCTAACAGCTCCCAGAGGGTGACAATCAGCAGGTTGCCCAGGGCATGGTTTTCAAGGGCGGTAGGACGTTCAGGGCTGCGGGAGGTGAAGCGGTGCTGCATAACGTCGCGCCAGGTGCGCCCCCAGTCGGTGTCGTCGCACAGGGCCGAAAGGGCCATGCGCAAATCGCCAGGTGGCAGCACGTCCAGCTCTTCGCGGAGCTTACCCGAGGAGCCCCCGTCGTCCGCCACGGTTACCACGGCGGTGAGGGCGGTGGTGATGAGCTTGAGGGCAGAAAGGGAGCCGTAGAGGCCGTGCCCACCGCCCAGGGCAGTGACGCGAACGGGTAGGTCGTGCCCTTGGGCGGTGACGGGCAGTAGGCCGGTTTCGGGGAACCGGCTCATGCGAGTTGCCTCAGACATTATTCTCGCCCCATGTCGCGGTGGTGTACGGAGATATTCACGTCTTCCATCTCGCTCAGGCGGCGGGCGATTTCTTCGCTCACGGCCACCGAACGATGCTTACCGCCGGTGCAGCCGATGGCGAAGGTGGCGTAGAGCTTACCCTCACGGCGGTAGCCCGCGATAACGGGCTGCAGGGCAGCGATGTAGTTGCTGATGAACTCTTCGGTGCCGTCCTGGGCGAAGACAAAGTCGCGGACGCCGGCGTCCTGCCCGGTCTGGGCCCGCAGGCCGGGCACCCAGTGGGGGTTAGGAATAAAACGCATGTCGGCCATGTAGTGCACATCTGAGGGGGTACCGTACTTGAAGCCGAAGCTCATGACGGTGATGTTGACCAGGCGTTCCTTACCCGGGGCGTAGGTTTCGCGCACCTTTTTTGCCAGCTGGTGGATGTTCATGCCAGAGGTGTCGATAACGTAGTCGGCTTCCTCCTGCAAGCCAGCGAAAATACGGCGTTCTTCGGCAATTGCCTCAGCTACAAGACCACCCTGTTGCAGGGGGTGGGGACGGCGCTGGGCCTCGTAGCGGGCGATAATGTCCTTATCGGCGGCGTCCATGAAAAGCATGGAAAAATCGACATCAGAGGCGCGGAGCTTGTTAATAGCCTCGGGCAGGTCAGCCAGCTGGCGGCGGGCACGAATATCGATACCCACAGCTACTTTGGGGAGTTTACCCGGTGAGTCTTTGACCAGCTGGGCCAGGGAGCCGAGCATCTGCGGCGGAATGTTATCGACCACGTACCAGCCCTCGTCTTCGAGGGTGTTGGCTGCGGTGGATCGGCCGGCACCCGAGATACCGGTGATCACAAGAATTTGCGGCTTGACGGTCTGCTCGCTGGAGTTGGGTGACATGGGTGGGGGTCTCTCGCTTCCACGAATCATTCGGTTGGTACTTCTAGCTTAGTGCACTGCTTCACTCTCGGGTTCATTCCCCGGCCCCGGCGCAAAGCGCTCCCGTATTTTCTGGGCCATAGCGGGGCCAATGCCCGGTATCTCTTGAAGTTCTTCGACGCTTGCTTCAGAAAGCTGTTTAAGGGAGCCGAAGTGCTTGATGAGGGCTTCGCGTTTGGCAGGGCCCAGCCCGGGTACGGTGTCGAGGGCAGATTTGACCATTTCTTTACCCCGCTTGGAACGGTGGAAGGTAATAGCGAAGCGGTGGGCCTCATCGCGGATGCGCTGAATCAGGTACAGGGCGTTAGAGGTTCTGGGCAGAATGACGGGGAAGTCGTCACCCGGCAGCCAGAGCTCTTCGAGGCGCTTGGCGATACCGACCACGTAGATATCGATAATTCCCAGGTCTTCGAGGGCCCGGGTGGCGGCGGCAACCTGGGGCTGGCCGCCATCTACCACGACCAGGTTGGGCGGGTAGGCGAACTTGGCCGGCTCCTTGGTGTGCAGGTCCTCGTCGCTGATTTGGCCGGAAGCCCGCACCCGGGCCCCTGGGGCCTCGTCGGTGAGATAGCGGCGGAAACGACGGTAGATGACGTCGTACATGCTAGCGGTATCATCGCGGGCGGCGGCACCGGTAATGGAGAACTTGCGGTAGTCGCTCTTCTTGGGCAGGCCGTCCTCAAAGACCACCATGGAGGCCACCACATTAGTGCTCTGCACGTGGGAGATGTCGTAGCACTCGATCCGCATGAGGGCCTCGGGCAGTTCCAGGGTCTCTTGGAGCTCCACCAGGGAGGCCGAGCGGGTGGTGAGGTCCCCTGCCCGGCGGGTCTTGTGCAGGGCCAGGGCCTGCTTGGCGTTCTCGGCAACGGTTGCCATCAGCTCAACGCGGTCACCACGCTGGGGCACGCTAATGGTCACCTTGGCCCCGCGCACACCCGAGAGCCATTCTTCGAGCTTCTCATGGTTTTCGGGTAGGACCGGCACATTGATATGGCGGGGTATCTCGTTGAGGTTGTGGTTGATTTCTTCCTCGGTTGACCCAGCGGCCAGGGCGACAGCGGCCTCACCGTAGACCTGAACCAGTAGGTGGTCGACCAGGGCTTCAGGGGTGGAGTCTTCGACCTTCTCAACGATCCAGCCCCGCTGGCCGCGGATGCGTCCGCCGCGCACATAAAACACCTGCACCGCAGCTTCTAGGTCATCTTCGACAAAGTTGAACAGGTCGGCATTCACCGAATCGGGCAGCACCACGGCGTTGCGTTCAAAGGCCTTGGTTAAGGCTTCAATGTCATCGCGCAGGCGGGCCGCCTTTTCAAAATCAAAGTCGGCGGCGGCGTCCTTCATCTGCCGGGTCAGCTCGGCAATGAACTTCTCGGCTCCCCCGGCCATGAAGGAGCACAGGTCCTCAGCGATTTTCTGGTGGTCTTCGCGGCTCACCCTACCCACGCAGGGGGCAGCGCACTTGTCGATGTAACCCAGCAGGCAGGGCCGGTCGGACGCCTGGGCCCGGTTAAAGACGCCAGCTGAGCAGGTGCGCACCGGGAAGACCCGCAAGAGGGCGTCAAGGGTTTCGCGGATAGCCCAGGCCTGGGAATAGGGGCCAAAATAGCGCACACCCTTCTTCTTTTCCCCGCGCATGACCTGGGCGCGCGGGAAGCGGTCTTTAAGGGTGACGGCCAGGTAGGGGTAGGACTTATCATCGCGGAAGGCGATGTTGAAACGGGGCTTGTATTCCTTAATCCAGGTGTACTCTAGCTGCAGGGATTCGAGCTCGCTGCTCACCACGGTCCACTCCACCGAGGCGGCCGTGTGTACCATAGCGTAGGTTTTGGGGCTCAGGGAATCTACGCGGGCAAAATAGGAGTTCAGGCGGTTGCGCAGGTTCTTGGCCTTGCCCACGTAGATAATACGACCCACCTCGTCGCGGAAGCGGTAAACCCCGGGGTTGGTGGGGATTTCGCCGGACGCCGGGCGGTAGGAGGCAGGATCGGCCACGTGTATCAGGTCCTTTGAGCTAGGTCAGGGGCGATAGGAGCCTCTAGCCCGCGCTGGGTGCTGGGCTAGATTCCCCCGTCGCGTTCTGCTGACGGTGAGACGTTGTATTCGTTTTTGCGGGGCTGGCCAGAGAGCTGGGCGATAGCGTCCATAATCTGGTCGGTGGTCTGGCGGCGCTGCTTGCCGCTCATCCGATCCCCCAGTTTTTCGAAGGTCATGGGCTCCCCCACCCGCACCGTAAAACGGTGGGGGTAGACCATGTTGGAGCCCGGCTTTTGAATCTTATCGGTACCAATCAGGCCGATAGGCACTACGGTGGCCCCGGTCATGTGAGCCAGCCAGGCCACCCCGATTTTTCCCTTATAGAGGTAGCCGTCGCGGGAGCGGGTGCCCTCGGGATAGATGCCGAAGACCTTGCCCTTATTGAGGCGGTCGAGGGCGGTTTCGAGGGCCTTCATGGACTCTTTTTTGTCGGTGCGGTTGACCGGAATAATGTCGATGACCTGGAAAAGGGTCTTCATGGCCTTGCCCTTGAGGCCCGGTGAGTTGACGTACTCAGACTTGGCGAGAAAGGCAACTCGACGGGGCATGAGGGCTGAGATAATCACCGAGTCAAGGAAGGCCAGGTGGTTGGAGGCCACGATGACGGGGCCCTCAGCGGGGAAGTTCTCAAGGCCGGTCACGCGGGCGCGGAAGACGGTACGGAGCAGGGCTTCGACAGTCTTTTGAGTTGCCTTGTATTTGAGGGACATGAGAACTCCTTGGTGCACAGCTGGCGGGGCCTACCGTGGCAGGCACCCCACCCGGGGTATGCTTTTTGAAATTTTAGGGCTGTTTTGACCTATTTAGCATACCCCGGCGGGGTGCTGCTGCCCTAGAGCATCTCAGCTAGGAAGCGGCCGGTGTGAGATTCGGGAACGGTTGCCAGCTGCTCGGGGGTACCGGTTGCCAGCACGGTGCCACCGCCGTCGCCACCTTCAGGGCCCATGTCGATGAGCCAGTCGGCGCTCTTGATGACATCCAGGTTGTGCTCGATGGTAATGACGGTGTTGCCTTTATCGACCAGGCCCTGCACCACTCCAAGGAGCTTGCGGATATCTTCAAAGTGCAGACCGGTGGTGGGCTCATCGAGCACGTAGATGGAACGGCCGTTAGAGCGCTTTTGGAGCTCGGTAGCCAGCTTGACGCGCTGGGCTTCACCGCCGGAGAGGGTGGTCGCTGACTGGCCCAGACGCACATAGCCGAGGCCCACGTCCACCAGGGTGTCGAGATACCGTGAAATCTTGGTGAAGGCGGCGAAGAATTCGGCGGCTTCAGAGACCGGCATGTCAAGGACATCGGCAATAGTCTTGCCCTTGTAGTGCACTTCGAGGATCTCGCGGTTATAGCGCTTACCCTTGCAGACCTCACAGGGCACGTAGACGTCGGGCAGGAAGTTCATCTCAATCTTGAGGGTGCCATCACCCGAGCAGGCTTCGCAGCGTCCGCCCTTGACGTTGAAGGAGAAGCGACCGGGCTGGTAGCCGCGCATCTTGGCTTCGGTAGTTTCTGCAAAGAGCTTGCGGATGTGGTCGAAGACGCCGGTATAGGTCGCCGGGTTAGAACGCGGGGTGCGGCCGATGGGTGACTGGTCCACGTGGATAATCTTGTCGAGGTGGTCCAGGCCGGTAATGGTCTTGTGACGGCCCGGCACCTGCTTGGCCCCGTTGAGCTTATTTGCCAGGGAGGTGTAGAGAATATCGTTAACCAGGGTGGACTTGCCTGAACCGGAGACGCCGGTGACGGCGGTGAGCACGCCCAGGGGGAACTCGATGTCCACGTTCTTGAGGTTGTTTTCGCGGGCCCCAATGACCTTGATGGTGCGCTTGGGGTCAACCGGACGGCGGGTGGCGGGCACCGTGATAGCGCGGCGTCCGGCCATGTAGTCACCGGTCACGGAGTTTTTATTCTCAAGGAGCTCGGCAAAGGTACCCGAGTGCACGATCTGGCCGCCGTGCTCGCCAGCGCCGGGGCCAACGTCCACGATCCAGTCGGCTTCTTTCATGGTGTCTTCGTCGTGCTCCACCACGATTAGGGTATTACCCATGTCGCGCAGCTTGGTAAGGGTTTCAATCAGGCGGCGGTTATCGCGCTGGTGCAGGCCAATGGAGGGCTCGTCCAGCACGTAGAGCACGCCCACCAGGCCGGAGCCAATCTGGGTTGCCAGGCGGATACGCTGGGCCTCACCGCCCGAGAGGGTGCCCGCTGATCGGGCCAGGTTCAGGTAGTCCAGGCCCACATCGAGCAGGAACTGCAGGCGGGCATCAATTTCTTTGAGCACCAGCTCAGCAATCTTAGCCTCGCGCTCACTCAGGGTCAGCGAGCGCATAAAGGTGAGGGCTTCGCGCATGGGCATGTCGGTGACGTCGGCGATGGACTTGCCGCCGACGGTGACGGCCAGGATGGTGGGGTTGAGGCGGGCGCCCTTGCAGGAGGTGCAGGCGACCTTACGCATGTACTGTTCGTAGCGGTCTTTTGACCAGTCTGATTCGGTTTCTTCGTACTTGCGTTTGATGTAGGCGCTGGCGCCCTCGAAGCCGGAGGTGTAGCGGCGTTCGCGGCCGAAGCGGTTTTTGTAGGCGACGGTAACCTTGTAGTCCTTGCCGTTCAGAATAGCTTTTTTGACCTTGGCGGGAAGGTCTTTAAAGGGGGTGGCGAGGTCGAAGTTGAGTTCGTCGGCGAGACCGGCGAGGAGGCGTAGCCAGTATTCGCTGGTTGCCTTGCCGGTGGCCCAGGGGGCGACCGCTCCCTCGGCCAGGGAGAGGTCGGGGTTGGGCACGATCAGGTCGGTGTCTACTTCAAGGGTGGAGCCGATGCCGTCGCAGGCGGCGCAGGCGCCGAAAGGCGAGTTGAAGGAGAAGGCGCGGGGTTCTACCTCGGTAACAGCCAGGGGGTGGCTGTTAGGGCAGGCCAGGTTTTCGTTGAAAGAGCGGGTGCGACCCGGGGCGTCGGCGTCCTCGTCCACGAAGTCGATGAGCACCTTTCCGTCGGCGAGCTCCAGCGCGGTTTCGACGGAGTCGGTCAGGCGCTGGTGGACGCTCTCCTTGATGGCGATGCGGTCAACGACGACCTCGATGGTGTGCTTGTACTGCTTTTCGAGTTTGGGCGGGTCGGTGAGCTGGATGACCTCGCCATCCACGCGGGCGCGGGCGTAGCCGGCGGTGGAGAGTTCTTTGAAGAGGTCGACGAACTCGCCCTTGCGGGCTGAGACGACGGGGGCGAGCACCTGAAGGCGGGTTTTCTCAGGGTAGTCCATGAGGGTATCAACGATTTGTTGGGGGGACTGCTTGGAGATTTCCTCGCCGCATTCGGGGCAGTGGGGGTGGCCTACGCGCGCCCAGAGCAGGCGCATGTAGTCGTAGATTTCGGTGATGGTGCCGACGGTAGAGCGCGGGTTCTTAGAGGTAGATTTCTGGTCGATAGAGACGGCCGGTGAGAGACCCTCAATGAAGTCGACGTCGGGTTTGTCGACCTGGCCCAGGAACATGCGGGCGTAGGAGGAGAGGGATTCGACGTAGCGGCGCTGGCCCTCGGCGAAGATGGTATCGAAGGCGAGGGAGGATTTGCCCGACCCGGAGAGGCCGGTGAAGACGACCATGGCGTCGCGGGGGATGTCGAGGTCGACGTTTTTGAGGTTGTTTTCGCGGGCGCCCTGCACACGGATATGGGTGAGGTCGTTGCCGGTGGGTTGTGTGGCTGAGCCTGCCATGAGTCACCTATCTAAGAGATTGTTTCGAAGATATATTCTATAGGGTTTGCGTGAGCGATGAAAGCGTCTGCCCCTCCCGGTTTGTACCGCGCCCGGCTCATTCTGGGGTCTTAAACCGGGCAGGGCATGGTACAAAGGCGGGGTGAGAGCCTAGAATGGGGCCATGAGTGACCTAGCCAATACCCTGATTTTTGAGTCCGATGCCCTGACCGTGCGGTCCATTGCGGTATCGGAGATGGAAAACAACGTCTACCTGCTGACCCACCGGGCAAGCGGTGGGCAGGTGCTGATTGACGCCGCGGACGATTTTCCCGCCATCAACACCTTTGTCCAGCAGGCTGCCGCTGCCGACTCACTCGCTGCTTATGACCAGGCGGGGGCTGGCGTCCGCGCCCTGGTAACCACCCATTCCCACTGGGACCACATCCGAGCTCTGCCGGAGGCAGTGGAGACCTGGGACCCGGCAACCTACTGCGGCGCCCCCGATGCTGAGGCCATTGCGGAGCAGGAAAGCGTAGAGGTTGAAGAACGTCTGGTAGGTGGCGAGCATCTGACCTTAGCCGGCATTGAGCTTGAGGTGATTGCCCTGCGCGGGCATACCCCGGGTTCAATTGCCCTGGCCCTGCGGGTACCTGATGGTGCAGACGCCGGCGAGCGGGTTCTGCTGTTCACCGGGGATTCGCTCTTCCCAGGCGGGGTGGGCAAGACCAACTCTCCCCAGGACTTTGAGCAGCTCTTTGCCGATGTTTCAGAGCGCATCTTCGGCCGCTTTGACGATAACACCCTGGTGCTGCCGGGCCACGGCGACTCCACCACCCTGGGCAAGGAACGCCCCCAGCTGCCTAAGTGGAAGGAGCGGGGCTGGTAGGAGCCCCCTCTGGCAAGCCCGGTGGAGCCGTAATACAGAAGTTATACCTTGTCGCCCACCGGTCTACTTATTAGCATGAACCTTACAACTGGTTTGGGGTGCCCCTACTGCCAATTCTTTTCGGGCGGACGGGGCTGAGAACACACCCACTGAACCTGCTCTAGTTAGAACTAGCGAAGGGAAACCCATGCAGGAGCATGCCTCTATTTCTGCGCGCCTCGACGTGCCCTCTGACTCAAGCACCGCCATCCTTGCAGCAATCACAGCGGTGCGAACTACCACGCCTTTGGTGCAGTGCCTAACCAACGCTGTGGTCAGTAACATCACCGCTAACGCCCTGCTAGCGGCGGGTGCTGCCCCGGCTATGTGCGATACGCCGGCTGAGTCCTACGATTTTGCCCGGATTGCTACCGGCGTGCTGGTCAACGGTGGCACCCCCAGCGCCGAACAGTACGAAGGAATGCGCCAGGCTATTGCCGGAGCCAAGGACGCGGGAACTCCCTGGGTGCTGGACCCCGTTGCCGCCGGCGCCCTCACAGCCCGCACCGATTTCTACCGGGAGGTAATGCAGCTCTCCCCCGCCGTGATTCGAGGTAACGCCTCAGAGGTTGGGGTGCTGGCCGGCAGCGGCCGGGGCGGACGCGGGGTAGACGCAACCGATAAGGCCGAGGACGTACTCGCCGCAGCCCGCGTGTTCAGTCAACAGACCGGTGCCACGGTTGCTATCAGTGGAGCAATTGACTACGTTGTCACCGGCGACCAGGTAACGGCGGTAGAAGGCGGGCACCCCACCATGGCCCAGGTGATTGGTACCGGCTGTTTCTTAGGGGCCCTGGTAGCTGCCTATGCCGGGGCAGCGCTGGCAGCGGGTCTTGACCGCCACGATGCTGTGGTTGCCGCCCATGCCCATACGGCAGCTGCCGGTTCAGTTGCCGGAAGTCTTTATGCCACCAAGCCCGGTTCCTTCGCGGTTGCCTGGCTCGATGCCCTGGCCGAGCTGAGTGCTGAGCAGATTCTTGAGCGGGTCAGCCTGCGGGAGCTGAAGGCAGGTGGGCAGGCATGACTGTATTCCCTACCAAGCGCGCATCCGTTGACTGGTCGCTCTACCTGGTCACGGACCCGTCCTTTCAACCTGCCGAACACCTGACCAACCACGTCCTGCGGGCTATCGAGGGCGGGGTCAGCGTGGTGCAGCTTCGCGATAAGCAGGCCAGTGACGAGCAGCTTGAAGTTCAGGCCCGAGCTCTGGCCCGCGCCGGGGGCAGACGGGTGCCAATTTTCGTCAACGACCGGGTTCAGCTTGCTCTCTCACTGGGCCTACACCTGCATATTGGGCAGTCCGATATGCCCTATGTTCAGGCCCGCCAGATCCTGCCGGAGCATCTGATGATTGGCCTGTCGATTGAGAACCGCGACCAGCTAGAGGACTGTATCGCCCAGTGCACAGCGGCCGGGGTTCGGCTCCCCGATGTGGTGGGCCTGGGCCCGCTGGTTGATACACCCACCAAGCCCGATGCGGCACCGGCCCTGGGGATTGCGGGTATCACCGACCTGGCCCAACGGGCGGCCGAGGCGGGCATCGCGAGCGTGGCTATCGGCGGCATCCAGCTTGATAACGCGGCCGAACTCGCTGCCACCGGGGTCAACGGAATCTGCGTGGTCTCTGCCCTCATGGGGGCATCTGAGCCGGAGCTAACCGCTACTCGGTTACGCGGGCTTTTTACGGCAAAGGGCTCCCGGCACTCCTGCCCCGTCCCCAATATTCTGTCTATCGCAGGCACTGACCCCAGCGGCGGAGCAGGTGCTTCAGCTGACCTCAAATCCATTGCGGCAGCAGGCGGCTACGGCATGAGTGCTATCACCGCCCTGGTCGCCCAAAATACCCTGGGGGTCCGGGCCATTGAGGTTCCGCCCACCGACTTTTTACGGGCCCAGCTTGATGCGGTGAGCGACGATGTGCGTATTGACGCCGTCAAAATTGGCATGCTGGGGTCGGTGGACATTATCGATACGGTGGCCGCCTGGCTCGACGATAACCCCCAGCAGGTTGTGGTCCTTGACCCGGTGATGATTGCTACCAGCGGCGACCGGCTTTTAGAACCTGCCGCAGAAGAGGCCCTGCGCGACTTTTCCCGCCGGGCTACTGTGCTTACCCCCAATACCCCGGAACTTGCGATTCTAGCCCAGGAGCAGCCGCCAGCCACCTGGGACGATGCCTGCCAGATGGCCCAGCGGGTTGCTACCCGGTACGGGGCTGCCGTTATCGTCAAGAGTGGGCATCTGACCTGCTCCGAGGCAGGGAACGCGGTGGTCACAGCCGACGGGGTACAGGCGGTCTTTAGTAGGCAGCGCCTTGCGACCGCTAACACGCACGGCACGGGCTGTTCCCTATCGTCCGCGCTGGCCACCCGCCTGGGCGCGGGTGACAGTCTCGAAGAGGCCCTCTCATGGGTCACTGCCTGGCTGCACGGGGCTATCGCTACCAGCGACCGCTTGCAGGTGGGAGCCGGGCACGGCCCGGTTAACCACTTCTGGAACCTGTGGGCTGGCTCGGTGACTGCCGGTGCCACTCCGATTCCCCTGGGTGCTTTTGCGGACGCCGCCTCCCCGACTCCCCTGATTCCGGCAGCTGGCCCGCACACGGCTGCCCTCTGGGAAATGACCGGCGGTCTCTGGGAGCGCATCACGGCCCTGCCCTTCATCCGCCAGCTAGCCGATGGAACGCTGCCGGCCGAGGATTTCACTTTCTATCAGGATTAAGATGCCCTACTACCTGCGGGAATACTCACGGGCCCTGGCCCTCTTGAGCGCCAAGGCTCCCACCTCCGAGCAGCAGGTTTTCTGGGCACGTGGGGCTCACGGTAGAGTCCCTACTCCACGGGAGCTGGCCTTGCTACCTCCAACACGCCCGAGCGCACGCACACCGCCTGGTTAAGCATGTACGGGTCAGCAGATTTTAGGGCCTCTGTCGAACAAGCCCTCAGCTACGTGGAGGCAGCTCTCGAAGATGCCCCGCCGCGCGTCCGCCCCCTCGCGGCGCAGGCCTACCAGCAGGCGTCCGCCCATGAACTGCATTTCTTCGACCAAGCTCACCGCCGCACCCTTTCTGTTTGACAGCCCCAGGTCGGCGACGGATGATGGCTATGGGCCTTACCACGGGGCGCGGCCCCTCCCGGTGCAACGGCACAGCCTGCAAACGGGAGTACGAACCGACAGAAAGATGTGAGATGACCTCCCCAGCACACCCAGGAGCCCATCAGCAGGCCCTCGCGGCATTCAAGGACATCGTGGGCGCTGACCACGTGCTCACCGCAGAGCACGCGACCATTCCCTACAGCAAGGGCTACCGCTTCGGCGGCGGCCCCCTGCTTGCCGTCCTCCGCCCCACCACCCTGGTGCAGATGTGGAAGGTGCTCCAGGTCTGCGTTGACCACAACCTCATGGTAATTCCCCAGGCCTCTAACACCGGTCTGACCGGCGGTTCCGGCCCGGGCTTCCAGGACTACGACCGGCCCATCGTGCTCATCTCAACCCACCTCATCAACCAGGTGCACCTGATTAACGACGCCCACGAGGCCATCTCCCTGGCGGGCGCCACCCTCACTCACCTAACCGAAGAGCTGGCCCCGCATGGCCGCGAGCCCCACTCGGTGATCGGGTCAACCTCCATCGGCGCCTCGGTCATCGGCGGTATCGCCAACAACTCCGGCGGTAGCCAAATTCGTAAGGGCCCGGCTTTCACCCGCGAAGCCATCTACGCCCGCGTCACCGAAGAAGGCAAGGTCGAGCTGGTCAACCACCTGGGTATCTCCCTGGGCGACGACCCCGAGGCCGCCCTCGACCGCCTGCAGCGCGGCACCTGGTCGGCGGACGACGTCACCCCCGCCCCTGCCGACAGCAGTGAGACCGAGTACGCCGCCCACCTACGCAAGATGGAGCCGACCCCCGCCCGCTACAACTCCAACCCTGAGTACCTATTTGAGGCGTCCGGATCCGCTGGCAAAATCATGGTCTTTGCCGTGCGAACCCGCACCTTCCCGCTCGAGAAGAACCCCGCCATGTTCTACATTGGCACCCACAACCCCCGCGAGCTCGAAGAAATCCGCCGCATCTTCCTCGAAGCCGACATGCCCCTACCCATCTCGGGCGAATACATGGGTCGCAGCGCCTTCGACCTGGCAGAAAAGTACGGCAAAGACACCTTCGTCTTCCTCAAGTACATGAGCTCTGCCCTGCAGACCCGCATGTTTGCCTTCAAGACCTGGGCCAACGGGGTCTTCAGCAAGGTCCCGGGCATCGGCCCCACCTTCGCCGACACCGTCTCCCAGCGTATCTTCGACCTGGTCCCCAACCAGCTGCCCAAGCGTATGCTAGACTACCGCGACCGCTTCGAACACCACCTGCTGCTCACCGTCAGTGAGGCCCAGAAGCAGGCGACCGAAACCATGCTCAAGGACTTTTTTGCGGCCCCCGAGCACGAGGGTGACTTCTTTATCTGCACGGCGGACGAGGCACAGAGCGCCAACCTCAACCGTTTTGGTGCTGCCAGTGCCGCCACCCGCTACGCCAGCATGAAGCGCAAGGAGCTAGGCGAGCTTATACCCATCGATGTTGCCCTGCGCCGCGATGACTGGGACTGGCTAGAGGTACTGCCCCCTGAAATTGCTAGCCAGCTGGATGTTACCGCCTACTACGGTCACTTCTTCTGCCACGTCATGCACCAGGACTACGTCGCCAAAAAGGGCGTTGACCCCCATAAGCTGCACGACGATATCCAGGAGCTGCTTGAGGCCCGTGGCGCCAAACTGCCTGCTGAGCACAACTATGGGCGTCTCTACCACATGCCCGAGGCTATGGTGGAGCACTTTAAGCAGCTTGACCCCACCAACACCTTCAACGCCGGCATCGGCGGCACCTCCCCTAAGAAGGGCTGGGCCTAATTGCTGTTTATCCGCCTGTAGGCGGGGAGCAGGTTCATCCTGACGGCTAATTTTTTAAGACAGGTGTGATCACACTCCAGCACCAACCAGCCCGACACCGCGCCGCCTACCTCACCACAGCCGTCCTGGCAGCCAGCACACTCTAGCCCTGGCAGGCTGTAGCCTCAGCGTCCCCTCCGCCCAGCAGCCGTCAGACTAGGCCCTCGCTCCCGCAGCCGACCGCGCCCACTGAGCCAGCTGGCAGCGGGAAAACTTTGAAAACTTCTACGAGCAGACCATCACCTGGGGCGAGTGCACCGCCGAGCACAGCGGCTTCTCCCTCGAGAACGAAGAGCTGCTGAAAGAAACCGGGTTCGACTACGCCAACTACGAGTGCGGCACCGTCACCGCCCCGCCCAACTGGGGAGATTCGGACGATAACCGCACCCTTGACCTAGCCGTCAGCCGCACCGTCTCTACTGGCAGCGACCCACAGGTACCCCTCTTCACCAACCCCGGCGGGCCGGGCATCGGCGGCATTCAGCACGCCATGTCGCTGGCAACCGACCCCTCCTTTGCACCCGTACTGGAAAGCCACCAGCTCTGGGGCGTTGCCAACTACATGGGCACCTCCCAGGTAGCCCGCGATATGGAGCTGCTCCGCTCCCTGGCCGGGGGCGAGCGCCTCGACTACCTGGGCTACTCCTACGGCACTATGCTGGGGGCCACCTACGCTACTCTCTTCCCCGAGAAGGCAGGACGCCTGGTGCTCGACTCGGCTGAAAATGCCCAGTGGGGTCCTGACCCACAACTACGACCAGATGGTAGCCGTATCGAAAGCTGTGGGTGCCCTGGCAGAGCGCTGCTCCGACCTCACCACCTCAGAAGATACAGTCGTGACCTGCCCTTTCACCAGCGAGCGCGAGATGCTCGACTACCAGAAGTCCCTGACCGACAAGCCCCTGGTAGCCAGTGACGACACCGAAATTACCGGTTCGGAGCTGCGTGATTACCTGACCAGCCAGCTCTACGGGCCGGACGTCATACAGGGAGACGGCCTGGACCTGCTGGGTAAAGCCAAGGCCGGGGATAAGGAAGCGGTAGACGCCCTTGCCCAGATGATTGCGACCAATAGCGCTGAGATTGATACGGCCGGGCAGCTGGTGGTGTGCCCCTCGAAGCCTAAGACTCCGGACGTAGAGGCCCTGCTGGCTCGCATGAAGGAGGTGGGCGTTCCCGAGGTCATTGGCGGCCCTGAGATCACCGATGAGGTGCTGGCTGAGTTTACCGAGTTCGGCTGTGCGGTTTTGCCCGCGACCGGCACCGTGTGCCAGCCGAACGCCCCCCGAACAGCAGTAACCTCCCCCTTAAGGGACTAGATACCATCTAAATCAGAAAAACCCACCAGTCACGTGGGTTTTTCTGATTTAGATGGTATCTACCTGTTTAAAGGCGGTTTAGAAGAGGCCGACCATAGTGCCGTCCTCGTCAAAGCCAATTCGTTCGGCAGCCGGGAACTTGGCCAGGCCCGGCATGGTACGCATGGTGCCGCAGATAGCGTAAACATAGCCGGCACCGGCAGCCAGGCGCACCTCGCGCACCGGCAGAGTCCAACCGGTCGGGGCACCCTTCAACGAGGCGTCAGCCGAGATGGACAGGTGAGTCTTGGCAATGACAACCGGCAGCTTGCCATAGCCTAGCTCCTCGTAGCGGGCCAGCTGCTTAGCCGCAGCCGGGGCGACCTCAATGCCGTCCGCGCCGTAGACCTTGGTGGCAACCTTCTCAATCTTGGTGGTCAGGCTATCTTCGTCCTCGTAGGTGTAGGTCAGCTCGCTCACGTCATCACAGGCTGCGGCGACGGCGTCCGCCAGCTCAGTCACGCCCTTACCGCCCTCGGCAACGCCGCGGTGAATCGCCACGCGAGCGCCAGCCTCCTCGGCAATGCGGCGAATCGTCTCGTGTTCTGACTCGAAGTCGGTGGGGAAGGCGTTGATAGCAACCACCGGCTGCACGCCGAAGGAGCGCACAATCTCGATGTGCTTGAGCAGGTTAGCGGCGCCTGCTTCGACGTTCTCGGTGTTCTCTGCCAGCAAGCCCTCGGGCAGGGGCTTGCCGGGCACAATCTTGTAGCGGCCCGAGTGGGACTTGAGGGAGCGGACGGTGACCACCAGGACGGCGGCGTCCGGCTTGAGGCCGGAGACGCGGCATTTGACGTTAAAGAAGCGCTCCGCACCCATATCTGCGCCGAAGCCGGCCTCGGTAATCACATAGTCGGCGTGCTCAAGACCAACGTAGTCAGCGACAACCGAGGAGTTACCGGTGGCGATGTTGCCGAAGGGGCCCGCGTGAATCAGGGCGGGGGTCTTCTCGAGGGTCTGGAGCAGGTTGGGGTTGATAGCGTCAGCCAGGATGACGGCCATAGCGCCGTCGGCCTTGAGGTCGGCTGCGGTGACGGGGTCGCCGTCCACGTTGAGGCCGATTACGATCTTGGCCAGGCGCTCCTGCAGGTCAGCGAAGCTGGTGGAGAGCGAGAGAATCACCATGATTTCGCTGGCTGAGGTGATGTCGAAGCCGGTTTCGCGGGGCACGCCGTCCATGCGCTCACCCAGGCCGATAACGATGTTGCGCAGGGCGCGGTCGTTCATGTCGATGACGCGGCGCCAGGTGATGGCGCGGGTGTCGATGCGCAGTTCGTTGCCGTGGTGCAGGTGGTTATCAATCATGGCAGCGAGCAGGTTGTGGGCTGCGGTGACGGCGTGGAAGTCACCGGTCAGGTGCAGGTTGAGCTTTTCCATGGGGACGATCTGGGAGTAGCCGCCACCTGCTGCGCCACCCTTGATGCCGAAGGTGGGGCCCATGGAGGGCTGACGCAGGGTCAGCATGGCCTTGCGGCCGGTTGCTGCCATACCCTGGGCCAGGGAGACCGAGGTTGCGGTCTTACCCTCGCCGAGAGGGGTGGGGGTAACGGCGGTGACCACGATGTACTTGGAGCCGCGGGCCAGGGCCTTTTCTGCGGTGGTGTCGTCGGTCAGCTGCACCTTGGCAACGTACTTGCCGTAGGGTTCCAGGCGATCCTCATTGATGCCTGATGCTGCGGCAATCTCGGTAATCGGCTGCAGGGTCGCTGCCTGGGCGATTTCAAGATCAGAGGGGAAGTGCTTGCTCATAATGTGAACTTCCTTGGTTAACTAGCTTATCTGCCACCACCCAGTTTAGTGCCCTGAGTCATGTTTTGCAGAGCCAGCACACTCATACATCTCAAGGAATGCTCAAAATTTTAGAAGAGCTACCAGACTCGCCACCCCTAGGACAGATAACATACGCCAGCCGCCGGCATGGGGTAATGTTGAGCGCATCACTACACATTGAATTTCGCCAGCAGACACACATCTCAGAGGAAAGCTTCATGTCAGTTCTTGATAGGTCAGCTATCGTAGCACCCATCACTTTTAACCGCTGGTTCATGGCGCCAGCGGCACTTGCCATCCATCTCTGCATCGGGCAAGTCTACGCCTGGTCAGTTTTTAAGACCCAGCTGGTCACCCACTTTGGATCAACTGAAACCGCAGTGGGTTGGGTCTTCTCTCTCGCCATCGCCATGCTGGGTATCTCAGCGGCCATCGGTGGCACCTGGGTGAAGCGGGTTGGCCCTCGCAAGTCGATGCTAACGGCGGGAACCTGCTGGGTTCTAGGCTTTCTCATCGCGTCTCTCGGCGTGACCACCAACCAGCTATGGCTAGTTTTCCTGGGTTACGGTGCACTCGGCGGCATTGGTCTGGGTCTGGGCTACATTTCCCCGGTATCCACCCTCATGAAGTGGTTCCCTGACCGCCCGGGCATGGCCACCGGGCTTGCCATCATGGGTTTTGGCGGCGGTGCGCTCATTGCTTCTCCCGTATCGGCCCAGCTCATGGAGCTCTTTTCAGGCTCAGCCGAAAAGACAGAACAGGCATCAGCGCTCGTCCCCTCATTCTTAGTTCTCGCTGCCTCCTACGCCCTTATTATTCTGCTGGGCGCTTTCGTCATCAGGGTCCCCCACCCCGACTGGAAGCCCGCCGGTTTCGACCCGGCCCAGCAGAAGCCCAATACCATGCGCACCAACAAGAACGTCACCGCAGCCCGGGCTATCCGCACTCCCCAGTTCTGGCTGCTCTGGACTGTACTATTCACCAATGTCACCGCCGGTATCGGCCTGCTTGAATCAGCCTCCCCCATGATTCAGTCTTACTTCACCATCTCCGCTGCGGCGGCAGCCGGCTTCGTCGGTCTGCTGTCCCTGGGCAATATGGGTGGCCGCTTCGTCTGGTCATCGACCTCAGATATCATCGGCCGCAAGAACATCTACATCATGTACCTGGGCGTGGGGCTGGCCCTCTACATCATCTGGGCACTCTTCGGCAACGTCAGCCTGGTGCTCTTTATCGCTACCGCTTTCATCATCATTTCCTTCTACGGCGGTGGCTTTGCCACCATCCCGGCCTATCTGCGCGATATGTTTGGCACCCTACAGGTGGGGGCTATCCACGGCCACCTGCTGACCGCCTGGTCAGCTGCGGGTATTGCTGGGCCGCTCATCGTCAACCTGGTTCAGGACACCGTGCGTGGGGGCAACCCCGATGCCTCTGGTGCCGAGCTCTACCAGCCCTCCCTCTTCATCATGGTGGGCGTGCTGGCAGTTGGGTTCATCGCCAACCTGCTGGTCAAGCCGGTGAACGAGAAGCACCATGCCTCAGAGAAGGACATGGCAAAGCTGGCAGGCCACGGGAAGCTGGGCACCGCTGACCAACAAATTAAGGTCAACGCCGGCGGCCCGCTGCATACCCTGGCAGCCTGGGCCCTGACCCTACTCGTCACAAGCGGCTTGGTCTATGGCCTAGCCCAGACCATAATTCGCTCGCTGGCACTGTTCAGCTAAAAACCAGAAGCCCTGCCCTGGCAGCCCCCAGGTTGAGCACCAGGATGAGGGCACCCAGTACCAGATTAGGCCAGCCGCTTCCTACCCAGGCGGTGAGACCAGCTACGGCGATGATAGCGAGGTTGATGAGCACATCATTGCGAGCTGCCAAAAAGGCGGCTGCGGTGAGCGCCCCGGCACCGGTACGAAAACGGGCCAGAATCAGGGTACAGATGAGGTTGACCACCACGGCCCCGCCTGCGGTAACGAAGAGGGTGAGCGCATTGGGGGCGCCAGGGTCAGGGAATTTAGCCACGATCTGCCAGACGGCAGCCAGGGCCGGGAGCAGGATAATAGGGCGGACGCCTTCCCCGCCCGCGCCTGCCAGGTCAGTAACCAGCCCAGGGCGAATGAGGCCCAGACATCTTAGACCTGTGAGGTTTCTTAGGCGCGGGCAAAGATTTCTGCCGGGGCACCCTCTACAACCAGCTCACCGTTTTCCAGGAGCACGGCCCGGTCAGCCAGTGAGACGATGCGGGCGTCGTGGGAGATGATGATGACGGCCCGGCCCTGCATCACCGCGGCCAGGGACTGGCGGGCGTCCGCCAGTTCAAGCTGGGTAGTTGACTCATCCAGAATCACCGCGTGGGGGTTGGCAGCCACGATGCGGGCTAGGCCCAGCTGCTGAATCTGGTCGCGGGTGAGCTCTGTGCTACCGCCACCGACCCGACTCTCCAGCCCCTCGGGCAGGTCATCGACCCAGGTGGCGCCCACCGACCGCAGGGCGGTGAGCATCTGCTCGGCACTAGCGTCGGGTGCTGCCACGGTCATGTTCTCGGCCAGGGAGCCGACAAAGACGTGAGCCTCCTGGGTGCAAATGAGCAGGGCGGGGCGTCCGCTGGCATCAGGCTGGGTGGGGTACAGCCCGTTGCCCACTAGCTGACTACCGACCTGCACGGTGCCGCTGTCTGCGGTGAGCGACCCGGCAATCAGGCGGGCCAGGGTGGTCTTGCCCGAGCCGGAGCGTCCTACCAGGGCTAGGCTCTCCCCCGCTGCCAGCTGCAGGTCTACCCCTTTAATCACGGGGGCGTCCGGGTCGTACCCGTAGGTCACGCTCTGCAGGCTGATGACCGGGGCGGACGCGCCCTGCTCGGGCAGGTGCGCCGGGGCAGGCACCTGCCCGGCGGCACGGCGGACCTGCTGCTGGTTCGACAGGTCGATGACGCCAAAGACGCGCCCCATGGTGACGGTCATTTCGCGCAGGCGGTCGAGCCAGAAGGTGAAGATATCCGAGTTGACGCGCATGGTGAAGAGCATGATAGAGGCGGTTGCAACGTCGCCCCAGGTCGCCCAGCCCTGCTCCACGCAGTAAGCGCCCCAGACCATGGAGAGCACCAGGGGCAGGAAGGAGTTGAAGGCGTCCACAGCCCAGAAGATGGAGCGCACCACGACCATGCGGTCGCTGACCTCAAAGGTTTTCCAGATGCGCTCATCCTGCACCCGAGCACGGGCCTCACTGATCCCCAGCTCTTCAACGGTGCCAGCACCGCGGATGTTTTCGGTTGCCACCACAGTCAGGTCACTGACGGCTTCGGTCTTTTCCCGGGTGAGCTTGGCGATCCGGGGTAGGAAAATCGAGAGCGCGATGGTCATCACGATAAACATGGGCACAGTCACCAGGCCGACGGCCGGGTTGACGGTGAAGATGGTGGCCGCGGTAATCACCATGTAGATGCTGATATGGGCGAATTCCGGCAGGCCGGTGGCCAGTACCTGGCGCACGCTGTCGACGTCATCAGTCAGGCGGGCTACCAGGTCGCCGGAGCCGGCGTCCTCAACGGTTTGGGCGTCCAGCTGCAGGGAGGCCCCGACCAGGTCAATGCCCAGGTCGCGGTTGAGGCGCACACCCATTTTCTGGCCCTGGAAGGTCCAAGCACGGGCCAGCAGGGCACCGGCGACCACGGCGAGGCCAATAACCGCTAGCTCTGCCCAGGGGTAGCCGGTCAGCTGCCCAGTGGTAGCCCGGTCAATCAGTTGCCCCACCATAATGGGGGTCACCAGGGTAGCCACGGAGCTAGCCACAAACAGAACCACCAGCCAGACCAGCTGCCAGGGGGTTTTGAGAATCGAGAGGGCCAGCAGCCGCCAGGTAGTCTTACCGTCGGTAATGGGGAGGAGGTTAGCCACGGGCTTCACCTGCTTTCAGTCGTCGCTCAACCTCCATGGTGGTTGAGACCAGGTAAATCTGGCGGATGTGTTCGAGGGGGCCGGGTCTTCCCGTATGGGTTTCGAGCTGGTTCAAGATAAACTTCTGGCTGGGTTCGTCCACCGAGTTCAGCGGTTCGGTGAGCACCAGCACGGACGCAGGCTGGGCCAGGGCCCGGGCCAGGGCCAGGCGCTGCCGCTGGCCCCCAGAGAGGTTGGTACCCTCTGAGGCCAGGGTGCTAGACAGGTACTTTTCGGGGTCGCGGCCACCAAGTCGGAAGGCGATTTCTTCGGAGTCGGTGAGCTGGAGCAGCTCAATCATGCGCTCCCGGCTCAACCCTTCAGTGCCCATCTGCAGGTGATCAGCCAGGGAGCCGGCAAAAATCATGGGGTTGGGCTCCGAGAGAAGCACGCGCTCGCCCCCGGTGAGGATGCCCGCCGCCTGCTCCCTGCCCGGGGCAGGTTGAGCTTGGCATAGGGCTTCGGTCAGAGTTTCGGCGTAGTCCTGGGCTGGCACCCCGGCTTCGCGCGGGTTGATGTAGTGCACCGGGGCGCTGGCCCGGGGAACCTCAACCAGCGCCTGCCCTGCTGCGGCGCTGGTCGCCGGGGCCGGAGCGTCCTTACTCTCTACCTGAGAGTTACCCTCAACCTCAGCTGCAAGTCTATCTACGCGTTTGAGGGCAATGCGGGCGTTACGCCAGGCAAAGAGCAGCATCTCCACCGACCAGATAGGGCCGGTCAGGGTGTTGATCAGACCAACCACCGTGACCAGCTGGCCAGCGGGAACCTCAGTAATCCAGGTACCCTCGGGGGCGGCCCCGCGCAGGGCGAGCGCAATGACCACCCAGGTCACAGCTCCCACCAGCAGGTTGCGCACCGCATACGACCAGGTCTGCACGCTCTCTAGGCGAATCTGGGAGGTGTAGACGTCCTGGGCTGTTGCCCCGTAGCGGCCCATCATGCGGCGCTGGGCACCCAGTCCTAGAATGGTGCGAATCGAGGAGGCTACGTCAGAGGCGCGGGAGGTAGACACCCCCACCTTGTCGCGGAAGACGTCCGCGTGCTTCTCGAGCAGCTTGGAAATCCAGGTGAGGGTCAGCATGGTCAGAATCAAGCCACCCAAACTCACCACAGCAATCACAGGGCTAATGCGCCAGAGCTGCCAGGTGCCCAGGGCGGTCACGCCCACCGCGGAAAAGGCCAGAATCATGGGCTGCCACATCTGGGCCATGGAGCGGGCGTCCTTGTTCAAGATCGCGATGAGGGCGCCGGTGTCGCGGTTGGGGCTGCCGGACATCAGGCTGGCAATGTAGAGCCGCCAGTCCCGCTCGATGCGGGCCACCACCCTAAAGGTGATACCCCAACCCACGAACTCAACGACCGACAGGTAGACCACCAAGCCCACCAGCAACCAGACCAACCGCCAGGCGCCTGCCTCATCGCCTGAGGTGTACAGGTCAATAATCGTGCCCACTAGAACCGGCAGGAACACCAGGGCGAGGGAGGTCAGAATGTCGAGGGGGAAGGGCAGAAAGAAGAGCGGGCGCCAGCGGAAGCCCGGCGGGGCGATACGGAACTTAACTTTTTCTTTGGGCGACTTGGTTTTTGTCTCGTCAGTCATCTCAGCCATCAGGCTACTCTTTCAGCGTGTGCGTGCGGGTGGGCAGGTCGTATGTGAGGAAAAACCCGCAGGGCATAAAAATACCTACCGGGTTCGCTTGCCCCGATAGGTGTGTCTACGTCAGGTTATCGTACTCGTCTAACCAGCAGTCGGGCTAGAAGCGAGCGCACCATTGATGTGTCTACCCACGGGGAGGCTGTTGAAGGGAATAGGTCGATTATTCATTTCGTGGGCCTCCTTTCGTGAGCTAGATATGCGGTTAAGTTCTGCCCTTTACCTTAGAACACTCTGGGCAGGTTTGACAAGCGTCACACCCGTCTTTGTCTTGACCGGTCTATTAAACTAGAAGAACCATGAAGATTCTTCCCTTTCTCTCCCCCTCTTTAGCCGATAACAGCAAGCCCTATTTCCGTGGCATTTTTGCCTCTAACCCGCTCACGGGCGATGAAGCCTACGAGGCCTTTCTGGCTTGGATTGAGGCTCGCGGTATGCAGCTGTACCCGGCCCAGGATGAAGCTGTGCTTGATTTAGCGGCGGGCAACAACGTCATTTTGGCGACCCCTACCGGGTCGGGCAAGTCTACCGTGGCGGTTGCAGCTCATTTTATGGGTCTGGCGACTGGCCAGCGCTCCTATTACACCGCCCCTATTAAGGCCCTGGTGTCTGAGAAGTTCTTTGATCTCTGCGAGATTTTTGGGGCTGAGAACGTGGGTATGGTGACCGGCGATTCTTCTATTAACGCCGATGCCCCCATCGTCTGCTGCACCGCCGAGATTCTTGCCAATATTGTGCTGCGTGAGGGTGAAGGGGCTGATCTGACCCAGGTAGTCATGGATGAGTTCCATTTCTACTCTGACCCCCAGCGCGGTTGGGCTTGGCAGGCTCCCCTGCTTGACCTACCACAGGCCCAGTTCCTGCTCATGAGCGCAACCCTGGGCGATACTAGCCGTTTTGAGCGCGAACTGACGGAGCTCACCGGACGGCAGACCTCCCTGGTCACCAGCGAGAACCGCCCCATTCCGCTCAACTACACCTACTCCCGTGAGCCCCTGGTTGAGAAGGTAGACGAGCTAGTGAGCACCCACCAGGCCCCGGTCTACATTGTGCACTTCTCCCAGCTCCAGGCCATCGATACAGCCGCTTCGCTCATGAGCCTGGCTATTGCCTCTAAGGAAGACAAGGAGCGCATCAACGAGCTGACCGCCGGCTTCCGCTACTCGGCGGGCTTCGGCAAGCAGCTGCAGAAGTACATCAAGAACGGTATCGGCATTCACCATGCCGGCATGTTGCCCAAGTACCGCCGTCTGGTGGAGCAGCTAGCCCAGGCGGGCCTGCTCAAGGTCATTTGCGGTACCGATACGCTGGGTGTGGGTATTAACGTCCCCATCCGCACGGTGCTCGTAACTGCCCTTTCCAAGTTTGACGGGCAGCGCACCCGCCGCCTGAAGTCCCGTGAGTTCCACCAGATTGCAGGACGCGCGGGCCGAGCTGGCTTTGATACGGCCGGTTACGTGGTGGTTCAGGCCCCCGAACACGAAATTGAGAACGACCGGCTTGAGGCCAAGGCCCGGGAGAAGTTCAATGGGGATGAGAAGAAGATGGCCCAGTCGCTGCGGGGTAAAAAGAAGAAACCCCCGCAGGGTTTTGTGGCCTGGAGCGATAAGACCTTCGAGCATATTATTGCCGCAGAGCCCGAGCCGCTGACCTCGTCCTTCCAGATGACCCACTCCATGATGCTCAATATGTTGCAGCGTGAGGCTGACCCCTTTGAGACCGTCATGCTCTTCCTCACCGCCAACCACGAGCCACCGGTTAAGCAGCGTGCCCTCAAACGCAAGGCGATTGGTATTTACCGGGAGCTGCTCAACGGGGGCGTGGTGGAGCGCCTGCCGGAGCCCGACGAGTTTGGCCGCACCGTGCGTCTGACTGTCTCGTTGCAGGAGAACTTCGCCCTGAACCAGCCGCTCTCCCCCTTCGCGATGGCTTCGCTGTCTCTACTCGATAAGGAGTCGGAGTCCTACGCCCTCGATGCGGTCTCGGTGATTGAGTCCACCCTGGAAAAGCCCCGCCAGGTGTTGATTGGCCAGGAGAAGAAGGCTAAGAGTGAGGCCCTAGCCGAGATGAAGGCTGAGGGGCTGGACTACAACGAGCGCATGGCTGAGCTCGATAAAATCACCTACCCGCAGCCCCTGGCTGACCTGCTAGAACAGGCCTTTGAGACCTACTCGGCGGGCGCTCCCTTTATGAAGGAGTTTGAGGTAGAGCCCAAGAGCGTGGTGCGCGATATGTATGAGCGGGCCATGGGCTTTGGCGACTACATCCAGTTCTACGGGCTGGAGCGCTCCGAGGGTATTCTGCTGCGCTACCTGTCGGACGCTTACAAGGCCCTGCGCCAAACTGTGCCCCTATCTGCCCTGACCGATGAGCTCACCGACGTGATCGAGTGGCTGAGCGAGGTTATCCGCCAGACCGACTCATCTCTGGTGGATGAGTGGGAGCGCCTGGCCGCCGGTGAAGAAGGTATCCCAGTTCAGGACTCACTCGAAGAGCTCGTTGCCGAATCTGCTCCCAAGGTGACGAGCAACGTCCGCGCCTTTAAGGTGATGGTGCGTAACGCGATGTTCCGTCGGGTGGAGCTCTTTGCGGACGAGCGCGACCGCCTGCTGGGCGAGCTGGACGGTGAGCGCTCGGGTTGGGACGCCGACCGCTGGGCTGAGGCGATGGATGACTACTTTGAGGAGTACGAGGATATCTATACGGACGCCGAGGCTCGCTCACCGCGCCTGATTGAGATTGACGACGACACGGCTGAGCACCCCGGGGTGTGGAAGGTGCGTCAGATCTTTGCCGACCCCGACGACAACCATGATTTCGGGATTGTCGCCAGGGTCGACCTGGACGCCTCAGACGAGGAAGGCGCGCCCATGGTGCTGATTGAGAGCGTGGGGGCTTTCTAGGCCAGCCCGCGCCGCTTCAACAACGGGGCAGTGTCGGCCGTACGTCCGGTCATGGATTTGAAGGCCTCGGGGATGGGCTGGGTGCCGCCGACCGCCAGAATATAGCGGCGGAAGACGTCCCCGTCCTCAAGCACCCGGTTGAGCTCAAAATAGGACTGCAGGGCTTCAGGATCAACAGCGTATTCCCGGGCTTTGACCTTCTCTGAGTAATAGGTCATGTCCCAAGGCTCAATCTTGTCTATACCGTCCTCTGCCGCCAGGGCCGCAATCGCATGCGCCTCCCGGTCAGCGTTCCGCATAGACGGTTCAATGGTCTGTACAAACAGCTTCTCCACAGCCTCAGGAGTACCTGCCGTGCGATCAGCAACCGCCAGTGCCCTGGCCGTAGGAGGTTTGGGCCTGGGCAATAGCAAGGTTCAAGCTAGCGAGTTCCTCACGGTCAGCGTCGCTAAGGGCAACCCCGGCCAGGGTGAAGCTCTGGTGGAGTTTCTCGGTCAGGCGCACCTGTTCGTCCGTCAGCTCTGCCTCTTGACGGCCCCGGTAGACGGCATCAAGCTTGGCGAAGATAGCGGGATTAAGGTAGAGGTCGTTCTCAAGCTGGGTAAGTTTTTCGGTGATGCCCCCTTCGAGGGCTAGCAATTCGGGGGTGCCGTCCGCCGATACCAGGTTGTAGAAGACCTTGGTGGTTCGTTCGAGGGTATCGCTGGGGCGTTCCAGCGGGGCAACCACATTGTCGAAGGTGGGCTCATCGGTGAGCTCTGCGATTGCGGTATAGGTTGAGCGGGCTTCAGCCAGACCAATCTCTAGTACAGGCAGGTAGTGTTCTGCGCGGATTGCAGCAAAATCGGGCAAGTGGTAGGGCAGGGAAGATTCTGTGAGCAGGGGATTCTGTGTCATGCAGATAGGTTACTGCATTTGCACCCTGAGTCGGTAACCTCAGTCACATTCTAGGGGTGCTCTCACCTAAAGCGGTCACATTAGAACTTCTTACGCACCACCTCAGAGCCCGCGCAGGGAAGCTAGGGTAGCCTATCGGTAGAAGAAAGACCTTACTTGCGCGCAAAGGAGACCCATGCCTACCCACCCCAGCCTGCCCCAGCCGACCCACCGCGTCGGCGTCACCCACACCATTGACTCCCTCAAACTGGTAGACCACTGGTTCACCGTGCCCCTAACCCACGGGCTCATCTACGGCAAGGGTGAAGCGGCAGCCCTGGAATCCCGCTTTGCTGACCAGACCATCACCGTCTTCGCCCGCGAAGTCATCGACACCTCTGATGCCCTCACCACCCCCGTCGATGAGCGCCCCTACATGGTCTATCTGCAGGGCGGCCCCGGCGGCAAGAGCCCCCGCCCTATCTCTGAAGGCGGCTGGGTACAGGAACTCGCCAAGACCCACCGCCTGATTCTGCTAGACCAGCGCGGCACCGGCAATTCCACCCCGCTCTCTGCCCGCGTCATCACCGCCCAGGGCACCCCCGAGGTACAGGCTGAGTTCTGTGAGCTCTTCCGCGCCGACTCCATCATTGCCGACGCCGAGGTCGTCCGTGAATTCCTGCTGGCAGACCGCACAGACAAGCGCTGGTCGACCATGGGCCAGAGCTTCGGCGGCTTCTTGACCCTCTCCTACCTCTCCTTTGCGCCTGAGTCCCTCAAGGACTCCCGCATGACTGCCGGGCTTGCCCCCATCCGCTCCCACGTGGATGACATCTACCGCTCCACCCTCGACCGCATGAAGGAGCGCACCGAGGAATACTACGGCTGGTACCCCGAAGATAAGGACCTGGCCGTCCGCATCTGCGAGCACCTGGCCAAGAACGAGGAATACCTGCCCACCGGCGAGCGCCTGACCCCGCACCGCTTCCAGATGCTAGGCAATATTCTGGGTGGTAACGGCCGGGCTAGGGGCCTGCACTATGTACTGGAGTCGGCTTTTGCTGAGTCTGATAAGTGGCTCTCTGACCAGTTCCTGACGGAGGTTAGCGCCCAGGTCAGCTTCCAGGCTGGCCCCCTCTACGGCCTGCTGCACGAGACGATTTATGCGGACGGCCCCGCTCAGGGGCTGGGGGGCACTTCGCCGTCCGCTTCACCGACGAACTGGTCTGCTGCCCGCATGTACGCTGAGCGCCCGGATTTTGCCGAGGATGCCTCTCCCCTGCTGCTGACCGGTGAGCATATCTTCCCCTGGTATTACGAGGAGGACCCGGCTCTGCGTCCGCTGGCTGAGGTTGCCCAACTACTGGCTGAGAAGAAGGACTGGGGCCGTCTGTACGACCACGACCAGCTGGCCCGCAACGAGGTGCCCCTGGTCGCAGCGGCCTACGTGCCCGATGTGTACGTGGATTATGCCCACTCGATAAAGACGGCCGAGTTCGTGGGTAACACCCGTGTGTGGACCTCCAAGACCCACCACCATGACGGTCTAGGCGCTGACGGCCCCCTAATTCTGGGCC
This sequence comes from Rothia nasimurium, assembly GCF_004569295.1. Classification (GTDB taxonomy): domain Bacteria; phylum Actinomycetota; class Actinomycetes; order Actinomycetales; family Micrococcaceae; genus Rothia; species Rothia nasimurium_B. The sequence goes on from NZ_SPQC01000013.1 coordinate 32,869, forward strand.
ATCTGAAGAATCTGCTAGCTGATATGCGCTAGGGTTTTTACCTGAAAAATAGAGCATCGGCGTGCTGACCCCAATAATAGGGTCAGCACGCCGATGCTTCAGTTTAAGCCTGCGGCGCTTGTCAAGGTTGCAAGCGTTCTATGCCTGAGAATCCTCTTTTACTCGCTGGTGGGCCTCGTTAGCGGCGTTAGCAGCCGTAGTAGCGGTAGCATCTGACTGCATAGTTGCTCCGGTTCGAATTCCAATAACCCTGTTACGGCTTAAAGTCCCAGCTGCACCCATGCGGGCAAGAGTTAGCAAGAGCCCACCTGCCAGAAGGAGAGAAAAAACTAGGATCATATACTCAACTGCAAACATTAGGAGTTCCCTTCAGTTTCTCAATAGATGTTAAGGTCAATTCTACTCAAACACACACACGGGGGGGCAAGAGTAACTGTGAACATTGCAGGTAGAAGACCTTTCTCTTACCAGCTCATAGAAAGACCGCTGGCCCCTTCCCTCTAGGGATGGGGCCAGCGGTCGTGAAGCCGGGGTGGGCGTCCGCACCCCTGGTTTTTGGGGCGGACGCCTACTGCGGGTTAGGCGCTGCGCTCGGCGTGAGCGGTACGGGCACGGCGGACCAGGTCCTGGTACTCGTTCTCAGACTCAATCAGCTCGTCGCGGTACTTCTGCGGAATCTCGCGGGACTTAGCCACCTCAGCATCAAGCTTGCTCTGAATCTCAGCGCGCTCAGCCTCAGAAGCGTCGGCGGGCAGGTTCAGGTACTTCTCAGACAAGGTCTGAACACGCTGAATGGTTGCCAGAGCACGGCCCTTCGGGCTGTAAAGAGAAGCCAGAACAGTGATGATCAGAACGCCTACAATAACAGCAAGTGAGAGCTCAATTCCAACTTCAACTACGTGAACCGGGTGACCATCATTCACAAAGGGCAAAGTGTTGGAGTGCAGAGCGTGCAGCAGCAGCTTCACACCGATGAAGGCCAGGATGATGGACAGACCCCATGAGAGGTAGATCAGGCGGTCCAGCAGGCCGTCAATCAGGAAGTAGAGCTGGCGCAGACCCATCAGTGAGAAAGCGGTCGCGGTGAAGACGATGTAGGCCTCCTGGGTCAGACCGAAAATCGCGGGGATGGAGTCCAGAGCGAAGAGGATGTCGGTACCACCGATAGCCACCATGACCAGCAGCATGGGGGTCATGACCTTCTTGCCGTTTTCTACGGTGAAGAGCTTGTCGCCGTCGTAGTAGTCAACGGTGTTAAACATCTTCTTGGCCAGGCGAACGACGAAGTTGTTGGCTTCGTCCTCTTCTTCCTTGTCGGTGACTTCACCCTTGATGAGGTTACCGGCGGTGTACATCAGAATCAGGCCGAAGAGGTAGAAGACCCAGCTCCAGCGCTCAATAGCGGCAGCACCAATCAGAATGAAGATGGTGCGAGCAATCATCGCGAAGATAATACCGAAGAGCAGCACCTTTTGCTGGTCTTTGCGCGGCACCTTGAAAGAGGCCATGATAATCAGGAAGACAAAGAGGTTATCGACGCTCAGAGCCTTCTCGGTGATGTAGCCGCCATAGTATTCTGCGGCGAACTGGGTGCCGTCCCAGAACAGGATGACCAGGCCAAAGAGCAGGGCGATACCCACGTAGACGGCCGACCAAATCGCGGCCTCTTTGATGGTGGGTTCGTGCGCTTTTCGCACGTGGAAGAAGAAGTCGTAAGCAAGCAGTGCCAGGATGAACGCAATCGTTACACCCCACTGCAACCCAGTGATATGCATTGGGAGCCTTTCTTGTGGTTGGGGTTTGCCAAAATCCACAAGTCTCTCCCACCACCGCTCAGGGTGGTTTCCTGCCCCGGTTGGGCGCCTTCGATCAACGTGCTGACGATGCAGGAATTAGTGGGATACTCCCTTGCTCGGTCTACAACTATAACCCATCTTCTTACTTTTGAACAGACATACAGGCGTCCTTAAGACCGAGCACGATGGCACAGGCCAGGAGAAGGACGGCCGCGCCCGCCCAGGCTGCGACAAAGCTGGTCGCCTGCGCGGCGGCACCGATGGCGAGAGAGCCCAGGCCGGTGCCGATGTCGAAGTGGGAGTTCCAAGCGACGGACGCCCGCTGGGTGGTGTCCGCCCCACCGGCATCCGAGAGGGCGCGTACCATGGTCATCGACTGTAGGAAGCCGTAACCGAACCCGATCAGGCTTGCGCCAGCCAAGAGGAAAACAATAGAGGGCAGACTCGCCCCATTGACCCAGCCAACGAGGGCAGCGCCCAGGGCCGTGAGGGCCAGCACCGGAGTCATGAGAAGGCGGGTACCAAACCGGTCAGTGAGGGAGCCGCCGTAGAGACGGGTGGGAGTTGCCAAGGCGCAGAGTAGGAGCAGGGCCCCGGTCGCCAGGGTGGCAGTGGGAGCGATTTCAGTGGAGAAGGTCATGAAGGCACCGCCGACGCTGGTGACGAGTGTGAGGGTCAGCAGTGCGGGCCAGATGCGGGCGATGATGGTTGCGGTGGAGGTTACCGGGGTAGCGCTACTTCCCTGCTCACCGGCCCTTTGTTCTTCCATGAAGTGGTCAACCAGTCGACCTAGCTGCAGGGCGAAGGGAGCTGCAATTGCAGCGATTGCACCGGCTGAGATCACCGAACGGTACCCGAAAGTATCGAGAGCCCAGGGGGCGACGGGTGTAAAGAACATCTGGGCACCTGCAGCTGCCAGCCCGTAGAGCCCGACGGCCCGCCCACGGTATTCGACGGGAATGAGGTAGGACATAGCCGATGAGCAACAGACGGTGACAATGCCGAAGCCGATACCGCGCAAACCCGAGGTAACAAGGACGTTGAGCAAATCGGGGCTAAGAGCCTGAATGAGGGAGGGCAGCCCCATAAAGAGGGTGCCCGCCGGCAGCACAAAAGCCCAGGAGAAGCGGCGAGTGAGGGCAGGGACGCTGAACTGGGTGGCTACGGTGACAGCCATGAGTACCGCGTTGGTGGCGCCAGCCCCCAGGGAACCTGCCTCACCTGCGAGCGCCCAGGCGGGGGATGCTGGAAGCAGGATAGATAGACTGCAAATGGTCAGCCCGAAGGTAAGCAGAATCTGGGGCATACCCGGCATTCGGGCAACGCTGGGACGCGCGGTTTTCTGGCTCATAGAGGATCCCTAAGTGGTGCTGACACAAACTGCACCAGTTTACACTAAGGCCGCGAGCTTCGAAAGACCTCCCCGGGTTTTAGGCGTGCCCGGCTTCCTGCATTGCGCGTAGCTCTTTCTTCAGGTCGGCAATTTCATCGCGCAGGCGACCCGCCAGCTCAAACTTGAGCTCTTCGGCGGCCTGCATCATCTGGGCGTGCATCTCTTCGATTAGACCCAGCAGGTCTTCGGCGGGAGCTGCCGCAAGGCCGTCCTGACGCACCCGGGCTTCTGCCTTCTTGAAGAGCTCTTCGGCTTCGGGGCTGGTTGCCGCGTACTTAGTGCCCTTCTTGACCGGAGCCAGCTTGCCCGAGGCACCCTTGCGGGCGGCAAGGAGCTCTGCGGTGTCTTCTGACTCGCGGGCCAGGGCATCGGTGATATCGGCAATTTTCTTGCGCAGGGGCTGGGGGTCGATGCCGTGCTCGCGGTTGTAGGCCTGTTGGATCTCGCGGCGGCGGTTGGTTTCGTCGATAGCGGTGCGCATGGAGTCGGTGATTTTATCGGCGTACATGTGCACCTGACCGCCCACGTTACGGGCGGCTCGACCGATGGTCTGAATCAGGGAGGTGGTGGAGCGCAAGAAGCCCTGCTTGTCAGCGTCCAAAATGGCGACCAGGGAAACCTCGGGCAGGTCTAGACCCTCACGCAGCAGGTTGATGCCCACCAGCACGTCGAAGACGCCCTGGCGCAGCTCGCTAAGCAGCTCCACACGGCGCAGGGTATCAACGTCAGAGTGCAGGTACTGCACCTTAACCCCGTGTTCCAGCAGGTAGTCGGTGAGATCCTCAGCCATACGTTTGGTCAGGGTCGTAACCAGCACGCGCTCGTCGCGTTCTACCCGCACACGGATCTCTTCGAGCAGATCGTCAATCTGCCCCTCGGTCGGCTTGACCACGATTTCGGGGTCGACCAGGCCGGTGGGGCGAATAATCTGCTCCACCACCCCGTCGGCCTGGGCCAGCTCGTACTTGCCGGGGGTAGCTGATAGGTAGACGGTCTGGCCGATGCGGTCGAGGAATTCCTCCCATTTGAGGGGGCGGTTGTCCATAGCCGAGGGCAGGCGGAAGCCGTGTTCAACCAGGGTGCGCTTGCGGCTCATATCGCCCTCAAACATGGCACCAATCTGGGGAATGGTCACGTGGGATTCGTCGACGATGAGCAGGAAGTCATCGGGGAAGTAGTCCAGCAGACAGTGCGGGGCTGTGCCGCGAGCGCGCCCGTCAATGTGGCTGGAGTAGTTTTCGATGCCGTTGCAGAAGCCCATCTGCTCCATCATCTCAAGGTCATACTGGGTGCGCATACGTAGGCGCTGAGCTTCAACCAGTTTGTTCTGGGACTCCAGCTCCTGCAGGCGGTCGCGCAGCTCGTCCTCGATGGACGTAATGGCTCGGGCCATGCGTTCGGCGCCGGCGACGTAGTGGGAGGCCGGGAAGACGTACATTTCGGTTTCTTCGCGGATGACCTCGCCGGTGAGCGGGTGCAGGGTATAGATAGCTTCAATTTCGTCGCCGAAGAACTCGATACGGATCGCGTTTTCTTCGTACATGGGGATGATTTCGACGGTATCGCCGCGGACGCGGAAGGTGCCGCGGTGGAAGTCTAGGTCGTTGCGGGCATACTGCATGGAGACGAACCGGCGCAGCAGCTCGTCCCGGTCGATTTCTTCGCCCTGGCGCAGGGTCACCATCTGGGCAACATATTCTTCGGGGGTACCCAGGCCGTAGATGCAGGAGACGGTAGCAACCACCACGACGTCGCGGCGGGTCAGCAGGGAGTTGGTGGCGGAGTGGCGCAGACGTTCGACTTCTTCGTTGATGGAGGAGTCTTTTTCGATGAAGGTGTCGGTCTGCGGCACGTAGGCTTCGGGCTGGTAGTAGTCGTAGTAGGAAACGAAGTACTCAACAGCGTTGTTGGGTAGCAGCTCGCGCAGTTCGTTGGCCAGCTGGGCAGCCAGGGTCTTGTTTTGCACCATGACCAGGGTGGGGCGCTGGACGGCCTCGATGAGCCAGGCAGACGTTGCAGATTTACCGGTGCCGGTGGCACCCATGAGCACGATGTCTTTTTCACCGTTCTGGACGCGTTCGGTCAGTTCCGCGATTGCCTTGGGCTGGTCACCAGCCGGCTGATACTCAGAGACAACTTCAAAAGGCGCAACGACGCGGTTAATTTCTTGGGCAAGGCTCATACCCTCTACCCTACCGAAAAACCCCCAACAAAACTAGAACATATGTACTAGTTTCATCGGGGGCTAACAAGCAACCGCTCAGACCTTACTTCTTCGGGTCGATATCGGTAGCGAGCAGGTCACCGGTTACCACAGCGGTATGGGTGCCCTGCTCTTCAGCCAGCTTTGAGGCAGCCTTCTTCGCGTCGGCGTCCTCAGCAATATCTTCGGCAGTCACCACAGGAATCTGACCGGTGTTGGGAACCAGACCCTCAAACTCGGGCTCGGTGCCCAGCTCGTACTCGGGGCGGATAGTGACCTCTTCAATCGACGAGAAGTCTTCCTGAGCACGGCGGTGGTATTCCTCGATGGGGATAACCTGCTTCCACTGGCGGGTGCGCATGGGCGGCAGCTCACCTGCGTCCTCGCGCAGGGCGCGCACCAGCATCCACATCTGCATGAAGCCGATAAGCCACACCGGGAAGCCGATTACAATAATGACGTTCTGCAAGGCGGTCAGACCATTATCGCCCGCCGCTACCAGAATGGAGGCCGATACAACGCCGATGGAGGCAGCCCAGAAAATACCCTGCTTCTTAGGGGCCGGGTCCTCATGTCCGTTAGCAATCGCGTCCATCACCAGAGCCGCTGAGTCAATAGAGGTGATGAAGAAGATGGTAATCACCAAGAGGGTCACCGCAGCGACCAGCTGGTAGAGCGGGAAATGGCCCAGGAACTCGAAGAGGGCAGCGGGAATGTCGCCTTCTTCCACCACGGTCTGCACCAGGGTGCCGTTCTTATTGCGCTCGATATTGAAAGCGCTCAGACCAAAGACACCAACCCAAATCAGGGTAAAGGTGGTGGGGGCAGCCAGCACGCCGACAACAAACTGACGGATGGTGCGCCCCTGGGAAATCTTGGCAATAAAAAGGCCCACGAAGGGTGCCCAGGTCACGGTCCAGGCCCAGTAGAAGACCGTCCAGGAACCAATCCAACCGGTATCGGCAAAGGCGTCATTGAAGAGCATCATCACGGGCAGCTTCTGCAGGAAGTAGCCGGCTGACTCAATGGTGCCCAGGGTGACGAAGCGGGTTGCGCCGGTCATCAGAATAAAGAGCATCAGGGCAATAGCCAGCAGAATGTTGATGTAGGACAGGCGCTTAACACCCTTGTCCATACCCATCAGCACCGAGGTAATACCGGCGGCAGTAATCACAGCAACGATAGCTGCCTGAATCCAGCCGCCCAGGGGCACACCGTACATGATGCCCATACCCGAGTTAATCTGTAGGGCACCCAGACCCACCGAAACCGCAATACCGAAGACGGTAGAGACGATAGCAACCGAGTCAATGGTCTTACCGATAGGGCCGTGGATACGCTCGCCCAGCAGGGGCTGGAAGATGGATCAGACGCGCGGGGGCAGCTTGCGCTTGTAGGTAAAGTAGCCGAAAGCCAGGGCGGGAATAGTGAGAATAATCCAGACGCCCAGGCCGATGTGCCAGTTAGCAATAGCGAGCGCTTCGAGAGCGGCGTGATCCGACTGGGGCTCTACCCCGTCGTAGGGTGGGTTAGCGTAGTGGGTGATGGGCTCTGCCGCACCCCAGAAGAGCAGGACGGCACCAACACCAGCTGCGAAGAGCATACCGAACCAGGCGAGGCCGGAGTACTCGGGTTCTGCGTCGTCATCACCGATTTTGATACGGCCGAAGCGGCTCATCGCCATGTAAATCAGGAAGAAAAAGAAGATGGCAATACCCAGGGTGTAGACCCAGCCCAGGTAGGTGATAATGAAGTCGGAGATGACGCCAATGCCATCTGACATGGCCGTCGGGAAGGCCATCATCAGCAGGGTGAAGACGATGATAAAGAGTGCAGATGAGAAGAAAATGACGGGGTTGGTTCGCAACCCCAGTCTGTCGTGTAGCTTGTTCAGCACAGGATTATCCCGGTGGAAGTACGTGTGTGACCGTGCGGGCCCCTTGCATCCACCGCCCGCACAGCGGCTGCCCGGTCTCTGGGCAACGTATCAATGATAAGCGGGCTTGGGGTTGTTTTCCAGGAGAGGTAAGTCTACTTGATTTTTATATAAGCCCTTGTTCTCGACTGTTTCTACTGGTCACGACCGGCTTTTTTAGAATAGAAGTTCAAATACTGCTTGCTAAAAATTTATTCATGTAACGAACCGGCTGTGATGTTGGCAAAGACCTCGCGCACTTGCGCAGCAGTGCGCTCTAGACTTCCCGAATTATCAATGACCCAGGTGGCAATAGCCCGGCGCTGCTCGTCACTGGCCTGCGCCGCCATGCGGGCGTGGGCGTCCGCCTCACTCATACCGCGCACCTCAACCAGGCGGCGCAGCCGCTCCCCGTGCTGCGTCTCAACCACAATCACCGCATCAAAGTCTGCTGCCTGGCCAGTCTCGGCCAGCAGGGGGATGTCCTCAACAATGACGGCGCCCTCCCCCAGCTTCTGCACCGCCGCCTCACGCTGCCGAGCGGCTTCAGCCCGCACCGCCGGGTGCACGATGGAATTCAGGCGGGCGCGGGCAGACTCGTCCGCAAAGACCAACGATGCCAGGGCAGCCCGGTCAAGCCCACCGGTAGGGGTCAAAATACCCTCGCCAAAGGCGCGGACGGTCTCAGTCAACACCGCCTGGCCCGGCTCCATCAGCTGACGGGAGATAGCATCGGCGTCAATCAGCACAGCTCCGCGCTCCACCAGCATCTTCGCTACCGTCGACTTACCCGATCCGATACCGCCGGTCAGACCAATTCTCGCAACCACAGGCGTCCTTTCGTCTCTAAGCATCGGGCAGGCGCCCGCTCCCACCAGCCTACGCGCCCTACCGACCGCACACTAGAATAGACACTATGACTGATGAAACCCGCGCCAACCACTACACCGTGCTTGCCACCCACAACGAGACCCGGCACCTGCTAGAAATCAAGCGCAGTGAGTTCATCGGCTATGTTCAGCGCGTGGAAACTGAAGAAGAGGCCCGCGCTTTTATTGAGTCCAAGCGCAAGGCCTACCACGATGCACGCCATGTCTGCTCTGCTTTTATCATCGGGGCAGACCGGCAAACCCAGCGTTCCAACGACGACGGCGAGCCCGCAGGCACCGCGGGAATTCCCATGCTCCAGGCCCTGCTGGCCCGCCGCACCGAAGGGCGCAACGGCGAAACCACCGACCTCTCCGACATCTGCGCCGTGGTGGTGCGCTATTTCGGTGGCATCAAGCTGGGTGCCGGTGGGCTGGTACGCGCCTATACCGACGCGGTCGTCGCCACCCTAGACGCCGCTCCCCTGGTGCCCCGCGAACGCCTGCGACTGGGAACCGTCACCGCCTCACACGCCGAGGCCGGACGCTTCGAGAACGACCTGCGCGCGCTAGACTACACAGTGCTGGGTACGGATTACACAGCCAGCGGCGCCCACATCACCCTGGGCGTTTTTGATGACGCAGCAACCCGGGCCCAAACAGAAACGGCCCTGGCCGAGCTGACAGCCGGCACAGGGCACATTTCGTGGGGTGAAACCCAGTGGGTTGATCTAGTCTAGAAGATCGCTGAAATAGCCAGCACACCTACCGAGCCGATAGCGGCTGAGATGGGCAGGGTGATGATCCAGGCAAGGGCGATGGGTCGCATAAGCTTCCAGTTAGCTGAGCGATTGACGATACCAACGCCCAGCACCGCACCGATCAGGATGTGGGTGGACGAAACAGGCAGACCCAGAACAGATGCAGCCATAACCACACCGGCAGCGGCCAGCTCAGCAGCAAAGCCCGATGAGGGGTGCATCTTGGTCAGACCGTGGCCAACAGTAGCGATCACGTTACGGCCCACGAACCAAAGACCCACAATCAGGGCGATACCGAAAGTCACCAGAGCGGGCATAGGCACGACGGCCTCGTCGCCAATGGCGCCGGCCTTGAGCACATCAAGAATTGCCACGAAGGGGCCGATAGCGTTGGCGATGTCGTTGGCACCGTGGCTAAAGGCGAAGGCAGCTGCGGTAAACACCTGCAACCAGGCAAAGATGGTAAAGGTGGCACGGGAGAGTTCCTGCTTCTGCAGGCTGCGGGCAAAGACGGAGACACTCACCCAGGCGATAGCCGCAACCATCACCATGATCATGATGTTACCCATGGTTGAGATGCCCAGCTCCAGGTTATCCAGACCCTTGAAGAGCAGCATAGCTGCAATCAGAGCCGCACCGAAGGCAGCCAGGATAGGCACATAGACCTCAAGTGCCCGGTGGGAGTCAGCGCGCTTAGCCTTCACGTCAAGTTTATGCACCTGGCGGTAGTACTCGCTCTCAGGGGCCTCGGGGTCAAGCTTCTTGAGCTTGAACTTCTTCTTGCGCAGCATAGCGTTGGAGTAGGCGTCCTGCTGCAGGTCGGTAATGCGCTGGAAGCCGTCGTGCGGGGTGTGGGCTGCACGCTCTTCTTCCTGGTGCTTCTTGATTTCGAGCATGGCCGCATCGACCTTCTCGTTGTAGCCCAGGATGTACTTCTTGATGAAGCCAAAGAGAACCCAGGCGAACAGACCGCCCAGGAGCGGTGAGAGAACCCAAGAAATGGCAATCTGGCCGATCTTGTTCCACTGCACCATGTCCATGCCGCCAGTGCCGGTGGTGAAGCCGATGGTCAGGGCCGCACCCACGATACCGCCGATGATGGAGTGGGTGGTGGAGACGGGCCAGCCCATCTTGGTGGCGACCAGCAGCCAGATAGCTGCGCCCAGAAGGGCTGCCATCATGATGTAGACGAACTGCATGGGGTCCAGGTCGATAGCACCCAGGTCGACAATGCCTGAACGCACGGTGTCGGTGACCGAACCGCCAGCGATCACAGCACCTGAGACCTCGAAGACAGCCGCGATGAGCAGGGCCTGCTTGATGGTCAGGGTGCCTGCGCCCACGGAGGTTCCGAAGGAGTTCGCTACGTCGTTACCGCCGATGTTGAAGGCCATAAAGAGGCCCAAGAGGACGGTTGCGATGAGGACGAGGGTGTGAGCTGACTGGTCGACGTAGTTGAGGGACCAGAGTGTAAAGAGTGTCAGTGAGACAGCCATGAGGCTGCCGAAGGCGAGGTGCCACCATTTGTCGGTGGTGTCTCGTTGCAACGCGGGGGTTGCGAGATGTGAACCCGAATTCGCGCTGGAATCCACGAGTCCCCCCTTTGAGGTTGTATTCATACGGTCTTAAGGCAAAATTTGAGCCCTGTTAATACTCTGGGGAAAAGGTTAACACAAGGTTAACTAACCCTAGCCTGAGCATGAACTATAGGCGGGGCAGCCGCTTGCCGGGGCGTCCGCTGCTTTAAGCAAGAGCAAGGGCCCCTCCCACCCGAAGGTGGAAGGGGCCCTTGACTGCTGTGACTAATTCAGAGAATTAGTTACCGGTCAGCTTCTTGCGTAGCTCAGCCAGTGCCTCATCGGAAGCCAGGGTGCCGGTTTCGGCAGGCTTCTCGGATGAGTATGAGGTGGGTGCAGCTTCGGCGGGAGCGGACGCGGGGACAGCAGCTGCTGCTTCTGCGTCGGCTTCGAGAGCCTTAGCGACCTGTACCTTGTGAGCTTCCCAGCGAGCCTGGGCGTCAGCGTACTGCTGCTCCCATGCTGCACGCTGGGTTTCGAAGCCTTCGAGCCATTCGTTGGTCTCGGGGTCGAAGCCCTCGGGGTACTTGTAGTTGCCTTCTTCGTCGTACTCTGCAGCCATGCCGTAGAGAGCGGGATCGAACTCGGTGGACTCGGGGTCTACACCTTCGTTGGCCTGCTTCAGTGACAGGGAGATGCGGCGACGATCGAGGTCGATGTCGATAACCTTGACGAACAGTTCGTCACCGACGGAGACAACCTGCTCTGCCAGGTCCACGTGGCGAACGGCGAGTTCGGAGATGTGGACGAGGCCTTCGATGCCGTCTTCAACGCGGACGAATGCGCCGAAGGGTACGAGCTTGGTGACCTTACCGGGTACAACCTGACCCAGTGCGTGGGTGCGAGCGAATGCCTGCCAGGGATCTTCCTGGGTAGCCTTCAGTGACAGTGAGACGCGCTCACGGTCGTGCTCAACGAGGAGGACCTCAACGGTTACTTCGTCACCAACTTCGACAACCTCTGAGGGGTGGTCGATGTGCTTCCAGGAGAGCTCGGATACGTGGACGAGACCGTCAACGCCGCCGAGGTCAACGAAGGCACCGAAGTTAACGATGGAGGAGACAACGCCGGTACGAACCTGGCCCTTTTCGAGCTGGTTGAGGAAGGTTGAGCGGACCTCTGACTGGGTCTGCTCAAGCCATGCACGGCGTGACAGAACAACGTTGTTGCGGTTCTTATCGAGCTCGATGATCTTGGCTTCGATTTCCTGGCCGATGTAGGGTGCCAGGTCGCGGACGCGACGCATTTCGACGAGTGAAGCGGGGAGGAAGCCACGCAGGCCGATGTCGAGGATAAGACCACCCTTGACAACCTCGATGACGGTACCGGTAACGACGCCGTCTTCTTCCTTGACCTTCTCGATGTCGCCCCAGGCGCGCTCGTACTGTGCGCGCTTCTTGGAGAGAATCAGGCGGCCTTCCTTGTCTTCCTTGGTGAGGACAAGAGCTTCAACGGTGTCACCAACAGAAACAACTTCGTCGGGATCTACGTCGTGCTTGATGGAAAGTTCACGTGAGGGGATAACGCCTTCGGTCTTGTAACCGATGTCGAGCAGTACCTCGTCGTGGTCAACCTTGACAACTTCGCCTGAAACGAGATCGCCGTCGTTGAAGTACTTGATGGTTGCGTCGACTGCTGCGAGGAATTCTTCTTCGTTGCCGATGTCGTTGATTGCAACCTGGGGAACGTTGGTGCTCATAGAGAGTAGGGCTCCAATATGGATAGTTTTCTAGGTCAATACAGGCAAGGCCTTACTGGGTCCCGCGGTGTAGCTTGTGGCTGTGGGCGGGGTAAGGTCCGCATGGTTCTCTGTATTGAGCGTTGATACGGACAATGTGATGTGCGGGTGTAGCGCGCGCCAAAGCGGGCAATGTACACGCACAGATTCAAGTCTAAGGCGCGTGCGGGTGCCGGTCAATGGTTTGACGAGCATTTTCACCGCGTGTTCACGGGAAAGTGGGGTGATGTTGGTCTTAACCCGTGCTCGGGTGTGTTGCACCGGCGTCCGCACGCCTTATGCCTGCCCTGCTAGTGCCCCGCCTCGTGCCAGGAGCGGCCCCAGCCGACCTGGACATCCAGGGGGACGCGCAGGGAGGCTGACCCGCTCATTTCTTCAACCAGGATGGCCTCGGCGAGCTTTTCTTCACCCGCGGCAACTTCGAGAATTAGTTCGTCGTGTACCTGCAGGAGTATACGGCTGGCAAGGTTTTTGCGGCGGAGGCGCTCGTCGATGTTGATCATGGCGATTTTGATGATATCGGCGGCCGTACCCTGAATGGGTGAGTTGAGGGCTGCGCGTTCGGCGGCTTCGCGGCGCTGACGGTTGGACGAGGCCAGGTCGGGCAGGGCGCGGCGGCGGCCAAACATGGTCTCGGTGTAGCCGGTCTTGTGGGCATCGCGCACGATGGAGCGCAGGAACCTGCCGACCTTACCGAAGCGCTGGAAGTAGTTGGTGCGCAGACTGGTCGCTTCGTCCACGCTGATTCCCAGCTGCTTTGACAGGCCGAAGGGTGAGAGGCCGTAGGCAAGACCGTAGCTCATGGCCTTGACCTTAGAACGCATCTCGAGGGTCACGTCTTCTGGCGCTACTCCGAACACCTCTGAGCCGACGAAGCGGTGCAGGTCCTCCCCTGCCTGATAAGCGGCGATGAGGTCTTCGTCGTCCGACAGGTGCACCATGATGCGCATTTCAATCTGGGAGTAGTCGGCGGTCAGCAGGGTGGTGTAGTCGGTGCCGTCGACCGGTTCGGGGGCCACGACAAAGGCGTCGCGGATCTTACGGCCTTCTTCGGTGCGAATCGGGATGTTCTGCAGGTTGGGGTCTGTTGATGAGAGACGACCGGTAGCCGCGACATTCTGCTGGTAGGTGGTGTGGATGCGGCCGTCTGCAGCGGTTGCCTTACCCAGCCCCTCAACAGTCTGCTTGAGCTTGGTGTAGTCACGGTAGGTTTGCAGCTCGCCCAGGAAGGAGGCCCCCTGGCTCTCGGGGTCTACCTGGCCGAGGATTCCCGCGAGCGAGTCGGCGTCGGTGGAGTAGCCGCTCTTGAGCTTGCGGGTGGCCGGTAGGCCCAGCTCGTCGAAGAGGACGCCCTGCAGCTGCTTGGGGGACGAGAGGTTGACCTCGTGGCCCAGAATTTCGTAGGCCGCTTCGGTGGCGCGGGTGACGTGTTCGCCGTAGTAGCCCTTGAGTTCCGAGATGGCACTGGCGTCGATTGCTACACCGGCGATTTCCATGCGGGCCAGGGTGGACGCAGCCGGCAGCTCAATTTCTTCGTAGAGGCCAAGCTGGTTTTTGGCAACCAGGTCAAGGTGTAGGGCGTAGGCCAGCTCTTGTACGTGGCGGGCGGCAAGGGCCTGGTAGTCGGTATCGACGGCAGGTTCGAGCGAGAAGAGCTCCCCCTGGTCTTCCTGCTCGGGAGCAGCCGGGTAAGTCTGCCCCAGGTAGTCGCGGGTGAGGTCTTCGAGCATCTCGCGGTGACCGCGGCGGCGGGCGGTGGGGATGAAGCCACAGACGTAGGAAGAGAGCACCGGGTCTTCAATGACGCCCGCTAGGGGCAGGTCGTAGGCGGCTAGCGACTTAAAGTTCTGCTTAACATCGAAGGTGATTTTGGGGGCGGACGCGTCCCCCAGCCAGTCGCACAGAGCCGCACGGACGCCGTCCGCCTGCTTCTCAAAATCAAGGTAAGCTGCGCGGGCACCGGCAACCAGCATGAGGCCGTGCAGGGCCTGTCCGTGGGCTAGCCCCTTTTCACCGACCTGCTCATCAACCACGGGCCAGAGGGTGATGGCCTGCGCCAGGCGTTCAGGTACTTCAACCGGCCGCTCAACCGCCGCGAGCGCTTCGGGGGCAGCTGCCAGGAAGGCGGTGAGGGCGTCCGCGCTGGTGATGGTTTCTACCGCTTCGATATCAATCTCAACCGCAGGTGTAGTTTGCCCCATGCCCTCAAAGAGCTCAGCGACGCGCTTGCGAATGGAATTGAACTCTAGGTAGTCAAAGAGCTCTTCTAGCTCCTCAGTATTAGGGCCGTAGCCCTCAGCATCATCGAGGGTCACCGGCAGGTCAAGGTCGTCCACCAGGCGGTTGAGACGGCGGTTGCGCAGCACGTCGTCGATATGCTCGCGCAGGGCCTCGCCCTTCTTACCCTTGATCTTCTCGGCGTTGTCCAGCACGCCGTTGAGGTCGCCGTATTCGTTAATCCATTTGGCGGCAAAGCCAGGGCCTACGCCGGGCACGCCCGGCAGGTTGTCCGCCTGTTCGCCGGTGAGGGCAGCAAGATCGGGGTAAAGGTGAGGTGCAACCTTATACTTTTCCTCGACGGCAGCGGGGGTCATGTAGCGGATGCCCTTGGTAGGGCCGGTCGTGACCGGGTACAGCACAGTAACGGTATCGGTCACCAGCTGGAAGGCATCACGGTCACCCGACACAATCTGCACCTCAAAGCCAGCCTCCCGCCCCTGACGGGTGTAGGTAGCGACAATATCGTCAGCCTCATAGCGCGGCAGGGTCACCGAAGGAATATTCAGGGCCGCCAGGGCCTTCTGAATCAGCTCGATCTGGCCAAAGAACTCCTGCGGGGTTTCATTACGCCCACCCTTATACTCACCGTATTCCTCGGTGCGGAAGGTTCCGCCAGAGAGGTCAAAGGCCACAATAATGTGGCTGGGCTGCTCATTTTTAATCAGGGAAATCAGGGTTGAGAGGAAGCCATGAACCGCATTGGTGTGCTGGCCCTCAGCATTCACAAAGACATCCACCGGGGTGCCGTAAAAAGAACGGAAAGCCAGGGAATGCCCGTCAATGAGCATGAGCTTACCGGGTGCAGGTGCAGAAATTTCAGGTCTAGTCATCACGCCTACCATCCTACCGCCTGCCCCTGCCCTACGATATGAAGGCAGACAATCTCCCCCTATTTTCTAAGGAGCACCCATGACTGAGACCCAGGAGCAGGACGCCCGCTACCAGCAGATACTTGAACAGCTAGGGACAGGGGCCCTGGCGCAGAAGCTGGGTATCACTATTCTCGAGGCCTCCCCCGAACTAACCGTCGCTACCATGCCGGTGGAGGGCAACACCCAGCCGGTGGGCCTGCTTCACGGGGGTGCTTCTGCCGCCCTGGCAGAAACCCTGGGGTCTATCTCCGCTTTTCTTTCGGTGGCAGAGCAGAAGAAGGCTGCTGTGGGCGTTGATTTGAACATCACCCACCTTCGCTCGGTGCGCTCCGGTACCGTCACCGCGACCTGCCGGGCGGTCAAGCTGGGCCGCACCGTCTGCGTCCACGCTATTGATATCACCGACGAGGCGGGCAAACTCATTGCCACCGCCCGCATCACCAATAACATTATCAACCTGCCCTAGCGGTCTACCCTAGCCCCGGTGTCTGCCCCCTAACTCCGGGCGGCCCGGGCGGCGTCCTGATAAACTGGCAGTCCGTGCAAACGCACACAAGACCACACAACACCAAGGAACCCCATGAAGAAGATTCCTCTGCTCGTGTGGATTATCGTCGCAATCCTCGGCGGTATCCTCATCGGTGCCTTCACCCCCGGCCTCGTCTCCGGCGTCAACGACGCCCTGGGAACAGCCATTCCCACCGACTTCGTCGTCCAGCTCTTTGTCTCCTTCTCCACCGTCTTTAGCGCCTTCCTGAGCTTCGCGATTCCGCTGATTATCATCGGCTTCATCGTGCCCGGTATCGGCTCACTGGCCAAGGGCGCAGGCAAACTGCTCGGCACCACCGTAGCTCTCTCCTATGCTTCATCTATCGCAGCGGGCTTCCTTGCCGTAACCGTGGCCCACTTCCTCTACCCCATCATCCTCAAGGGCCAGCAGCTCACCGCCTTCGAAAACCCCGAAGAAGCCCTCTCAGCCGGCTACCTGGAATTCACCCTTGACCCCATCATGTCGGTCATGAGCGCCCTGATTCTGGCCTTCATCATGGGCCTGGGCATCACCGCCCTGAACAGCAAGAACATGCTGAACCTCTTCCAGGACTTCCAGACCATCATCGAGAAGCTCCTGGGCTACGTCATCATCCCCCTGCTGCCCGTCCACATCGTCGGTGTCTTCGCCAACATGACCATGGCAGGCCAGGTCGGCCAGATTCTTGCAGTCTTCGGCAAGGTCTTCATCATGGTCATCATCCTGCACTGGGTCATGCTGGCTATCCAGTACACCGTCGCCGGCGCCGTCTCCAAGCGCAACCCCATCACCATGCTGCGCGGCATGCTGCCCGCCTACTTCACCGCAATCGGCACCCAGTCATCAGCCGCCACCATCCCCGTGACCGTGGCGTCCGCTAAGAACGTGGGCATCAAGGGCAAGATCGTGGACTTCGCGATCCCCCTCTGCGCCACCATTCACCTTTCCGGCTCCATGATTACCATTACCTCCTGCGCGGTTGCTGTGGTGTACATGACCAGCGGCTCCCTCAGCATCACCGCCATGATCCCCGTGGTTCTGGTTCTGGGCCTCATGATGGTTGCAGCTCCCGGCGTGCCCGGCGGTGCCGTGATGACCGCTATCGGCCTGCTCCAGTCCATGCTGGGCTTCGATGAGTCTATGATCGCCCTGATGATTGCCCTCTACTTGGCCCAGGACTCCTTCGGCACCGCCACCAACGTCACCGGCGACGCCGCTATCGCCTCACTCACCGAGCGCGTGGCTAGGGCCTTCGGCGCGGACGAGGACGACCTGCCCGAGACCGACGAGCTCAACGGCAGCCTGGCAGCAGCCCACTAACCTCCAGTTCACGAAAGGCTCACCATGACCGCAGCACGCCGCAAACTCATCGGCAATATCTTCCTGGTACTGACCCTCATCTTCACGGTGACGACCCTGAGCCAGGGCGGCCTCTGGTGGGCCGCTGTGACCGTCAGTGCCGCCATCACCCTCTGGGGAATCGGAACGAAGAGCGACCACAAGGACGCCCTCTAGCGCCCCGGAAGAGGGGCGGACGCCTACCTCACCGGCAGGCGTCCGCCCCCTTTTTTTTGGGATACAGCAAAGCCCGCTCCAGCAACATGCTGAGGTGGGCTTTGTTACAGGCTAGGGGGTGCTGCCCTACTGAACCTGCTTGACGATGGTTTCGGCGACCTCGCGCATGGAGAGGCGGCGATCCATGGAGGTCTTCTGAATCCAGCGGAAGGCCTCGGGCTCACTCAGGCCCATCTTGGTCATCAGCAGGGACTTAGCGCGGTCAACCAGCTTGCGGGTCTCGAACTGTTCCTTGATGCTGGTGACCTCGTCCTGAAGGGCACGGATCTGCTCGTAGCGGCTAATTGCCACCTCGATGGCGGGAATCAGATCGTTGGGGGTGAAGGGCTTGACCACGTAGGCCATGGCGCCTGCTTCGGTGGCGCGGTCTACCAGTTCTTTCTGACTGAAGGCGGTGAGCAGGACGACCGGGGCCAGCTGCTGCTCGCTGATTTGGCCGGCTGCTTCGATGCCGTCCATGATGGGCATGTTGACATCCATGAGCACCAGGTCGGGGCGGTGCTCCTCGGCCAGTTCTACAGCCTTTTTGCCGTTGTCGGTTTCGGCGATGACGTTGAAGCCCTGGTCTTTGAGGATTTCAACGATGTCGAGGCGAATGAGCGCCTCGTCTTCAGCGACGACGACGGTGCGTGCGGGCTGCTGATCGTGGTTCTCGGGCTCCTGGGTGGTCTGCTCTGACATACCCTGCTCCTTAGGTCGTTTCAGCGTTTGGTTGAGGTTCGCTATCTATTTTCGCACGCGCACAACCTTGTGGACGTGCATGCAACGGGTGACGGTGCGTACCCTCTTCGATTCCCATCATAGTCGGGAGCGGGCACTTTCTTCCAGGGTAAGGGCCGATTGGCTTTTAGCGGGCAAAAACGTGTATTGTAGAAGAGCTTTCGCACTTGCCCAAGTGGCGGAATTGGCAGACGCGCCGCACTCAAAATGCGGTTCTTCGGAGTGTGGGTTCGAGTCCCACCTTGGGCACAAAACAAGCCCTCGACCTGGTGAAATATTCAAGGTCGGGGGTTTTGCTTTTCCAAACAGGCTGTTTTGACTGCCTTTAGACAGCGAACGGCACAAAATCGGATTATAGGACATAACGGGTGCCCCACCCCGGGAAGTTTTGAGGTGAATCTGAGCATTGACGTCTATGCAGGCTTGGCCAGATACCGCCGGGTTTTTCTCACAGTGCAACCCTTGTGCTGCCTGTGTCCATAAGTGAGCGTGCTTGATATCGCTGAGCGTGCGTTTACCCGGTGCACATTCGGCGATTTAGTTCATGCGAGTAGGGACACACCTTCTGTCCTATAACTGAAAATCCGCCCACCCCGAAGGGTAGGCGGGCTGGTGAGGATACAAGACCGAAGCCAGGCTTTAATCTTGTGGTTCCTACGGCGGTTCGATTCAAAACCAAATCTCCGGTCCTGAATCACCATTAACCAGTCTACACCTGTCAGTCAGGTTAAAGTTCATTCTTCAACCAAAATAGGCAACTATGACCCCTATATGACGAAGAACTTTCCCGCAGGCAACCAGCGGCGGCGGGCGTCCTAACGCTCCGCTACCGCCTTAAGGCGGGCCAGACCGTGCTCGAAGTCCGCGCCATACGCTTCTGCATATTAAAGACCTTAAACATCACCTTCATCATCAGGTTCTGCTCGCCGCTCATCGACCACGACACCGCGGTGCCCTCGCCAACCTGCTGTAGCTTAAAGTGGCTGCGGTTCTTAGCGGCCCAAGACTTGATGAATTCGATATCAACCTCAACCAGGTCGTCCTGCACGGTCACCACGGTCGTGCGGCCCTCGCCGGCCTTCTTATTGCCCACCCAGGCCATCTTTGCGCCGACGCCACGTTCAGCACCGGAGTAGGTCTGCTGCATAGCGGAGTCAAGCTCCTGCCAGGGTGACCAACTCCCCCAGGCGTGCAGATCCTCAATCAGGGCGCGAACCTGATCAACGGGAGCATCAATAGCGGTGGAGCGAGTGAGTAAAGTATTTGTCATGTCAACCATTCTGCCCAGACGAAGGCCCCGCCCCTTCATCGTAATGAAGCGGCGGGGCCTTGATGTCAGCTCCTAGGAGCGGGCTAACCCTTAGTCAGTGTAGGGGCCAACCTGCTCGCGGGCCTCGGGGAGCACAGCACCGGCGTCATCAAGGTCACCAACGCGGTGAACCTTGACGGTGTTGGTGGAGCCTGCAACGCCGGGAGGTGAACCGGCAGCCATGACGACCATGTCGTTGGCCTGAGCCAGACCGTTAGCCAGCATGTAGCGGTCGACCACGGCGGTCATCTCGTCGGTGTCCTTAGCGGTGGGTGAAACCGCTGCCTCAACGCCCCACAGCAGGGAGAGGAAGGCACGCACGGAGGGCTCGGGGGTCAGGGCAAGCACAGGCTTGGCCGGACGCAGGCGGGCCAGACGGCGAGCGGTGTCACCAGACTGGGTGAAGGTGGCGATGTACTTAACATCCAGCTGGTCAGCGATGTTGACCGCTGCGCGGGTGATAGCGCCACCGCGGGTCTTAGGTGAGGTGCCCAGTTCGGGAACGCGGAAGAGGCCGCGCTCTTCAGTGGACTTGATGATGCGGGCCATGGTCTGGATGGTAATAATGGGGTACTTACCCACTGAGGTTTCACCGGAGAGCATGACAGCGTCGGCACCGTCGAGGATAGCGTTCGCGCAGTCAGAGGCCTCTGCACGGGTGGGGGTGGGGTTCTGGATCATGGTTTCCAGCACCTGGGTTGCCACGATAACGGGCTTTGCCCAGCGGCGGGCCAGTTCGATGGCGCGCTTCTGTACCAGGGGAACCTCTTCGAGGGGGAACTCCACGCCCAGGTCGCCACGGGCGACCATGATGCCGTCGAACTTGTCGACAATATCCTGCAGGTTTTCAACTGCCTGGGGCTTTTCAATCTTGGCGATGACGGCGATCTTACGGCCTTCTTCTTCCATGATTTCGTGGACGCGCTGGATGTCGTCGCCGGAGCGGACGAAGGAGAGAGCGATGATGTCCACGCCCAGGTTCAGGGCGAAGCGCAGGTCGCGCTCGTCCTTCTCGGTGAGGGCGGGGATGGAAACAGCAACGCCGGGCAAGTTGATGCCCTTGTTGTTGGAGATGGGGCCGCCGACGATGACGCGGGTGGTCACGGTGGTCTCGTCAACTTCGATAGCTTCGAGGCGGATCTTGCCGTCATCAATCAGCAGGGTGTCGCCGGGCTTGACGTCGTCGGGCAGACCCTTGAAGGTGGTGCCGCAGATTTCCTTGGTGCCTTCAACATCTTCGATGGTGATCTTGAAGGTGTCACCGGGTTCGAGAACCTCAGCGCCATTCTTGAAGGTTTCAAGGCGAATCTTGGGGCCCTGAAGGTCGGCGAGAATCGCGACGTTGTGACCAAGCTTTTCGGCCTGCTCGCGGATGGTTGCGTATGAGTTGGTGTGAACCTCGTGGTCACCGTGGCTCATGTTCAGGCGGGCGACGTTCATGCCCGCTTCGATAGCCGCTGCAATTTTCTCGGGTGCAGAAATTGCGGGGCCAATAGTACAAACAATCTTTGCGCGTCTCATCAATCAACCTTAGGTTTGTAGGGGCCTGAGAACCTTTGGCGTGGTTTCTGTCGGTAGCGGATTGACCACCGCCAACAACCAACATATTCACAGATAGTCAGCATGAAACCAACATGTCCACACCTCATTATACGTTGTTTCGTGAGGTTTTGGTGGAGGCATTGGGTACTTTCTGTGTAAATATTCGACACAAACCCCACCAAAACACACATAAACAGTCACAAACAAACAAAATCTGTCATCTAGCTTGTCAGCTTTGAGAGCACACGCCCCGGGCGCGTATCCTGAATGCAGAACACAACGCTAGCTACCCAACCGCAAACCGACGAAAGAGTGCCCATGCCTACCCCGAACGTCCTCATCCTCTTCGGCTCCACCTACGGCCATACCGAACGCTACGCCCACTGGATCGCAGAAGACCTGCGCGCCCACGCGTCCGCACCGCAGGTGACCCTCTCCCCCGTCGCCGAAGCCACCGACGAAATGATTGAAGCGGCCGACGTACTCATCGTCGGCGCCAGCTACCTGGGCGGCTTCCTCACCGGCGCCCCCACCCTGCGCAAGCGCCGCGAAGCCATGCTCACCGTGCCCAACCGCGTCTTCTACACCGTCTCCTTCAACGGCACCGAAGTTTACCCCCGCTCCTACCTCGACGAGCGCGTCATGAAGAGCTACAAGGCGGACGTTGCCGGCGACCGCCCCGCCTTCCACTTCCGCGGGGGCCTCAAGATGGACGAAATGTCCAAGCTGCACAAGACCGCCCTCACCGGCGTCAAGACCGCCTACAAGCTCAAGCCCAAGCAGAACGAGTACGACAAGCAGCTCATCGAAGCCTTCGAGAACGGCGGCGCCGACCACACCAACCGCGAATGGACCAAGCCCCTGGTCGCCGAGGTCGAAACCTACCTGACCGACATCGCCGCCTCCTAGCGATGAAAACACTACTGATCGCCTACGGTAGCCAGTACGGCTACACCGAGCAGTACGCCCGCTGGATCAGCCAGCAGCTAGAGGGGCACTTTGCCACCCAGCTACTCCCCCTAGACCAGCTGACCGAACGCGCCGTAGCCGACGCGGACGTCCTGGTGGCGGGCCTGAGCGACTACGGCGGGTTCCTCACCGGCGCCCAGGAGCTCAAGAAGTACGAGCAGGAACTGAGGTTCAAGCCCTTTGCCCTCTTCACCGTCTCGTTTAGTGGCCTGGCAGGGGCAAGCCAGCAGAAGCTCGATACCCTGCTGGCCAAGAACCTGGGCGAGAGCCTGGTTCAGGACGCCCTGGGCACCTTTCACCTGCGCGGCGGCCTCGACCACACCCGGCTTTCTTTCAAGCACAAAACCGTGATGGTGGGCATCCGCTCGGCCATTGCCGCCCTGCCTAAGAAGTCTGATGCTAACCAGCAGATGCTCGATAGCTTCACCCGCAAAACCGTTGACTACTCCAGTCAAGAGCAGGTTGAACCGCTGGTCGAGGCAGTAGCCGCCCTAGCCTAAGGCAAGACCAAGGCACCACAGAAAACCGGCCCCGCCCCAGAATCTCTGGGACGGGGCCGGTTTCTTTTACCGTTTTTGTTCGAAAAGGGAGGCAGATTCACGCTCGCTGCCGACCCTCTCGCCGGTTCACTTCGCTCACAAGCGATTCACGCCAGCCGCCGAGCCAGCAGCTTCGCTGCGAATCTGCCTCCCTTTCTATCTAGAGCGCCAAATCAATCGCCCGGTCGCTGGGAGCTACCGGTGAGGGCAGTTCTGTGGAGCCGGTCAGGTGCTTTTCGACGGCTGCGGCGCAGGCGCGTCCTTCGGCGATAGCCCACACGACCAGGGACTGGCCGCGTCCGGCGTCGCCGCAGGAGAAGACGCCGGGGACGTTGGTCATGTAGTTCTCGTCGCGGGCCACGTTGGTGCGGCGGTCGAGTTCTGCACCGACCTGGGTGATGATGGCATCGTTTTCCTGGCCGGTGAAGCCCAGGGCTAGGAAGACCAGGTCAGCGGGGATTACGTGTTCGGTGCCTACCTTGGGAACGCGGCGGCCGTCGGGTAGGTATTCGGTTTCTGCGACCTTGAGGCCGGTGAGTTTACCGTTTTCGCCCACGAATTCGACGGTTGAGGCTAGGTACTTGCGTTCGCCGCCTTCTTCGTGGGATGAGGATATCTCGAAGACCTTGGGGAACATGGGCCAGGGCTCGTGGTCGGCGCGGTTTGCCGGGGGCTGGGCGCCGATGGCCAGGGTGGTGATGGAGGCAGCTCCCTGGCGGACGGCGGTGCCGATGCAGTCTGAGCCGGTGTCGCCACCACCGAGTACGATTACATGCTTACCCGCTGCGTCGATGGTGGGGGCGGCGAGATCACCTGCTACCACGCGGTTGGCTTCGGTCAGGTAAGGCATGGCGTAGTGGACGCCGTCCAGGTCGGCCCCGGGGATGGGCAGGGCGCGGGGGGCGGTGGCGCCGGTGGCCACGATGACGACGTCGTAGCGGCGCTTGAGGTCATCCCAGGTGATGTCCTTGCCGATTTCAATGCCGGTGCGGAAGCGGGTACCTTCTGCCTTCATAACCTCGATACGGCGGTCAACGATATCTTTTTCTAGCTTGAAGTCGGGGATGCCGTAGCGCAGCAGGCCGCCCACCTTGTCGTCGCGTTCGAAAACAGCAACGGTGAAGCCTGCCTGGGTGAGCTGCTGGGCTGCGGCTAGGCCGGCGGGGCCTGAACCGACCACTGCCACGGTCTTATCGAGCATACGGTCGGGCATGATCGGCTCGATATAGCCGCCCTCGAAAGCCTGCTCGGCGATCGAGTACTCGATCTGTTTGATGGTTACCGCGGGCTGGTTGATGCCCAGCACGCAGGAGGTTTCGCAGGGAGCCGGGCACACGCGTCCGGTGAACTCCGGGAAGTTGTTCGTCGCGTGCAGGCGTTCCACAGCCTTTTCGGTCTGCTCACGCCAGGTCAGGTCGTTCCATTCAGGGATCAGGTTGCCGAGGGGGCAGCCGACGTGGCAGAAGGGAACGCCGCAGTCCATGCAGCGGGAGGCCTGGGTCTTGAGAACTGCTGAGTTCTGGGCGACCTGCACCTCGTTCCAGTCAAGGATGCGCACGGGGACGGGGCGCTTGGGTCGGTCTTGACGGGTGGTTACTTTCAGAAAACCGCGGGGATCAGCCACGAGCGGTCACCTCCAAAATCTTGTTCCAAACCTGCATGGATTCGGTGTCTTCGCCGGCGGCTTCGGCCTCGGCACGGATAGCTTGTACGGCGGCGAAGTCGCGCGGCAGTACCTTGGTGATGCGGGCGTAGGTGCCCTCCAGGTCTTCCAGCAGGGCGGACGCCAGGGTTGAGCCGGTCTCGGTACGGTGGCGGGTCAGCAGCTGGGCAACCTCGGCGCGGTCGTCCTCGGTCAGTTCCAAGAAGCCGAGTTCGCCGGATTCACGGGACTGCTTGTTGACCTTGGCCATATCGAGGTCGAGCACGTAGGCGGTACCGCCGCTCATGCCCGCGCCGAAGTTACGGCCGGTTGAGCCCAGAATCAGGGCCTTGCCACCGGTCATGTATTCGCAGCCGTGATCGCCGATGCCTTCAACAACGGCAGTGGCACCGGAGTTACGAACTAGGAAACGCTCACCGACGATACCGCGGATAAACATTTCGCCGCTGGTGGCGCCGTAGCCGATGACGTTACCGGCTACCACGTTCTCTTCGGCAACCAGGGGGGCTGCGGCGTCCGGAGCCACAATAATGCGGCCGCCGGAGAGGCCCTTACCCACGTAGTCGTTGGAGTCGCCGGTCAGGCGGATGGTGATGCCCTGCGGCAGGAAGGCGCCCAGAGACTGGCCCGCGTGGCCAGTCAGGTTGAGGGTGATGGAGTCGTGGTCCAGCACCTCAATACCGAAGGTTTTGGTGACGGTGTGGCCCAGCATAGTCCCCACGGAGCGGTCGGTATTGGCCACTGGTGAGTCGATAGCAACCGGGGTGCGGTCGCTCAGAGTGGCCTGGGCGGCTGCGATGAAGGTGTTGTCGATGTGCTGGTCGAGTTCGTGGTCCTGGTCCTTGAGGTGGCGGATACCCCGCCCCTCGTATTCGACGGCGGTGGAGGTGAGCACCTTGGTCAGGTCAAGGCCGTCGGCCTTCCAGTGGTCGATGGCCTGAGACATGTCGAGCACCTCGGCGTGGCCAATAGCTTCGTCCAGGGTGCGGAAGCCCAACTGGGCCAGATATTCGCGCACCTCTTCAGCGATGAACTCGAAGAAGTTGACCACATGGTCTGCCTGTCCGGTGAAGCGGGCGCGCAGGTCGGGGTTCTGGGTAGCGACACCCACGGGGCAGGTGTCCAGGTGGCACTTGCGCATCATGATGCAGCCTTCGACGACCAGGGGTGCGGTGGCGAAGCCGTATTCTTCGGCACCCAGCAGGGCAGCGATGATGACGTCGCGGCCGGTCTTGAGCTGGCCGTCTGCCTGCACCACCACGCGGTCGCGCAGGCCGTTGATCATGAGGGTCTGTTGGGCTTCAGCCAGGCCCAGCTCCCAGGGGGCACCTGCGTGCTTGAGGGAGTTGAGCGGGGCTGCGCCGGTGCCGCCATCGTGGCCCGAGATGAGCACGACGTCCGCCTTAGCCTTGGTGACGCCTGCGGCCACGGTGCCGATACCGATTTCGGACACCAGCTTGACGTGGACGCGGGCGGACGGGTTAGCCCGCTTGCAGTCGTAGATGAGCTGGGCGAGGTCCTCGATGGAGTAGATATCGTGG
>NZ_SPQC01000014.1 GCF_004569295.1 Rothia nasimurium
AAATCAGGGAGACACCGGGGGTGGAGTGGCGGGTCTTGGCTACCCAGGGGTAGACCTTCTGGGCCATGAGCTGGCCGCCCTCACCAGGCTTGGCGCCCTGGGCCATCTTGATCTGAATGTCGTCGGCGTTGGTCAGGTAGAGGGAGGTAACGCCGAAGCGACCGGAGGCTACCTGCTTGATGGCGGAGCAACGTTCAGGGTCGAGCAGACGGTCGACGTCCTCACCGCCCTCGCCGGTGTTGGACTTGGCGCCCAGGCGGTTCATGGCAATCGCCAGGGTTTCGTGGGCTTCCTTGGAGATGGAGCCGTAGCTCATAGCACCGGTGGAGAAGCGCTTGACGATCGCGCTGACGGGCTCGACCTCGTCGATGGAGATGGGGGTGCGGTCTTCGGTGAAGGTGAAGAGGCCGCGCAGGGTCATCAGGTCCTTGGCCTGGTCGTCGACCAGCTTGGTGTAGGACTTGAAGATGTCGTAGCGGCGGGTCTTGGTCGAGTGCTGCAGACGGAAGATGGTCTGGGGGTTGAAGAGGTGGGGCGGGCCCTCGCGACGCCAGTCGTACTCACCGCCGGTTTCCAGGGCGCGGTGGGGTACAGAAACGCCGTCGTCGGGGTAGGCATCGTGGTGGCGCTTGCGGGTTTCAGCTTCGATGACGTCCAGGCCCACACCGTCCATCTGGGAGTGGGTGCCGGTGAAGAACTGGTCAACGACCTGCTGGGAGAGGCCCAGAGCCTCGAAGGTCTGCGCACCGCAGTAGGAGGAGACGGTGGAGATACCCATCTTGGACATAATCTTCTGCAGACCCTTACCCAGAGCCTTGATGAGGTTGTAGACCGCTTCGGACTCGGTTACACCAGTGATTTCGCCCTGGGCTACCAGCTCTTCGACTGATTCCATGGCCAGGTAGGGGTTGACGGCCGAGGCGCCGTAGCCAATCAGGGTGGCAACGTGGTGCACCTCGCGCACATCGCCCGCTTCAACAATCAGGGCGACCTTGGTGCGGGTAGCTGAGCGCAGCAGGTGGTGGTGGACGGCGCTGGTCAGCAGCAGGGACGGGATGGGTGCCCAGGCGCCATTGGAGTTACGGTCTGAAAGAATCAGGAACTGCACGCCGCGTTCTACAGCGGCAGAAACCTTTTCGCAGATTTCAGCGATACGGGCGCGCAGGGCTTCTTCTCCCCCGTGAGCCGGGTAGAGGCCGCTGACCTTGAGAGCGGCGGGCATGCCGTCCTCGTCCTCGATGTGGGCAATTTTATCGAGTTCGTCGTTGTTGATGACGGGGAAGTTGAGCCCCACGTGCTGTACCTTGACGCGGCCGTTGCGCAGCAGGTTGCCGTCGGCACCGATAGAGGTTTTGAGGCTGGTCACCAGCTCTTCACGAATGGAGTCCAGCGGCGGGTTGGTCACCTGGGCAAAGGACTGCACGAAGTAGTCAAAGAGCAGGCGGTGGCGGGTGGACAGCACCGCGATGGGGGTGTCGGTGCCCATGGCGTAGATGGGTTCAGCGCCAGTCTTTGCCATCGGGGCGAGAATCTTCCGCAGCTCTTCTTCGGTGTAGCCGAAGGTCTGCTGACGCTTGAGAATCGACTTACGGGAGGCGCGGATATGCTCGCGCTCGGGCAGGTCAGCCAGGTCAACGATGTTCTCATCGGCCCACTGCTTCCAGGGCTGCTCGGCAGCAACCGCTGCCTTGACCTCTTTGTCGGGCACCAGGCGTCCTGCCTTCGTGTCAACGAAGAACATCTTGCCGGGCGAAACGCGGCCCTTCTCAACAATCTTCTCTTCGGGCATGTCGACCACGCCAACCTCAGAGGCCAGAATGACCAGGCCCTCGTCGGTGACCCAGTAGCGGCCGGGGCGCAGACCGTTGCGGTCCAGGACGGAGCCGACGTTATCGCCGTCCGTAAACGCAATAGCGGCGGGGCCGTCCCAGGGCTCCATGAGGGATGAGTGGTAGCGGTAGAAGGCGCGGCGGTCCTCGTCCATGGTCTCGTGGTTTTCCCAGGCCTCGGGAACCATCATCATCAGCACCTGGGCAGCCGAACGGCCCGAGAGCATCAGCAGTTCTGCAACTTCATCGAAGCTCTGGGAGTCAGAGGCACCCACCGAGCAAATCGGGAAGAGCTCTTCGGGGTTGCGGCCCAGAACCGGGGACTTAATCTGGGACTGGCGCGCGCGCATCCAGTTGCGGTTGCCTTTGACCGTGTTGATTTCGCCGTTGTGAGCGATGGTGCGGAAGGGCTGGGCCAGGGGCCAGGAGGGGAAGGTATTGGTCGAGAAACGCGAGTGGACGATCGCTAGCTTGGTGGCAAAACGCGGGTCGGAGAGATCCGGGTAGAAGGGTTCAAGCTGCGCGGTGGTCAGCATGCCCTTGTAGACGATGGTGCGCGATGAGAAGGACGGGAAGTAGACGCCGAGCTTGTGCTGGGCCCGCTTGCGCACGCGGAAGGCCTTCTGGTCGAGCTGGCGGCGCTCTGAATCTTCGTCCAGGTTGATGACGGGGATGTGCCCAGTGAAGGGGGCGTTGACGGCATCCAGGTCTTCGCCGGATGCCTCTGCGATGAACATCTGCACGAAGTAGGGCATGACCTCGCGGGCAGCCTTACCGACGATATCTGCCTTGACCGGCACCTCGCGCCAGCCAAGCACGCGCAGGCCCTCGCGCTGGGCAATCTGGGTCAGGCCCTCTTTGAGCTCTTCGGCGTTCTCACCACCGCTAGGCAGGTAGGCGGTGCCCACTGCGTACTTACCGAGTTCGGGCAGGTCGAAGTCTACGACCTCGCGCAGGAAGGCATCGGGAATCTGCAGCAGAATACCGGCGCCGTCGCCGGTTCCCTCGTCCGCACCAACAGCGCCACGGTGCTCCAGACGGCGCAGGGCTGTCAGTGCGTGATCAACGATGTCGTGGCCGGGGGTACCGCGCAGGGTGGCAATCATCGCCAGACCGCAGGCGTCCTTTTCATTCTCAGGGCTGTAGAGACCGGTAGCCTCGGGAATGGAAGCAAAGGTGGTGAAGGGTGAAGGGGCGTGCCCGAGGGTGTGGGGGTCCTGGGTGAAGGTCTTATCGGCGTGGACTGCACTGCCGAGCGTGGTGTGACTCATGTGGGCCGTTCCTACTTACGTTGGGCTCTGGTGCCGGTGGAATGGGCTAAACGGCTGGCGCGCTGGAGCTGATGGCACAGGATACCTGCGGTTTAGCCGCTCCGTTGTAGCACAAGATGTCGGTGGTCGCCTCGCTGTGACGATGGAGCGTGTGGTGACTCAAGGACGCCCGGGTGGGGGCCTGAGCCTGCGGTTCGCCTCGCATTCGGGTAGGTGCGAGAGTAATGTTCCATCAGTCTCTAGAGACTTCGTTACGTATGTGTAAATTTATACGCCCCTGCGTGTAAAGATTCAACAGGCAGCTGGGCGTTACACGGGTGGGCTTGGGGTCACTCCCCTACTAGATACGCTCTTTGTCTAGAAATTGAGCCCGTGTGACCTAGGCAAAGCCGGATTAGGTCATGAATATTTTGCGTAATTATTCAAAGAGTGACGTTACGCAGCGGCGGTAAATTGAAACAGACTTGAAACTTTAAATCTTGCTATATGAGATAAATATTTCATATAGAGAGTAGAAAAGTGGGGCCCTGGAAAGCTCCAGAGCCCCACCCAGCGGTAGGCCATTTAGTGGGTTGCCCCCGTAAAGTCGAGCACCATGCGTCCGTTAATTAAGCCGGCGTGCATTTCGTCAAAGATTGCCTGGGCATCTTCGACCGGGCGCAGCTGAACCACGGGCTTGACGCGCCCCTGGGCGCCAAATTCGAAGGCCTCGGCGAGATCCTGGCGGGTACCCACCAGGGAGCCCTGCACCTTAATGCCGTCAAGCACCAGGCGGGGGATGTTGAGGTCCATGGACTCGGTGGGCAGACCAACGGCAACCACGGTGCCACCGGCGCGCACAGAGTCAACGGCCTGGTTGAAGGCTGCCTTAGCCACGGCGGTAACAACAGCAACGTGGGCACCAGCGCCGCCGGTGGTGTTCTTGATTTCTTCTACAACGTCTTCAACGTTCTTGGCGTTAATGACTACGTCTGCACCGCTGTCCTTAGCCAGCAGCAGCTTGTCTTCGTTGAGGTCAACGGCAATGACCTGGGCGCCAAAGACGTTCTTGGCGTACTGCACAGAGAGATTGCCCAGGCCGCCGGCACCAAAACAGACAATCCACTGGCCGGGGCGCACGCCGCTTTCCTTCACAGCCTTGTAGGTGGTCACACCCGCACAGGTAATAGAGGTCGCCTCGACCGGGTCGAGGGCATCAGGGACTTTGACGGTGTAGTCAGCATAGAGCAGGGTGTATTCACTCATGCCACCATCGGCGGTGTAGCCGGCATTGATGACGGAGCGGCAGAAGGTTTCACGGCCGTCCGTGCAGTATTCGCAATGGCCGCAGCCCTTGAAGAACCAGGGAACGCAGACACGGTCGCCTACCTCGAGGTGGTCTACACCGGGGCCAACTTCGGTAATCACGCCGACGCCCTCATGCCCCAGGATGCGACCGGGCTTTTCGCCGAAATCGCTGGCTGCTACGTGCAGGTCGGTGTGGCAGATGCCCGAGTATTCAATCTTGGCAAGCACCTGCCCGTGCCCTACTTCGGGTACGGGGACGTCCTTGATATCTACGGTTCCATCGAGGCGGTCAGAAACAACAACGGCTTTCATGGTGTCCATGTGATAGCTCCTTCAAAGTAAACCAGACTGGGTGGTGTGGCTCACTTAAAGCCTAGGTGTTGAATACGGTTAGGCGCCAGGGCTCTGAGCTTTTTTCTGCCCTGTTACGGCGCAAACTACACTAAGAGCGCCGAAGGGGATGTACCGCCATTGGCAGCACCTGGTAGCTACACTAGAGCCATGAGCGACCAGACCGCATCCGCAGTAGCCACCAGCCAACGTGCCACTTGGGCAGACCTCCCCCGTTCCGTACAGGCATGGGTTGAAGAAGAGCTAGGCAGCCCCGTGGTAGGCGCTGAGTCGCAAAGCGGCGGGTACAGCCTGGGCACCGCCGACCGCCTAGTCACTGCAAGCGGGCACAGGGCTTTCCTCAAGGCTGTTGACGCTAGCCTCCATCCTCACACGGCTGACCTGCACCGGCAGGAGGGCCGCATCACCGCGTCCTTCCCCAGCAGCACCCCGATCCCGTCCGTCCTTGCCACCCGCGATTTTCCCGAGGCGGACGACGCAGGCTGGGTTGCTCTGCTTCTGGAAGATATCGAGGGGTGGCACCCGGCAAGCCCCTGGCAGAAAGAGGAACTGGCCGCCGTTTTTCGGTCCTTAGAGAGCATGAGCCGGGTTCCGGTTGACCCAGACCTAAACCTACCAACCACCGAAGCTGACCTGACCGAGGAACTCATTTTTTGGTACAAACTCGCTCGGGGTGTAACCCAAGAGCACCTGGTCTATGTTCAGGCCACTGATTCCTATCAGCAGCTGGTGCAGCTACTGCCCTTTATCAACATGAAAGCCGCCGAGTTTGCCGCCTTTGTAGACGAGCACCTGGTCGCCCATCTGGCAGGGAGCTCCTATGTGCATACCGATTTGCGGGGCGACAACATTCTGATTCGCCCCACTGGCGAGGCTATTTTGATTGACTGGCCTTGGGCGACGGTGGGTAACACCCAAATTGACTGGGCCTCGGTGGCAACTGATGCTCTGATTGCTGACCCCGAGCTGACTCTCGCTGAGGTATACGAGCTGATGCCGACGTCCGGGCGCCCTGCGATTGGGTTCTTGCAGGCTACTGTTGTCGCTTTGGCGGGCTACTATCTCTACGCTTCTATACAGAAGCCCAGTGACTCTACGAACTCGTCGCTGGTGAGTATGCGGGCCCACCGCGCGTCCGCCCTGCTCACCAGACTAGCCCAGGGCAAAAAGTAATCCGCACCTATTCTGGTTTACCCGCAACTAGTTGCGGACTATTCAGAATAAGTGCGGATCAGGTTCTAATGTGATGGTCAAAACCTTTAGTAATTGGAGTCCACGCATAAGCGCCCGCAGGTGGTTCCAGACTCACCGTATCAACACCAGCTTCAGACGCGGAACAACCAGACAAGAGCATCATTCCCGTTAGCCCAAGCATTTGTAAGCGCTGTCGCTTCACATCTACACACCACCTTTTATCGCACCTGCTGGTATTCGTTACGCTCCCACTGCGCCAGGTTTCGGTTAAAACCAGCAGCGGCGAACGGAAGCCCTACAACCAGCCCCGTGAGCGTCGTGACCCAGGTGAAATCTGCGCCAGTCATTGACGCAATCCATAATACTTACCTTAACCCTACCTTTTGATAAGCAGACATATCAATTTGTTAAGTGATGCAATAAGACCCTGCCCCTTCTCTCTTCGCCCCGAGATAAACCGTAGGGTCAAGAGAAAAAGAGTAGGGTCTAAGCCAGCTGCCGCAAGTGGTAAGCCCGAGAGTCATGCCAGGCTGTCCCAGAGTAAAAAGTAATCCGCACTTATTCTGATGTACCCGCAACTAGTTGCGGACTATTCAGAATAAGTGCGGATTAGTTTCTATGCTTGTGCGCTAGTCGCCGGATCGGACGGACGCCGGGGCGGACTCGTCCGCGCTGGGCACGACAGCATCCTGCCTATAGGCCCCCGGGAGCTCGCCACGCCTACGCGCTCGTAGCCCCATCAGCGCGAACATGACGATGCCCAGCAGCAAGATTGCGCCGGACGTCCACACGTGAATACGAACCCCCAGCAGCATCTCAGCGGTATCGATTCGCAAGAAAGTCTCAATCATGAGACGGCCAAAACCGTACCAGACAACGTAGGCCCAGAAGGTCTGGCCCAGCTGGAAGATGCCGCGACGGCCCAGGGCAATCAGCAGGGCCGCGCCCACCAGGTTCCACAGGGACTCATAGAGAAAAGTCGGGTGAAAGAGCGTGCCCGCCGGGTATTGATCAGGGAAGTTGGGCGAGGTAGCCGAAATTTCCAGGCCCCAGGGCAGGGTGGTGGGCTTGCCGAAGAGCTCCTGGTTAAACCAGTTGCCCCAGCGGCCCATAGCCTGGGCGATCATGATTCCGGGGGCGGCGGCGTCCGCGAACTTAGCCAGCGAAATACCGTACCGGCGGCAGGCGTACCAGGCACCCAGGCCACCGACCGAGATCGCGCCCATGATGCCGATACCGCCCTCCCAAATCTTGAAGACATCAAGCAGGTCAGCGCCCTCACCGAAGTAGGAGCCCGGGTCGGTAATCAGCACGTGGTAGAGGCGGGCACCGATAATGCCGGAGGGAATGGCCCACATGGCAACGTCCCAGACCCTCTCGGGGTCCTCGCCCCAGGCGGCCCAGCGGCGGCCAGTGAGCCACATACACACCATAATGCCCGCCAAAATACAGAGGGCATAGAAGTGGATGGTCAGGGGGCCCAGCTCGATAGTCGAGATGGACGGCGAGGGGATGGAAGCAAGCACAGTAGCAGTCATTCGGCCCCTACCCTACTCGCGGCCAGCTAGTTGGCGGGTCAGAGCACCCACAGCGGACGGGCCGCCCTCAGCCAGAGCCTTCACCAGGGCAGTGCCCACGATGACACCGTCGGCGTAGGCACCGATTTCTTCAACGTGCTCACGCTTTGAAACGCCCAGCCCCACGCAGACAGCGGGGGCACCGGCGGCACACAGGTCAGAAACCAGGGTCTCTGCTGCGGTGTTCACCGACGAGCGGGCACCGGTCACGCCCATAACCGAGACAGCGTAGACAAAGCCGCTCGAAGCCTTCGAAATCAGGGCTAGACGCTCAGGGGTGGACGAGATTGCTGCCAGGAAGATGCGGTCCAGGCCGTGCTTCTCGGACGCTTCAAACCAGTCAGCGGCCTCATCGGGAACCAGGTCGGGGGTAATCAGACCCGCACCACCGGCTGCAACCAGCTCTTGGGCGAAACGGTCGACGCCGCGGCGCAGCACGGGGTTCCAGTAGGTCATCACCAGCACCACGGCATCGGTGGCGGCGGTAATCTCGCGGACCGCACGGAAGAGATCATCGGTACGGAAGCCCTTATCAATGGCTTCAACAGTGGCCCGCTGAATCACGGGGCCGTCCATGACCGGGTCTGAGTAGGGCAGACCCAGCTCGATAATGTCGACCCCGTTCCGGCCCATCTCAATCGCAGCCTCGATAGACTCATCAACACTGGGGTAGCCTACCGGCAGGTAGCCGATCAGGGCAGCACGACCCTCAGCCTTGCACTCGGCAAGGCGGACGGCCATCTTGGAGTCGGGGTTGGGGGCAGGGAAGCTACCCTTGCGCACGGAGTAGCGGGTTTCGTCCTGAAAATCGATGTGGCTCATTAGGCACCCTTGCTTTCGTTTTGTGCGGTCGTATCGTTCTGCGAGGCGGTTTCCGCCGCGGCTTCCTTGTTCCCCACGTTCAGGCTGGTCGAGGGAATAGCCTTGCCCAAGCCAAACCACTTGAGGGCGGTTTCCATGTCCTTATCTCCGCGGCCGGAAAGGCAGACAATCATGGACTTTTCGTGAGCGGTCGCGGGGTCTGCGTCCGCCCATTCCTTAGCAACACGCAGGGCACCGGCGAGCGCATGGGCCGATTCGAGGGCGGGGATGATGCCTTCGGTGCGACAGAGCAGGCGCAGGGCGTCCATGGCTTCGGTGTCGGTGACGGCCTGGTAGTCTACGCGGCCAATGTCTGAGAGGTAGGCGTGTTCGGGGCCGACACCGGGGTAGTCGAGGCCTGCTGAGATGGAGTGGGACTCGATGGTTTGGCCGTCTTCGTCCTGCATGAGGTAGGTGATGGCGCCGTGGAGCATGCCGGGGCGGCCCAGGTTGATGGTGGCTGCGTGGCGGTCGGTGTCGATCCCGTCGCCGCCGGCTTCGAAGCCGTAGATTTTGACATCGGCGTCGTCGAGGAAGGCGTGGAAGAGGCCGATCGCGTTGGAGCCGCCGCCGACGCAGGCTGCGATGCCGGTGGGCAGGGTGCCGGTGGCTTCGAGGAACTGTTCGCGGGCTTCGGTGCCGATGGCGTCGTGGAAGTAACGCACCATGGCGGGGAAGGGGTGGGCGCCTGCTGCGGTGCCGAGCAGGTAGTGGGTGGTGTCAACGTTGGATACCCAGTCGCGCAGAGCCTCGTTGATGGCATCTTTGAGGGTGCGGGAGCCGGTCTGCACGGCGATGACGGTTGCGCCCAGCAGCTGCATGCGGGCGACGTTCAGGGCCTGACGTTCGGTGTCTTCTTCGCCCATGTAGACCACACATTCCATGCCAAAGAGGGCGGCTGCGGTGGCGGTGGCGACCCCGTGCTGGCCTGCGCCGGTTTCGGCGATGAGGCGGGTCTTGCCCATGCGCTTAGCCAGCAGGGCCTGGCCGATGACGTTGTTGATTTTGTGGGACCCGGTGTGGTTGAGGTCTTCGCGCTTGAGGAAGAAGCGCACTCCCCCGGCTTCGGCGGAGAGGCGGGGAACCTCGGTCAGCGGGGAGGGGCGGTTGGAGTATTCGGCCGAGAGGCGGCGGAACTCGGCTAAGAATTCGGGGTCGTTTTTAGCCTCGTTGAAGGTGGCTTCGAGCTCGTCCATGGCGGCAATCAAGGATTCTGCCATGTAGCGCCCGCCGTACTGCCCAAAGTAGGGGCCGGGCGCGTTTTTGAGGCTCTGGCCCGAGGCCAGGAATTGGTCTGCGAGGGTTTCAGTCATGGGGTTTCCCTTCGGTGGGCTAAACGTTGAGTGTCTGATGGGGGGGCGGACGCCTGTGCTCGGCTCTCTCGGGGCGCGGCAGGCGCGGTGCGGGGTAAGCAGGTGTGGGGTTAGGCTGGCTGGGAGCCCAGCCAGGTTTGCCGGGCCTGGACACCGGCGGCGCGGAAGTCGCGCAGGGTCTCGGTGGGGGTGCCAGATTTTACGAGGGCCTCGCCCACCAGCACAGCCTTGGCGCCGTGCGAGGCGTAGTCGGCGACGTCCTCGGGGCTGGCAACGCCGGATTCTGCCACGATGATGGCATCGGCGGGCAGCAGGGGGGCTAGCTTGCTGAAGTTGGCGTTATCGACCTCTAGGGTCTTGAGGTTGCGCACGTTCACACCCACAATACGGGCGCCCACTGCAACAGCCCGCTCGATTTCTTCGGGGGTGTGGGTTTCGACCAGGGCATTCATGCCGAGTTCGTGGGTGAGGTCGAGAAAGCGGCGCAGGGTGTCGTCGTCGAGGGCGGCAACGATGAGCAGAACCAGGTCAGCACCGTGGGCGCGGGCCTCCCAGATTTGGTACTCGTCGACGGTGAAGTCCTTGCGCAGCACTGGGATGCTGACGGCGGCGCGGACGGCGTCGAGGTCAGCCAGGGTTCCCTTGAAGCGGCGCTCTTCGGTGAGTACCGAGATAGCGGCTGCTCCCCCGGCCTGGTAAGCGGCGGCCAGTTCCGCGGGGTCAGGGATGTCGGAGAGGGCGCCCTTAGACGGTGAGGACCGCTTGACCTCTGAAATAATTTCAACACTGCCAGTTTCGGCACCGCGCAGGGCGGCTAGGGCATCAAGCGCGGGAGCCTGGGCGGCGGCGCGCTGCTTGAGCTCGTCCAGTGGCAGGGCGGCGCGGCGGGTTTCGAGGTCTTCGCGGACGCCTACGATGATGTCGTCAAGTACGGTCATGGTGCCCCTTGGTGCTGGTGCGCGGACGGCGCAGGTTGGGTTGGTGGTGCCCCTCTAGTATCGCTCAGGTGGCTGAACGTTTGCCAGACGGGTTCACCGGGTGAGAACACATGTGAAGAAAAGGTAAGGGGCACCTCGCGCCTGTGCGGGGTGCCCCTTCTCTAAACCTCACCCGGGTGGGTTTGGGTTTTAGTGGTGGTACTTGGTGTGCTTGCCGCCCTGGCCGTAGCCAGCTGAGCGCAGCACGATACCGGCAACAACGCCGATGGCGATGATGGCGACGCCGACAACGAAGATGGGGGTGTTTGAGATGCAGAAGCCGACGGCACCGATGATTGCGCCGACAATCATGATAATGACCATGGCCCATGAGGCGGTGGTGTTGCCGTGGTTGTTGTAGGGCAGGTCGGGGACCATCTCAACGGTCTGCTGTGCCATGTGAGTCTCCTTGTAGTGTGTGGGCGTGCGTTCGCAGGTGTATGGGGTGCCGAGCACACGGGTGCTTATCTCTATCTTAGAAGATAGCGGGCTCTTTGGCCCAGTTTAGGCACCCGTGTGCCTTTATATTTCCGTAAGACGGAGAACTAGGCGAGACGGCCGGTGACGCTTTCAGCCGCAGCCAGCAGCTCACCGTTGGCGACCAGTTCCACGGTTTGTTCGATTTCGGGTGAGAGGAAGCGGTCGGGGCCGGGGCCAGCGACGTCCTTGCGTAGGCGCTCAATCACAGCGGCGGTTGCCGGTGAAGGGGTCTGCGGGGCGCGCAGGTCAATACCGCGGGCGGCGGTCAGGATTTCGATGGCGAGGACGCGGGTGAGCCCGTCCACCGCCTTGCGCAGCTTGCGGGCAGCCGACCAGCCCATGGAGACGTGGTCCTCCTGCATAGCCGAGGAAGGAATGGAGTCTGCCGAGGCGGGCACAGCCAGGCGCTTGAGCTCAGAGACAATCACGGCCTGGGTGTACTGGGCGATCATGTGGCCCGAGTCCACGCCGGGGTCGTCGGCCAGGAAGGGCGGCAGGCCGCGGTTGCGGGCAACATCGAGGAAGCGGTCGGTGCGGCGCTCCGAGATGGAGGCAGCATCGGCTACGGCGATAGCCAGGAAGTCCAGCACGTAGGCGACCGGGGCGCCGTGGAAGTTACCGTTGGATTCCACACGGCCGTCGAGGGTCACCACGGGGTTATCGACCGCCGAGGCCAGCTCGCGCAGGGCAACAGTGCGGGCGTGCTCGATGGTGTCGCGCACGGCACCGGCGACCTGGGGCGCGCAGCGCAGGGAGTAGGCGTCCTGCACGTAGGTGGTCACGTTCTCGGCGTGGTGCTGGATAATGCCGGAGCCCTCCAGCACCTTCTTCATGTTGGCAGCCGCTGCCCCCTGGCCGGGGTGGGGGCGCAGCTGGTGCAGGTCGGGGGCGAAGACGCGGTCGGTCCCGGCAAGACCCTCCACGCTCATGGCCGCAGCGATGTCGGCGAGCTTGACCAGGGCGTCCAGGTCGGTCAGGGCCATCACCAGCATGCCCAGCATGCCGTCGGTGCCGTTGATGAGGGCCAGGCCCTCCTTCTCTGCCAGTTCAACCGGGGTCAGCCCGAACTTCTCGAAAGCCTCAGCAGTCTCGTAGAGCTGGCCGTCGGCGTCCCGCACCTGACCTTCACCAATGATGGCCAGGGCGCAGTGCGACAGGGGCGCCAGGTCGCCGGAGCAGCCCAGCGAACCGTACTCGCGCACCACCGGGGTGAGGCCGGCAGAAAGCATGTCGGCGTAGGCCTGGGCGACGACGGGGCGGACGCCGGTGCGACCGGTTGCCAGGGTTGAAAGGCGCAGGAGCATAAGGGCGCGAATCACTTCGGTTTCAACCTCGGGGCCGGAGCCTGCCGCGTGGGAGCGGATCAGGCCACGTTGCAGTGCCTTGCGCATCTCAAGGGGGATGTGTTTGTTAGCCAGGGCGCCGAAGCCGGTGGAGACGCCGTAGACGGGGGTATCGGAGTTGGCAAGGTCGCGGATACGCTGGCTAGATTTTTCGATTTCAGCCAGGGCTTCGTCGCTGATGGTGACGGCCGCGCCGTGGCGGGCAACTGCAATCAGGTCGGCGAAGCTCACGGGCCCGATGCCGACGGTGATGGTGGTGGTCATGGTTTTCTCCTTTGAAAGTGTATTGAGGTGCCCTACTCCGGCAGAGGCGTATGCCAGGTCAGGACGGTGTGAATCAGGCGGGCTGCGGTTTTGGCGGTGCGTCCGTCGATGTCGAGGGAGGGGTTGAGTTCGGCCACGTCGAAGGCGGCGAGCTTACCCGAGGCAGCAACCCTACCCATGATGCGGTTGATGATGGCAGGGTCTACGCCCAGCGCGGCAGGGGCGCTGACGCCGGGGGCAACGGCCGCCGGCAGGACGTCCAGATCCAGGGTCAGGTAGATCAGGTCGACGTTTGCGGTGAAGACCTCAACGAACTTGTCGATGGCTTGTAGGTTGCCCCAGTGGGTTTCTTCATCGAGCAGGTAGTGCACGCGGGCGCGGTCTGCGGCGTCGAAGAGTACCTGGGTGTTGGCTGCCTCAGAGATGCCCACGACCGCGTAGGTCAGTTCGGTGCCTGCCCATTCTTCGTCGGCGAGCGCCTGGCTGAAGGGGGTTCCACTGGTGGGTTCGTCCGCTTCGCGCAGGTCGAAGTGGGCGTCGAGGTTGAGGATGCCGATGCGCGCGGCTCTGCCCTGCCCCCGGTGATTTTTTCTGCGGGCGGACGCCGCCAGCCCCTTGTAGGTGCCGTAGGCGACTTCGTGCCCGCCGCCGAGTACCACGGGCAGGGAGCCTTCGTCGATGGTGGCGGTGACGGCTTCTGATAGCCTGCGGTGGCCACCGACGAGGTCGCGGTTGGTGACGACGACATCACCGGCGTCCCCCAGGACGAGGTCGGTGCGGCGCTTGCCAGACGCGCTCTGGGCCAGGGCCAGGGTGCCCAGGGCAGAGCGCAGGACGGTGGGCCCTTCGGCGGCGCCGGTGCGCCCCTGGTTGCGGCGCACTCCCTCGTCGGAGGCAAAGCCGATGAAGAGGGCGTCCGGCTTCTGGGTGAGCTGGGCGAGCGGCTGCACGGCCTGGAAGAGCCTGCGGTGTTCGGCTCCGGCCCCGTCGTCGCGTCCGCTCCATGCCAGGGCTGGCCGGTCGGTTATTGCCTGGATCACTAGTTTTCCTCCTCGTACAGGGGTACGACGGTCTGCCCGTCCTTCCAGACACCTGCGACCAGGGGCACGCCGGGGCGGTAAGCCAGGTGCAGGTGGTTGGGGGCATCCAGGGCGAGGACGTCGGCGCGGGCTCCCACGGTGATGGCACCGATGTCGGTGCGCCCCAGGGCTGCCGCTCCCCCGGCGGTTGCCGCCCAGACGGCTTCATCGGGGCTCATGTGCAGATCCCGCACGGCCAGGGCGATGCAGAAGGGGATGGAGGTGGTGAAGGAGGTACCGGGATTGCAGTCTGCCCCCAGCGCCACCGTTGCCCCGGCATCCAGCAGGCGGCGGGCGTCGGGGTAGGCGCCCCGGGTTGAAAAATCTGCCCCGGGCAGCACGGTAGCCACCGTGGAGCTGTTAGCTAGGGCGTCGACGTCCGCGTCCGTCAGGTAGACCACGTGGTCCACGCTGGCAGCGCCCAGCTCAACCGCCAGCTGCACACCGGCCCCGTAGGTCAGCTGATTCCCGTGCACGCGCACCTTCAAACCGGCAGCGATACCGGCCTGCAAAACGGCCCGGGATTCGTCCTCGCTAAAGGCACCGCGCTCGCAGAATACGTCAATCCATGAGGCGTAGGGGGCGCACTCCGGGATCATGGTGTCAACCACCATCTGCACGTACTCATCGTGCTTATCCCGGTACTCCGGCGGAGCCACATGGGCAGCCAGCAGGGTGACCTCGTCGGTGCAGGCCGCAGCGACCTGCACCGATTTCAGTTCAGATTCAGCCGACTGGCCATAGCCGGTCTTCACCTCAATCGTGGTCGCCCCGGCCCGGGCGTACTCCTGCATGAGCGAGCGGGTGGTGAGTTCCAGCTCAGCTGCACTTGCGGCCCGGGTAGCCTCGATGGTGGTGCGGATGCCACCAGCTTCGTACGGTTTGCCCTCCATACGGGCGGCAAACTCGTGCGAGCGGTCCCCGGCAAAAACCAGGTGGGAGTGGGACTCCACGAAGCCCGGCAGCACGGCGCGCCCGCCCAGGTCTAGGCAGCGGTCGGACGCCGGTGCCTGGCTGGCTGCGCCAACCCAGGTGATTCGGCCCTGCTCCACCACGAAGGCGGCGTTTTCGAGTACGCCGAGGGGCCCGCGGTCCAGGGTGGGGTCGTTGGTGACCAGTGACCCGATGTTGATAAAGAGACGGCTGGTCATGGCTAGCGGTTTTCCTGCATGGGAATACGAACCCCACGCTCAGCCGCAACCTGCTGGGCATACTCGTAGCCGGCGTCCGCGTGGCGAATCACGCCCATGCCGGGGTCGTTGGTCAGTACCCGCTCCAGCTTGGCAGCGGCCAGCTCAGAACCGTCAGCGATGCAGACCTGGCCCGCATGGATGGAGCGGCCCATGCCCACGCCGCCACCGTGGTGGATGGATACCCAGGACGCACCCGATGAGGTGTTCACCAGGGCGTTGAGCAGGGGCCAGTCGGCAACGGCGTCGGTGCCGTCCTTCATTCCCTCGGTCTCACGATAGGGGGATGCTACCGAACCGGAATCCAGGTGGTCACGGCCAATGGCGATGGGGGCAGAGAGCTCGCCGCTAGCCACCATCTCGTTGAACTTGAGACCTGCCTTATGGCGCTCGCCGTAGCCCAGCCAGCAGATACGGGCGGGCAGGCCCTCGTAGGCGACCTTCTCACCGGCCATGGTGATCCAGCGCTTGAGGTGCTCGTTCTCGGGGAAGAGTTCGAGAATGGCCTGATCGGTCTTCTTGATGTCTTTGGGGTCGCCGGAGAGGGCGCACCAGCGGAAGGGGCCCAGGCCCTCTTCGAAGAGGGGGCGGATGTAGGCGGGTACGAAGCCGGGGAAGTCAAAGGCGCGCTGGTAGCCTGCCTTGCGGGCCTCATCGCGGATGGAGTTGCCGTAGTCGAAGACCTCGGCACCGGCGTCCATAAAGCCAACCATTGCCTCAACGTGGGCTGCCATGGCCTCGCGGGAGCGCTTGGTGAAGAGTTCGGGGTCGCGGGCAGCTTCTGCCTTCCAGTCCTCGAAGGTGACCTTGGTGGGCAGGTAGCTGAGCGGGTCGTGGGCGCTGGTCTGGTCGGTAACGATGTCGATGGGGGCCTTGCGGCGCAGCAGCTCGGGGAAGATCTCGGCGGCGTTGCCGACGACGCCGATGGACAGGGGCTTCTTGGCGTCGCGGGCCTCGATGGCGAGCTCTAGGGCGTGGTCGAGGTCGCGGGCCTTGACGTCCAGGTACTTGTGGTCGATGCGGCGGTCAACGCGGGACTCGTCAACGTCCACGCAGATAGCCACGCCCTCGTTCATGGTCACAGCCAGGGGCTGGGCACCGCCCATACCGCCAAGGCCAGCGGTGAGGGTGATAGTTCCGGCCAGAGTGCCGTTGAATCGCTTGCGGGCTACCGCACCGAAAGTCTCGTAAGTGCCCTGCAGAATACCCTGGGTGCCAATGTAAATCCAGGAGCCTGCGGTCATCTGACCGTACATCATCAGGCCTTCGGCTTCGAGCTTGCGGAAGTGCTCCCAGTTGGCCCAGTCGCCGACCAGGTTGGAGTTGGCCAGTAGCACGCGCGGAGCCCATTCGTTGGTGCGGAAGACGCCCACGGGCTTGCCGGACTGCACCAGCATGGTCTCATCGCTCTTGAGGGTCTTGAGGGTGGCGACGATAGCGTCAAAGGCCTCCCAGGAGCGGGCTGCGCGGCCGGTGCCGCCGTAGACCACCAGGTTATCGGGGTGCTCGGCTACCTCGGGGTCAAGGTTGTTCATGAGCATGCGCAGGGCGCCTTCCTGCTGCCAGCCAAGGGTGTTGAGTTCGGAGCCGCGAGGGGCGCGGACGGGGCGGGGGCCGCTGGTGGTCATGTCTACTCCTTTGTACATGATGGTCTGCTTTGCCCAGCTTCTGGTTCTTTACTTTTGCCTGACCGCGCCGGGGCGGTACAGTGGAAAGATGAAGAGGGTCACACACCTATCTTCTTGTATATACAACTGGTTGTCAAGGGAGTAGGCGTGGAAAAAATCACCGACTTGTCCCAGCAGTTCGCTGACTACAAGGCCACAAAAACCCCCGCCTACCAGCTGCTCAAAACCATCATCACCGAGCAAGTCAACAGCGGCCACTGGGCAGCGGGCGAAAGCATCCCCTCAGAAAACGAGCTCGCTAGCGCCCTGGGCCTCTCCCGTATGACCGTCAACCGAGCTATCCGCGAGATGACGCTTGAGGGCCTGCTCGTGCGCAC
Source organism: Rothia nasimurium (assembly GCF_004569295.1). Taxonomy (GTDB): domain Bacteria; phylum Actinomycetota; class Actinomycetes; order Actinomycetales; family Micrococcaceae; genus Rothia; species Rothia nasimurium_B. The sequence continues at coordinate 17,022 of NZ_SPQC01000014.1, forward strand.
CCGCGGGGTCGGCACCTTTGTAGCCGAGAACAAGAACCCCTCTGCCCTGCTTGAGGTACGCAACATTGCCGATGAAATCACCGAACGCGGCCACGCCCACAGCAGTAAGGTACTCGCTCTCGAAGAGATACCGGCAGCCCAGGCCCAGCGCCGCCTAGCCCCCGAACTGGGTGAGAGGGTCTTTCACAGCGTACTGGTCCACTACGACGATGGGATGCCCATCCAGCGCGAAGAACGCTACGTCAACGCCGTAGCCATACCCGACTACCTAGAGCAGGACTTCACCAGCTTCACCCCCAACTTTTACCTAGGGCAGTGCTCCCCTATTACCCGGGGCACGCACACCGTCGAAGCGGTGCTACCCACCAGCTCACAAGCGTCCGACCTGCAGATTAACCCCACCGAGCCCTGCCTGCGCCTACTGCGCAGCACCTGGTCAGGCGATGAGCTTATCAGCCAGGTGGTACTGCTACACCCAGGCTCCCGCAGCCGCCTAGAGGGGTCCTTCGGCCTGTAAACCCCTCTAGATACAGCAAAGCCGCAGCCCGCTATCGCAACGGGTCTGCGGCTTTAAACGTTCTGCCCCCTCCTACAGGGTGGGGTCCTTGCCCTCGCTCAAGGAATCCCAGGCATCAATCTCGTCCGTTTCTTCGGCAGAAGCCACACGGGCTGCCCGAGCAGCTGACCGGTCGTACTTACGCCCGGTCTTCCAGTGGGAGGTAGCGACAAAGGCCCACACACCGGCCAGGGCAACCAGCACACCACACACGGTCGCCAGCAGGGGCATGACGGTCACAGCGTAGGAGTTAGCCGGGGCGTTAGTACCGGTCATCGCACTGACCTGGGCCATAGACGCAGCCTGCGGGTCGGCGTTCACACCAAAGGCAGCTACCGCCAGGCCCAGCCCCACACCCACCAGCAAGAGAGCCAGCACCTTCCGGAGCTTAGACCCGGCAATCCGCAGGGCAACCGACGCCACCAGGGCAACCAGGGCTAGGGCAGAGACGGTGGAACCGGCGTCCGCCCCCGAAATGTCCAGGGTGGAGGTCGAAACGACCGTGCTGACCTCGGCGCGAATCCAGGTCGGCAAAGTGGTGAGGAAGGCGGCAGCAGAAACCGCCATGGCCCCCAGCATCACGCGGGCAGGTTTAGCCCAGCCCGGCACCGGGCGCGCGGTAGCAACCTCAGCAGGCTGGGCCTGTGACTCGCTCATCTAGTCAATCACCTCGGTCGACAGGGGCGCCAGACCCGACGCAGTGAGCACGGCGCGCAGCGGGGCAGCTGCCTTATTCACGGTTTCCTGGGCTTCAGAAGCGGGCACCGAGTCCATGACGATACCGGCACCAGCCTGCACGTAGGCGCGTCCGCTCTTGAGCACCGCGGTGCGGATGGCAATCGCCATATCCATATTGCCCGCAAAGTCGAAGTAGCCGCAGACCCCGGCATAGATACCGCGGGCGCTCACCTCGTACTCATCGAGTAGCTGCATGGCGCGGGGCTTGGGCGCGCCCGAGAGGGTGCCTGCGGGGAAGGTTACGCGCAGTACGTCGTAGGCGTTCATGCCCTCGGCCAGCTGGGCCTGCACCTCGGAGGAGATGTGCATGATGTGGCTGAAACGCTCGACTTCCATGAACTGGGTGACGCTGACGCTGCCGGGTATCGCGATGCGGGAGAGGTCGTTGCGGGCCAGGTCGATGAGCATGAGATGCTCAGAACGCTCCTTTTCGTCGGCAAGCAGCTCTTCGTCCAGGGCAAGGTCTTCTTCGCGGGTGGCACCGCGCGGACGGGACCCGGCGATGGGGTGGGTGGTGGCGATGCCATTTTTGAGGGTAACCAGGGCTTCGGGGGAAGAGCCGACAATCTGGAAGGGCTCGCCGTCTTCGGTGGATTCGAAGTTGAAGAGGTACATGTAAGGCGAGGGGTTGGACTGGCGTAGCACCCGGTAGACGTCCAGGGCGCTGGCGCGGTTTTCTGCCTCGAAGCGGCGGGAGATCACGATCTGGAAGACGTCGCCGTCGATGATGTTTTTCTTGGACTTTTCAATGGCGTCCAAGAAGCCCTGTTCTGCCCAGGTGTGCTTGACGCGGGCTACCTGCGCCTCGACGTCCGCTGTGCCGGTGAGGGTTGAGACCGACTCGGGGGCGGGCTGGGCGAGTTTGTCCATCATGGCGTAGACGCGGGAGAGCGCGTCGGCGTAGGCGGCGTCGATGTTGTCGTCGGTGCCGTTGAAGTTGATGGCGTTGGCGATGAGGGTGACGGTGCCGTCGGAGTTATCGTGCACGGCCATATCTGAGACGATGTTCAGGGCAAACTCGGGCAGGTTGACGTCGTCCGCTGGGCCGCCGGGTAGTTTCTCCCAGCGGCGCACGACGTCCCAGCCCATGTAGCCGACCAGGCCGCTGGTAAGCGGAGGCAGGTTATCGAGGGGCTCGGTATGCAGCATCTCCAGGGTCTCGCGGATAGCCTCAACGGGGTCGCCCTCGGTGGGTGCGCCGGAGGGGGTGAGCCCCTGCCAGACAATCTGCCCGTTCTTGGTGGTGAGGGTTGAGCGGCTGGAGGCACCGATAAAGGAGTAGCGTGACCACTGCTTCTGCTCGTTAGCTGATTCCAGCAGGAAGGTGCCGGGGGCGGGTACGCCGTCGGCGGCGACCAGGGCCCGGTAGATGCCGATGGGGGTCATGGCGTCTGCGAGAACTTTGACGCGCACGGGAATGACGCGGCGGCTGGCTGCTAGTTCACGGAACTCTTCTAGGGTCGGTTCGACGATTCCCAAGTCGTGCATGGTTTCCTCTGGTTGTGGTGTATCTGGGGAGCTATTCGGGGCGGACGCCGGTTGCGGCGGGCAGCTGCCCGCCGGCTTCGAAGCAGGTGGTGGTTCCGGTGTGGCAGGCTGCGCCTACCTGGTCGGCTTCGATGAGCAGGGCGTCGCCGTCGCAATCGATACTGACGCTTTTGACGTACTGGTAGTGGCCGCTGGTATCGCCCTTGCGCCAGTATTCCTGGCGGGAGCGGGACCAGTAGGTGACTCTGCCTTCGGTGAGGGTACGGCGCAGGGCTTCGTCGTTCATCCAGCCGAGCATGAGCACATCACGGGTGTCGTGCTGCTGAATAATTGCGGCGAAAAGGCCGTGCTCATCGCGTTTGAGGCGGGCGGCGATATCGACGGGCAGTGAAGCGCCCTCGGTGGCGCTGGGTGCTGGTGTACTCACCTTTCCATCCTAGCTGATGGTGGTAGCGGGGCTGGGGCAGCTCTCAGCATCTGGCTACAGGCTGGGGCTGATGCTTGTAGGGCTGGTGCCTGGGCTGAGTAATCCGTCGTTCGGGTTTAGACTGGGCCTATGACTTCTTCTGCCCTTGTTACCTCAGAACGCACCGCCCTACTAGATGCTCTCACTGCCGCGGGGCCGTCCGCCCCCACCCTCTGCGAGGGCTGGGAAACCCGCCACATGGCAGCCCACCTGTTGCTGCGGGAGTCCAAGCCAACGCTGGCAGCAGGCGTGATGGGCGGGCCGCTGGCTGCGCGCACCGAGCGCCACACCATCCAGCTCGCTGATGAGCTGACCGGCCAGCGCCGCTACGAGAAGGCCCTGCGCGATTTTGAGACGTTGCCGGGTTACCTACACATGCGCAGGCGCTTCCCGGGCCTGGACGAGGCAATGAACCTGATTGAGTACTTTGTTCATACCGAGGATGTCCGCCGCGCCTCACTCACTAACGGCGAGCAGCCTGCCCCTCGTGTGCTGGCTGAGGGTGTGCAGGAGAAAATGTGAAAGGTTCTGCGGGCGCGTGCTCGCCTTATGGCCGGGACAAAGTACCCTCAGGGACTGGTGCTGGAAGCACCGGGTTACTCCCCCGCTGTTCATACTGTGATTGCTCCGCCTGCTGGCCAGGTTGCGACTGTGCTGACCGGCGAGCCGGGCGAACTGGTGCTCTACCTGTTCGGGCGCGAGGCCGCGGCCCAGGTTGAGGTGAGCTAAGGGCCGGTTGCGGCGCACGCCCGCTCCGCCCCAAGTAGGGACCAGAAAACTCCCAATAGTATGTGTGCACCACAAGGATTTCGGGAGGAATCTGGTCCCTAGTTGTTAAATAACCCCTGCCGGTAGGTTGCCCTGTTCTCGCAAATTCCTTCCATGCAGGCGCGCACGCGAACTCTTGAATGTAACCGAAAATGCCATCTGCGCGAACAAAGAACGCGCAGATGGCATTTTCGGTTACATTCAATGAGCGGGGACGGACGCCTGCCCCGGCTTAGCGGGGCAGCTCAGCCCGGCAGGTGGTGAAAGACCTAGAGACTAGCCTCTCCCCTGATGAGGGTGTGGGTTGTCCCGCCAACCCAAATATCGGGTGTGATGGTGGGGCCGGCATCCTGCCCTACCGTGATGGTGAGTCTGCCGTCGCGGTGGGGCAGGTGCCCTGGCGTACGGTGTAGGTCCCGGCGACCCGGTTTTCGCGGGCAAGCCACTGGGCGACGGAGGCGTTGAGGGAGCCGGTGACCGGGTCCTCAGAAACGCCGATACCGGGCACGAAGGCGCGGATGTCGTAGGCGATTTCTGAACCTTCCGGGTGCATGGCGAAAACGCCGAGTTTGAGATCTGTGCCGCGGGCGAAGTCCGGGGTGAGGGCGAGCAGACGGTCGGGGTCTGCAATTTCGACGGCGGACCAGCCGGGCCCGTTGTCGACCCACTGGTGGGAGAGAATCTGGCTGCGCTCTAACCCTAGGGCGGTGGCGATGTCTGCCAGGGTTGCCTCGTCGAGGGCACCGGAGCGGACGGTAGCCGGGGCAGCGAAGGCGAGCTCTTGGCCGCTGCGGGTGATGTCGATGAGCCCGGCGGCGCATTCTTGCACGATGACGTCTGGGCGCTGCGGCTCGCCACCGGCTTCTAGCCAGGCGTGGGCGCTACCCAGGGTGGGGTGCCCGGCGAAGGGCAGTTCGCCGCCGGGGGTGAAGATACGGACGGCGTAGTCGGCCCGAGCGTCAGTCGGTTGGGTGATGAAGGTGGTTTCTGAGAGGTTGGTCCAGCGGGCAAAGTCCTGCATGTGAGCGTCGGTGAGGCCGCTGCCGTCGAGCACCACGGCGAGGGGGTTGCCTTTGAGCGGAGCCGAGCCGAACACATCGACCTGGGTGAAGGGGCGGGTTTTCATGCGGGTCCTTTCGCCTACGCTTCTACGGGGTTTACCTCTACCCTACCCAGCACCTGGCTAGCTCACCTCCCAGCCCTGGTGAGCAGATGAGACACAAGAGCTGCACTTCGTCTTCCCAGCCTGCCCCTTGAGTATTATTAGTTTTTATCGGAGTAATAGCTCTGCCCAGTGGCTAGGGCTTTTATTCGGAGCCATTAGTTTGCCAATGTTGAGGGGCTTGTGTGTCTTCTTTGAACTATTCTCAGTTCATTTGGAATGTGGCTAAATTATGCGCAACCTTAAACCTACTTTTTCAGGTGATTCAGCACTTCTCACGGGTAAACCTATGTCCCGAAAATGTGACTAACGAGCAGATGAGCAACATCTTTGAGGAGCTAATTCGCAAGTTCGCTGAGGCTTAGAACTTGACTGCCGGTGAGCACTTTACCCCGCGTGAGGTTATTGAGCTCATGGTCAACCTGCTGCTGGCTGATGATGAAGACCTGCGTACTGATTACATTGCCCGGTCTGTCTATGACCCTACGGCTGGCACCGGCGGTATGCTGTCGGTGGCTGACGATAAGATTAATCAGCTGAACCCCACCGCCGATATGAGCCTGCTGGGTCAGGAGCTCAACCCAGAGTCGTACGCGATTTGTAAGGCTTACATGGTGGTGATGGGTCAAGACATCGATAACACCGCCCTGGGTAACGCACTGGATGCCCCAGCTTTTGGAACCGAACCCTCCACTACGGACTGAGCAAAAAGACGACGCGCCAATTGGTACAAAATAACGGCAAGTCTGCGTTCTAGCTTGCAGCCTAAGCCCGTCAAACTAGGACCAATAACTGTTGACAGCGTCCTAACGAGAACGAAGGCCGCTTTGATTATCGATTTGATGCCGCCTGTATGGCGGTTTTTCTGTTTCAAGCCCCGAGAGCAATAGCGCCACTGCGCCCAAAGATGCGATGGCGCTACTTGTCGTGGAATTGTTCAGGCAAGCGTCATTTTATACGAGTACGCAGTTTAAGAAAATATAACCGAATCACATAAATTCTAAATATTATCTAGCTTGTTTCAAACAGAGAAATAAAGAAATTTCTCTAGAAACATATTTCAACAAAGCGATAAATCTGATAATTATTAATCAACCAACCCCCATTTCCTTCTGAATAATTCAGACAAAAGTCTCTCTTGATGCTGAATTTCTCGCCTCCTAATATCCAGAAGACGCCTAGGGCAACTAGCAAGGGATTGCGTTTTATTACGAATATTTCTAACAATAGAGACAACTTTATCGTGGAATTCGATATCCACATCAGCAGTAAAGTCTAGCTCTGGGACTGGAACAGAAGAAATCACATCTGTACCCCTTGCGAAAAAACCACCCCGAAATGGGCTTCCACGCTTTCGTAAAAATAATTCTATCTCAGGCTGTGCGAGGAGACCCAATATAAAGTCAATATCATAGGGCGTATCGCGTGGAAACAAAGCTACTTCTCCTGCTGTACCGCCAGACTGAAAGGCAACGCCTCGATTATCCAGCCCATACTTGTCGCCACGTTGATTCACTGAATAGAAAATCTTTGGGCGTTGAGTAGCGTACCCGAGGGCTTGCCCACGCCCATAAGCATAGAAAGCTCCACCATCACGCATTTGCTGTTTTGCGCCTCGGTCTCGATTAAGGAGCCTTTCTTTGCAGCTAAGCAGGTACTCATAAGTTTTAGGATAATTGTTTTGCAGATCGTTTTCAGAAATTAATGATTTTCCAGATGCCCGCCCAGAGTTTTCTACATATGGAAAAATTAAATAGGAATCACTTTCAATTGTTCTGAATGAAAGCACATTTTTGGAATCATCCAGATATGGAATCAACAGGTCAGATTCAATGGTCCACGTCCGCACACTGCCGCTTCCCCTCAGCTTTGCATTGAAGGTAACTGTACCGTCTAGATTAACAGTTGGGTTTCGAATAAGAAAAACATCGTTTGCAGAAGTTTGAAGCCCATTTCGAGCTTCCATAATTTCCTTTAATGGTATTGATTGGTGAAATATTGCCTGTAAAACATTTTCTTGCTCACTATTCGCAGGCAGAACCCAAGGTTTCGAAACAGGAGAAGGCAACCAAGTCGCTCTTTGCAGCTGGTGCATTGATGCAGAATTAACTCCGTCGGAAAGTGAAGAAGGTTCGGAATAGTCGATCCTTGGCGATTCATTTTTTGATGCAACTAGTCCACAAACATATATTTGCCTCTCCTCAAATACCGAATGATGAGTGAAATTTTTGAGCCAGTTAATATGAACAGATGTCGCTAGCAATTCTCTAAATGACGATGCAGAAACAACAGTCATCCACTTATTTGGTATAACAACACCAATGACACCGTTTGGTGACAGCATAGAAATCCCAAATTCAACGAACGCAAAGTATTTATCCCATTGACGCGAAAGAGATGAATACGTATTCTGCAATATATTAAATTCGACAATATTGAGTTTACGCATATCTTCTGTTGAAACATATGGAGGGTTTCCAACAACTACATCAAACTCAGTGAAACCAATTGCCTCTACGTCTACAGCGTAAATCGGTTCCTCAAGCCAATCGGGATGGTCCAGTGAGGGACCCACAAGGCTATTGCCATGGATAATGTTGCTATGGAGATTCGGAAGAATAGAACCGCCAACCGGGAGAGTATCCAAGGTTTCATCTTCAAGTAAAACAACGAGCAAGCTGAAACGTGCAACTTCAACAGCATTAAAGTCAATATCGATACCAAACAAAGATTCAGTGACTATTGATTTCTTATCACTGAAAGGCAAACCATAGTCGTTTGTGCTGCGCCTAATTAAGGATCCATATTGACCGTTGGCAATTCTATTTGCAATGAGAATATCCACAAGCTTTCTGTATGCAGAGACCAAAAAACGTCCAGAGCCAGTTGCAAAATCCAAAATTTTAGGTTGGGTAATCTTACCAGCTAGTTCATCGATTGCTTTATGGACCACAGCATCAACCAAAGGCTGCGGAGTCGTAACTACATCGCGGTGTTGATATTCAGATTTTGGCTGGAGAGATACCCTCGGGACATTATTTGCGTCACGGTCGATTCGCAGCCCTTCTGACAGCGATTGTTCGTATACTCGCCCGAGAAAATCCGCATCTAGAACTGCGTACGAGAAGGGTGAAGTAGGTGCGTAGAGCCGATTAATAATATTACATAAAGTTACACCATCAACCAATGAAATCGGGCTTTGAGAATGAGGGGATTGTTCGAAAAGCCCTGTATTGTAGCGTCTATCCATCCGAGCGAAAAGATTATCAATCGATACTGTAATGTTTCCAGCTGCGGTTCGCAGCTCATCTTCTAACTCGATTCCACGGTCCTCGCACATCCTAATGAAAAGAAATCTATTGATAATTAGTTGAACAATATCATTCAACTCACTCTCATCAATATTGGGTGATCGTGTAACGATGCTTGACCCTAGCTCCAGTCGCCACTGTTGCAGATGCTGGAGAAACTGAGTGCCAGCAGGAAGATATTCTACTGGCTTATGCGCAGATACCAGCTCGTTCCACCTTTCAGTACCAACCTTCAAGCGGGATAAGTAGTTACAGATAACTTCAAATGTAGATTCAAACTCTGTGTAAACGCACGAGAATAGTAAACCGGTCTCAGCTTGATCACGCAATGCATCAACTGGGATTGATGAATCATAAATTGAAAGTTGGCGAAAATTAGTAATAACTACTATGGGATGCTCATCCGTATATCCATAGCGGCGGGCTTGAAAAATAGAATTTTTATCTACAAAAATATCTACCGCTGGCTTTTTAGCTTCCACGTAGAACTGAGGTTCACCGTTGATTCTAAACATATAATTCAGGGCGCATACTACTCTGATTGGTTCTTTCAATAACCACTTCTCTCATCGAGGGGTGAAGCATCGAACTGTTATGAACATCCCAGTCGAGAAGAATGAAAAATTTATCAATAAATTCTAACCGCGTCTCAGCCTCAGTGTATCCGCCAGAAGATAAGTAGGTAGACTCACCTGATTTGAAAGAATCTACAAGTGATTTTAGTGATTCCTGATTAGTTGACATTAGTTGGCCTTCCTGGTTCTACGAGTTAGCATCCTTTGACGTGCGTTTTCAAGCGCCGATAGTTCTTCCAAGCCAATACCTAGCGTCATTGCGATTAATTTATTTTGCTGTGGAAGTAACTCAGAAATTGAGGCTCCTTTACGCAAAGACTCATCTAATTTTTCAAAGGAACCTAGATTAGAAATCACAGGAATAGGCGTATTGCGAATCTCACTTGGGACGAGTTCAAGAACTCCGCCACCGTAAGTTCTTCCATTCAGTTCGCAAGCCAGTAGTGTTAGTGAATTCAACCAAGTAGATGTTAACAATCTGGAATCAATTGTTGAGGAAATTCGATACGCAGTATCCGTGGTGAGGGCTTGAATATCATTAGCGATTAGTCGGGGGGCTTCATTAGATCTTTTCAGCAAACTGATATTTGTCCTGTATACAGACGGCACATGCCACCAAGGATTACGGATTCGGGTTTTATACCGAAGGTGAAGATCAAGAGACTCGCCTAGCTGCAAATACTCCTTTGCACCAGGTGAGAGGTCTGTCCAATCTGTTGCGTTCAAATCCAGGAATAGGCAAGGTAAATCAGCTTTCAAGTTAGCCTCGTGATCAGCTGAAGTGTACGTGAGCCCTCGAACGTGTGAGCTTCTGCCAAACATCGGTCGCGTATACTCATGAAGATTATATTTGTCAGCTATCGATTTAGAGATAACGAAGAATGAATTTGCGCCCGTTACAATTCCCACTTGGACAGTTGCCACATCTGAAAATAAGCGAATATTGGTGTTACCGCTCAGCGAGAAAAGGGCTTCACGTTCTGTATCAGTTAGAAGGCCATCCATCCATTTTGCCGAACCAGCTTCACGCTCAACAAATCGCGCACTATGAAAAATAGTATCTATCGATGAATTTCTGATGGTATCAGTAGAAATCTTTTCGAATGCAATTTTTGACTTACCTTGAAACCCTGCCCTTCGACGAACAGCAGCTAACAATACTGTCCTCTGCAGAGTTCCTTCAAAAAATAATTCGTCAGCGTCTAGGACAAGTATCGACTCACATGTCTTTAACAGATATTCTCTAGCAGCTCCTGCATGTAATACGCTCAGTAATTCTGCTGGAATTACCATTGCCAGACGACCACCAGGTTCCAACTCCATCAATGCCTTGATAACAAACGGTACCCATGCATTTGTATGTTTTGTAAATTGCAGTCCTAAAGTTTTATATAAATTTTGTGCCTTAAGTTGTGTACTCTCGCTAAGATACTGGTATCGAATAAAGGGTGGGTTACCAACCACAGCGTCTACTGGATTGGCCGGTTCATAATCTAAGTAATCTTGGTTTAGAACACGCCCCTCTACATTATGTAATTGAATTTTAGCTTTTTCAGCTTCATTTGGGTCAAGTTCGATAGCGGTAATATTAACTGGCGGTTGATCTAGTTCTGAAATTACTTGTAAAAAAACACCGTCACCAGCTGAGGGCTCAAGCACATTCTTTGCACCCGCAACAGCCCATTTCCCCAAAAATTCAGCGATATGCTTTGGAGTGTAGAATCCACCACGCAGTTTCTCTAGTGATTCTGATTCTAGAGGTTTCTACATTATGTAATTGAATTTTAGCTTTTTCAGCTTCATTTGGGTCAAGTTCGATAGCGGTAATATTAACTGGCGGTTGATCTAGTTCTGAAATTACTTGTAAAAAAACACCGTCACCAGCTGAGGGCTCAAGCACATTCTTTGCACCCGCAACAGCCCATTTCCCCAAAAATTCAGCGATATGCTTTGGAGTGTAGAATCCACCACGCAGTTTCTCTAGTGATTCTGATTCTAGAGGTTTCATCGATATTTTATTCCTTTATTTCCTCGGGTTGAGTAACTTCGATGACCTCACTATTATCATCAATGTTTACTTTTAACGTTGCACAAACTCTAGATAGGAATTCGGTGGTGATGTTTCCATCCTTACCCCTCTTTGCGATGATTATAGCCGATAGTCCTGTAGCCTTCCTCGAATCCTGCTTCGTCATATTCCGATCCATGAGGAGCTTCCACAGAGGCTTGTAGCTGATGGTGTGGTTCTCTTGATTCATTACGAATCCTGTTCCGATACGTCATAAACACCTTCGAGATACCCGTAGCGTCCGTTGGTCTTACTCTTTGTAAAGGTAACCTTGTCCTCCCAACAGAATCTCGTCTATCCCGGCGAGTTTATCCATGTTTTCAATTACGATGATTTGCTGTTGTCGCAACGAGCATTCCACGACTTCGTCATCTTAATCGAACCTATGTACTATTATACCAAGTGGTTGGACACCAACCGGAATTAGAGCCCTCTGATTCCGGTACGATGAGAAGTCAATAAATTTAGAATGCAGTGGAGAAAAGCGCTATTGCCATTTCCCCATTCTTCTGCCATCGAGAATCTCGGTTTTACGGTAACTAATGAGGATAGCGGGGCAGATGAAGAACTAGACATCCGCAAGGGCACCAAAAAAGCCTGATTAACTTTGTTTAGATCCAAGGGCCCTGCCGCTGAATACGCTGGTTGCTTTCTCCGGTGAACTGCCCGACCCCGACGTTATAGTGCCCGGGGTTGATACGCCCACCGTGACTGAGGCGTCCATGAACCCTGACCTCAAAGGCAGGAACCTGGCTGAGGTCTTCAACCAGGACGGCCAGCATATTCTGATCGTGGCCAACAAGTACCAGACCGGCTTTGACCAGCCCCTTCTGGTTGCCGTGTATGTGGATAAGAAGCTCTCGGGTATCACCGCTGTGCAGACCCTCTCCCGTCTCAACCGCCGCGCTGACGGCAAAGAGAACACCTACATTCTGGACTTCGTCAACGACCCCGAGCAGATTCGCGCCGCCTTTGCCGAGTACTACGAGGACGCCCGTATCGAGACCGAATCGGACCTCGACCTGGTTGCCAAGCAGGTCGACAAGCTCGACGCCGCTAGTATCTACAACCGGGCAGATGTGGAACAGTTCTGGGAAAAGTGGGTTGCACCCGGTGCCCGGCAGGCGTCCTTTGACTCCCTCATCTCTATTCCCGTGCAGCGGTTTGTGACGCGCTGGCGGGCGGCGCAGGAAGGAGTTGATGGTTCTACTGACCGAGCCGCCCTTGAGGTACTGCTGGAGTTCCGCTCAACCCTCGCCCAGTACGTGAAGTCCTACGCCTTCTTCTCGCAAATCTTCAACTTCGGCGACCCCTACTACGAGAAACTCTTTGCTTTTGCGGATCTGCTCGCGCGCAAGCTGCGCCGCTTTACCCTCGATGAGGTGTCACCCGAGGTAGTGAACGTGGACGACTTCGTACTCACCCACTACCGCCTCGAAAAGCTGCGTGAAGAGGAAGACTTGAAGCTCTCGTCCTCGCAGGCAGCTGGTCTGTAGGGCATGACGATGGCCAACACCAAGGTGGACTTCTACCACTCGAAGAATGTGCGTGTTGTTGGCCTGGCGAATAAGCTCTGGGACTACAGCTCAGATACAGCTGACCTGATTGACCATGTACGCAAGCTACCCCCGGAGCAGTTCGTGGAGTTCATGCTCGAAATGGGCCTGTACGAGCTGCTCCGGGGCGAGAAGGTGGAGGAGCTGAGCCACTAGATATTGTGGGACGTCTTAGAGAGCAAGCTCTCCGCCACCTGTTCCACACCCAGGCGGTACTGTGCGGAATCACGATCTGCACGACGCACATCCGTTAAATCAAGAACAGCCCTACTCTGTTCCTCTGGAATCTTAGAGTTAGCAATCCACAGAACCGGCACAACATTCTTGCCGTCTAACACAGACAAGTCACTTATTTGCTTTACCCAGCGAGGCGTCACCAAAGCCAAGCCAACATGAGGTATCTGCTCGTCAGCGTCCGCCCCAAAGGTATCGGCCAGACCTGTCGAATCATCATCAAAGATGAGCTCAACACTCAATCCAGACAGGCCTTCAACAGCATCAGCAACATCTTCAGCAAAACCACAAATATTCCCTGCTAACGCAGAGCCCCCATCAGCCGCAGCGAAACTAGCAACGACACGCAGGTCAACATCGCCAGTGTTCTTAGAGGGCTCAAGCTCTGCCCGTGGCTCAATCGCAGTTGCGCGCGCTCTGTTCATCAGCCCCTGCCACAAACTCGCGTCCCACAAGGCGGCCAAGGGAAGTGCCCATATGTTCTCACCTAATGGCACAGGCCGAGCCACATTACAAACGACGAAACCCCGAGCTACCCTGTCACCATACAATTTTTGAAAGGCCTTTAGCCCCTTCAAGAATTCAGGTTTTACACGCGCAGAAGCTTTCACTTCCACAGAAATGAGAGAACCCGCAGAATCACGCAAGACTACATCGACCTCAACGTCCTTGTTCTTAATCCGCTGTCGCCAATGGAATATATCCACACTACGCTCAGCCCATCCAGCATGGGCGCGTACCTGCTGCATCACCAGCGTCTCAACCAGGCGCCCTCGTACATCTGCATCAACTAACTGTGCATCACTCGTACTTACCAAAGACCGGGCGGATAAAGCCACATCTGCGGGGAAAAACTTAGCTGAAGACCGCAGAGACCTCTTTGAAGCCCGATGTAGGTTAGGAACCTCATAGATTAAGAAACGTTTTTCGAGAGCGTCGAGATAAGAATCAACTGTGCGGCGGTCCATTGAGAGTTCTCTGCCCATTTCAGAGATATTTAGCTCTGAAGCAGGGTGCCTTAAAACATAAGCCAAAATCTCGTGTGCACGCACCTGATCAAACGACTCACCTGACTTTACCCGCTGAGTTAAGATGCTTCTTATACCCTCGTCAATAGCCAGCCCTAAAGTAGAGGTCACTGAATAACCAGCAAACCGACGATACTGGGGCATACCTCCTAGAACAATCGCATCAGATTCAATATCCAGAGGTTGTACTTGTTCCCCTGTAACCGGATTTGCATCAAATAGAGCATCTATCACAGACCACGGCTGCTGATGGGGAGAGCTGATTTCTGCCTCACTCAAAGGCTCTAATGATACTCGTAAAGCCCTGCGTGCCAGAGGGTCAGTGCCGCCAAAACCACTTTGCCCGATGCTTGAAGAACCGGTAAGAACCAGACGAATTGAGTCCTGGTTCTCATCTAGAACCTGTTTCACAGCAACCGGCAGCTCAGGAACCAGCTGAGCTTCGTCGATTGCGCAGGGCCACTCTAAACCACGGAGCCAACCCACTGTATCAGCCTCAACCACTGCTCGCAGACCGGTATCAGCCATCGAATAAACTGCCTTCAGATGCCCCTCATGAGCCAGCTTGTTCACCAAGCTTGTCTTCCCCACTGCACGAGCGCCTTCGATAATCACGACAGGCGCAACAGCAAGTAGGTCAAGTATCTTGGGCTCAAGGAATCTGGGATAGAACGTCATAGGTCAAATTGTACATTCGATGCACAAAATTTTGCACATAGAAGGTACAAGTTGTTAAAAGCACTAGGTGGATTAACTAGTTCACCTCAGTAGTCATCATCAAGATGCTTTCCTACCGTACTTCGTACCCCGCCGCTCGGATTTCGTCCTTCACTTCCCCAATGCTGACCTCGCCAAAGTGGAAAATGGAAGCGGCCAGCACAGCGTCCGCACCTGCTTCGATGGCGGGCGGGAAGTGCTCGGCGGCGCCCGCGCCGCCCGAAGCAATCAGGGGTACGGTGACGACAGAGCGCACCGCGCGAATCATGGGCAGGTCAAAGCCGGCCTTGGTGCCGTCGGCGTCAATGGAGTTCAGCAGGATCTCGCCCACACCTCGCTCTTGGGCCTCAGCAACCCATTCAAGCAGGTCAAGCCCGGTGGATTTGCGGCCGCCGTGGGTGGTCACCTCGTAGCCGGACGGAGTGGCGCTCGACTTCTTGGCGTCCGCTGAGAGCACCAGCACCTGGGAGCCAAACCGCTCGGTTATCTCGTTGATGACCTCGGGCCGGGCAATAGCCGCAGTGTTGATAGAGGCCTTATCGGCGCCGGTGCGTAGCAGGCGGTCGACGTCCTCAGCGGTGCGCACTCCCCCGCCCACAGTCAGCGGGATAAAGACCTGCTCAGCGGTCGACGACACCACATCGAAGGTGGTCTGGCGGGCAGAAGAAGAGGCGGTGACGTCCAGGAAAGTCAGCTCATCGGCGCCCTCAGCGTTGTAGCGCTTGGCGAGTTCTACCGGGTCGCCAGCGTCGCGCAGGCCCTCAAACTTGACGCCCTTGACCACGCGGCCGGCGTCCACATCAAGACACGGAATAACACGAATGGCAACGCCCACGGGCGCGCCCCCTTTCCTTGAAAGCAAAACTGAAGCGGCGGCATCCGCCCATATCAGGGGCAAGGACGCCGCCGGGTAAAGTTACAGGCGCGCGGCCTGAATGGCGGTGACTAGGATGCCGCGGCCGCCGATCTCGTAGAGGGAATCCATGACCTTATTCGCCGCCTTGCGCGGCACCATGGAGCGCACGGCAACCCAGCCCTCGCGCGAGAGCGGCGAGATGGTCGGGGCTTCAAGGCCGGGGGTCAGGGTGGTGGCAGCCTTGAGGTTAGCCTCTTCGATGTTGTAGTCAATCATCACGTACTGGCGGGCAATCAGTACACCCTGCAGGCGGCGCTGTAGGCGTTCAAGACCGGCGTGGTCCTCAACGCCGGGGCGCTTAATCAGCAGGGCCTCGGAGCGCATAATCGGGTCGCCGAAAGGTTCCAGGCCGGCCGCGCGCATGGTGTTGCCGGTTTCCACGACGTCGGCGATGGCGTCCGCAACGCCCAGACGAATCGAGGACTCAATAGCACCGTCCAGGCGCACCACCGACGCGTTGATACCGGAGCGTTCCAGGTAGTCGGTCAGCAGGCGCTTGTAGCTGGTAGCAATGCGCTTACCTTCAAGTTCGGACGGGTCGATGTAGGTACCGGCGGGCCCTGCCAGGCGGAAGGTGGAGCGAGCAAAATCGAGCTTGAGCGCTTCCTCAGCGTGGGTGCCGGAGTCGAGCAGCAGGTCACGGCCGGTGATGCCGACGTCCAGGGTACCCTCGCCCACGTACACGGCGATGTCGCGGGGGCGCAGGTAGAAAAATTCGACCTCGTTGTCCTGGTCAACGAGCACCAGCTCGCGGGAGTCGCGGCGCTGGAGGTAGCCAGCTTCGGTTAGCATGGTGATGGCAGCCTGAGAGAGCATGCCCTTGTTAGGAACTGCAACGCGCAGCATAGGTTTTTCCTTTGCAGTGATGGTTTAGAGGTACTTGTAGATATCTTCGGGAGTCAGTCCCTTGGCGATCATCATGCACTGCAAATGGTAAATCAGCTGTGAAGCCTCTTCAGCGAACTCGGCGTCAGACTGGAATTCAGCGGCCATCCAGACTTCCGCTGCTTCTTCTACGATTTTCTTGCCGATAAAGTGCACGCCTTTGTCGAGTTCCGCAACGGTGCCGGAGCCCTCAGGGCGGGTTTCAGCCTTTTCGGCTAGCTCTGCGAATAGGGTTTCAAAGTTCTTCACGGTCTCTAGCGTACCGCTCTTTGAGGTGCTGACGTTACCGAGCAGGTTTAGATTTCATCTTTCGGTCACGCGCACAGGATGAGATGCTCGGACGGACGCCCGCTCCACCGCCCACGACAGAGCAGGAGGGCGGGCGTCCGCGATTTCTTACAAGGTGCTGTAAATCTTGTGGCGGGTCCCTACCGGGAAGTCATGCCTAAATCTTTACGGAGCTCCTGTAGCTGAAAAACACGAGCCTCAGCATGCATGTCGTTTACTAAACGCTGTAGGTCTTGAGAATCGACCGGGCGCATTTGTTTTAGTTCTTCAAGATCGGCAGCGAGCGCGAGCTTGGAGCGCCTTGAATGCAACTAAACCTGATTGAGTGCTACCACGGTTTCCAGCGCCGCTGCCATGGCTTCGTAGCCCTTGTCTTCGTTGGAGCCGGGCAGGCCGGCACGGTCGATGCCCTGCTCTTCGGTGTCGCAGGTCAGCACGCCAAACCCGACGGGGGTTTTGGTTTCTACAGATATCTTGGTCAGGCCGCTGGTGGCGGCGTCGCAGACGTAGTCAAAGTGCGGGGTTCCGCCGCGGATGACCACGCCCAGGGCGACGAGCGCATCGTACTTCTCAGCCAGGGTTACGGCGGCTACCGGCAGTTCGAAGGTGCCGGGCACGCGCACGATGGTCGGTTCGATACCTGCGTCCGCGGCGGCACGACGGGCACCGTCGAGCAGGCCGTCCATGATCTGGGTGTGCCAAGATGCCGCAATCACGGCGACCTTCAGACCTGCGGTGTCTGCGGGGTTGGGTTTGGGGGCGGGTGCTCCTGCTCCGCTCATAGTGTTCTCCTTAGGGTTGGGTTTGGGGTAGGTACCAGCTAATTCAGAAATGACCACAAACTAGATGGGTTTTTCTGACTCAGATGGTACCTAGTTGAGGATGTGGCGCATACGGTCGCGTTTGGTGGCGAGGTAGCGCTCGTTTTCGGGCCGGGGTGCAATCACGTCGGGCACCAGCCCGGTCACCTGCACTCCCAGCTCGATCAGGGCTTCCGCCTTGGCCGGGTTGTTAGTGAGTAGGCGGACGTGGGTCAGCCCGGCAGCTTTCAAGATGGCGGACGCCTGGGTATAGTCCCGTGCGTCTGCTGGGAAGCCCAGGTGTAGGTTGGCGTCGAGGGTGTCGTCCCCAGCGTCTTGTAGGGCGTAGGCTCGTAGCTTGTTGACTAGGCCGATGCCTCGCCCTTCGTGCCCGCGCAGGTAGAGCACAGAACCGCCCAGTTCCTGTACGGTGGCAAGAGCTTTTTCCAGTTGGGGCCCGCAGTCGCAGCGATGGGACCCCAGCAGGTCGCCCGTGGCACATTCGGAATGGAGCCGAACCAGGTGGTCTTGCCCTTCCTGCTCAGGTGTGAGGGGGCGTCCGTCCGCGCCGACTGCGGTGGCGAGCATGTGCTCGGTGCCGTCGGCAAACTCGTAGGCAGACACGGCGAAGGTGCCGTGAGGGGTGGGTACCAGTACCGGCTCGCTACTGGCTACCAGGGTGTTTTTATCGGTCACCGTCGCGCTCCTGCAGGTAGGTGACCAGGTCAGCGATGGAAATCATGGGCATGTTGTGCTGGGTGGCGAAGGCACGTAGGGCGTCGAAGCGCATCATGGTGCCGTCGTCGTTCACGATTTCAGAGATCACGCCGACCTCCGATAGGCCCGCGAGCAGGGAGAGCTCTACCGCTGCTTCGGTGTGGCCGGGGCGCTGGCGCACTCCCCCATCGACTGCCCGTAGGGGCAGCACGTGGCCGGGGCGGGTCAGGTCACCCGCAGAAGACGCCGGGTTGGCAAGTACCTGTACGGTACGGGACCGGTCGGCAGCTGAGATGCCGGTGGTGACACCGTCGCGGGCATCGCAGGTGACGGTGTAGGCGGTGCCCTTGGCGTCCTCGTTCACTGCAACCATGGGCGGCAGGTTCAGGGCATCTGCCCGGGCGGCGCTCATAGGGGCGCAGATGACGCCGGAGGTGTAGCGGATGGTGAATCCCATGAGTTCAGGGGTGGCGTGTTCGGCGGCGAAGATGATGTCACCTTCGTTTTCGCGGTCTTCGTCATCGACCACGACGACGGCCCCGCCCCGGGCAATTTCGGCAACCGCCCGGTCGATGGTGTCGAGGGCGGCGGCGCGGTGTTCCCAGCCACCAGCGCTACCAGTGGGGGTAACGCCCAGACCGGTAACCGACCCCGATACCGCCAGAATACGCTGCACATACTTGGCAAGGGCATCGGTTTCGAGGTTGACGGTATCGCTCACAGTCAGCTCGCCTAAGGTGGTGGCTTCAAGTGTTGCGGGGATCAGACCTACCTCGAACCAGTGGGTGTCGGCCTGCGGGTGGGATACAGCGGTGACGGTCAGCGACGCACCCGAAACAGTGATAGACCCCTTCTCGGTCAGGTGGGCTGCCATATCCCGCGGCACGCGCACGCGCACGGTACGCCAGGATTCGTGGTCTTCAATCTTGACCACGGTGCCGAGCCCGTCCACGTGGCCCTGCACAACGTGACCGTCAAAGCGTCCGTCGGCTGGCATGCAGCGCTCAAGGTTGACGCGCGCGCCAGGGGCCAGCTGCCCCAGGTTGGTGCGGCGCAGGGTTTCGCCCATCATGTCGGCGGCGAAGTAGCCGTCGGCAAGCTCGCGGGTGCGGGTAGCAGTCAGGCAGACGCCATTGACGGACAGGGAGCTACCGTGTTCCAGGTCGTCGATAATCGAGCCCGCCTTGATCGTCACAACGGCTGATTCAACCCGGCCCGAGCTATCGAGTACGGGTTCAAGAGATTCTACGGTGCCGACAGCGGCAATGATTCCGGTAAACATAGGAAGTCTTTCAGAAAGTTTCGGAGATTAGTTTGTTTGGGGTAAGCGAGGCAGAATCACAGCGAAGCTGCTGGCTCGCTCCCTAAGTAATCTCTAGGACACAGGTATGAGGCGAGTCAGAGTATCCACACCTAGAACATCTAGAGCGGAAGTCTGCCCTGCTGGGTCGAGCTGCCAGCGCCTTGTCTGGTTCAGTCTGTTGATTCCAAGGTCGCCCAGGGCTGGTTTTCCGGCGCCGAGCAGCAGGGGTGCTCGGTACCAGTAGAGTTCGTCGACGAAGTTGGTGCGGATGAGGGCGGTGATGAGGGTGGGGCCGCCTTCTACCATGAGGTGGCGCACTCCCCTGGCGTGTAGGTCGGTGAGTACGGTGGCTAGGTCGTGGGTGCGGTAGTGCAGGGCACTGCCCTCTGCTACAGAATGGGCCAGGTGGCTGCCCTCTAGCAAAGCACTTTCCCCCACCACCACGCGCAGGGGCTGATGCTCGGTGAGCTGCCCGGTGCCCGTCCGCGCGGTGAGGTGCGGGTTATCGGCCTGCACAGTCCCGGTGCCGACCATGATGGCGTCGGCGCGGGCGCGCAGGGCGTGGCCGTCGGCGCGGGCTTCTTCCCCGGTGATCCACTGGCTTGTTCCGTCGGCGGCTGCGATGTAGCCATCGAGGGAGCTTGCGATTTTGGCGGTAACGAAAGGACGCTTCCCGGCAGCTGCTGCGAACCAGCGGGCGTTGAGGGCGTAGGCTTCGCCTTCGAGTACCCCGCCGCGCACGGTGATGCCCTGGGAGCGCAGGTAGGTGGCTCCCCCGGCGGCGTCCTCGGTGGTGTCGGTGTAGGCGTAGATGACCTCGGCGATACCGGCCTTGGCGATGGCAACGGAGCAGGGGCCGGTGCGGCCGGTGTGGTTGCAGGGTTCTAAGGTGACGTACATGCGGGCCCCGCGCACGTCGATTCCGGCTTCGCGCGCGTTTGCTAGGGCGTTAGCTTCGGCGTGGGGGCTGCCGGCGCCGCGGTGCCAGCCGGTAGCAAGCAGCTGCCCGGTGGCGTCCACAATTACTGCCCCGACCAGGGGGTTAGCCCCGCGCACGCCCTTGCCGGCCTTATCGAGGGCAAGGCCCATAGCCTGGGTGTCGGTAAGGAGTGCCATGGTTAGCGTACGTCGACGGTGGGGTCGGGGAAGGCTGTTTCGACCTCAACCTTGCCCATTTCGCGGTTGCGGGTGCGCCACCAGACGAAGAAGCCGGTGAGGGTGAAGGCCCCGTAGAAGAGGTACATGAAGGCGCTGGCGTAGTAGCCTGCGGACCAGAGCAGGGGCACGCCGACCACGTCCACGGCGACCCAGACCAGCCAGAACTCTACCCAGCCCTTAGCCATGCCGTAGGTGGCGAGCAGGGAGCCGGTGAAGATCCAGGCGTCTGACCAGACCGGCTCGTAGGAGCCCAGGGCGCGGAATATGGGGGTCAGAACGCCGGTGCCAACCAGCATGAAGGCCACCATGAAAGCTCGTTCGCGCCAGCTGGCCCACTGGGGAATCACTGCTGCCTGGTCTGCGTCGCCGGTCTTGCGGGTTTGGTTCCAGCGGTACCAGCCCCAGACGGAAACGGCGATGAACATGATTTGGCGGCCTGCCTGCCCCAGCAGGTTAGCGGTGCCGTAGGTTGACCCGAAGAGGGTGCCTAAGAAGACGGTGAGCAGAAGCAGGTTGCCGAGAATGCCGACGGGCCATGCCCAGACTTTGCGGCGCATGCCGCCGAGGGCTGATAGTAGGCCAAAGATGTTGCCAAGGACTTCGCGCACCAAGAGGGACTGGTTATCACCAATCGCAATTTGAGCGTCGAAGAGCCACCGCAAGAAATCCATAAAAACTCCCAAAGCGAGTGGCTCCGGGAGAACAAATCGAGGGTACCCGGTGTTGGCTGGCTTCGGTGGGCGTCGGTGAGGACGCCGGTGGGCCAGGCAGTCGGGTACGGCAGGTGCCGCTGGGGCACCTTACGGTTTGCTCGTGCTACCTTCCATCCAGACTGTACTGTCTGCCAAGGAATTCCACCTTGCAGGTATCGGGCACGTGAATGTGCCGTCAATTAGCGGGCTGTCACCGCAGGTTCGGATTTTCACCGGGTCCCGGAGCACGAATAATTAGCTATAGGCATTATGACATATCCAAGGCTACCAGCGCATGTTGCATCCATTGGGAAGAGTCCTGCCTAAACTGCCTGATCTCTTGCTCGCTGAAAGGTAGGGCTTCATCTCCCCCCACCACAAAGGACTTTCCAGCGCCAGCAGGTAGTGTGGCTAGCACGGTAAAGCCCTGGCGGGCCAGAGACTGAAGGTTACTTTCTTCAACTGGCTGGGGGTTCTGAGGCCAAGAACCTATGATGACGCCACGAGTCTCAATGCCCCGCTGACCAAGGTAGTCAGCGGTCAAAGCGGTGTGGTTCAAGGTCCCCAGCCCTGCCCTGGCGATAATAAAGGTCACGGCCTCTGAGGGCAGGAGCCTGATTAGGTCAGCCTGGTTTTGGGAGGTGTAACCGGTTCCGGTGCTCAAGGGGACAGTAAGATCTACCGTCACTCCACCAGCACCTTCAACGATGACCACATCAAACTGGTCAGCTAGCTCCTGGATAGCCTCTTGGTGTTCCTGTAGAGATGGCAGGTCTTTATTCTCGCGATTCTCGCGTTGGGCGGCAGCTACCGGTGCCATCGGGTACAAGAAACGAACGCCTTCGTAGGGGCTAGCGCCTGAGAGAGCTGCCGCGTACTGAACATCGCCCATTTCTTGGGGTTGGACACCGGTCTGTGCCGGCTTGTAGAGGGCTACCGAACGCCCCTGGTTCACCAGTGCAGCAGCCAGGGCAGCCGTCACCACGGTTTTGCCCACATCGGTGTCGGTTCCGACGATGTTAATGATGGTGCTTTCAGACATGACTTACTTGCTTTCAGCGATTTTGATTTTGACGTCGTTTGCTGCCCGGAAGGAGAGCAGCTCGATCCACTGTGGTTGCTCTACTAGCTCCAGGGTGTGGTTCTGGTCTTCTGCCCACCGTGCCCATTCGTTGATAAGCCAGGTAGATTCGGACTCAGCCAGCAGGGCGCCAAGGCAACGATGCAGACCCCAACCGAATGAGAGGGAAGTATCGGGGTTTTCGTTCTCTGAGGGGCGACCAGAGAGTTGCAGTAATATTTCTGCCCCCTCAGAATAGGTGCGCCCGCCCACTGTGGTTTCTTCTGCAACCATGCGGCGCCAGGTTGGTACAGAAGATTGAGTTTCGAGGACGCGGCGCACTAGCAGATTTGCTTGCTCAGGGTCTGCACACTGCTTGAAGGTAATATCTTTTTGGCCGGTGAGGGCGTAGTACATGATGCTGTTGATTAGGAGGGTGGTGGTGTATTGCCCTGCCACGGTGAGGAAAAAGGCCAATGAGGTCACTTCGGCCTCGCTCTTACCTACTTCATAAAGCTTTCCGTAGAGTGATGAAGGATTGCCCTTGCAGTAGGTAACCATGCGACGTAGGGTTCGGTGGAGTTTGCCGACACTGTGAGCTAGTTCTTCCTGACGTTCAGCGTCCGGCCAACCCCAGAAAAGTTCTAGAGCATCAATGGAGTGGGCCCAGAGAGTTCGATCGTCGAGATTTACTGCTTCTCGTACCTGCGGATTTACCCCAGTTAGGTCCCACATGAGCATGGTTGGAACCCCGTGGGAGAGATCGTAGAAGGCCTGAGTTATGTTCTGGGAATCCGGTGTGATGGCAGAGAGGTAGCGGGATATGGCGGAGCGTACTGAGCTTTCTTGGGCGCGGACGCGTGCTGGAGAGAAGAATGAAGCAACGATTGAGCGCACCTGACGATGGGTTGCGCCGCTTGCACTGGCCAGAATCGGAGGCAGTTCGAACTTGTACCTCAGAAGGATTCGGAGGGAGGTTGGGCTGAGATCTACTGCGGCGGTTAGGGCGTTCCCGGGAACAAAGATATCTGGGGCGCCTAGTATTTCTTTGACCTCCTTGGGGTCAGAGACCAAGGACAAAGAGGCTGATGCCCTGGTCATGCCGTAGTCGTCTTTGAGCTTATCGAAGGGGCAGGTGGGTTGCGAAGTCACGGGGATCCTCCTGGTTACTGTAGGCTTTCCAGATGTTCATTGATAAGGTTAAGGGCCTGGTCAAGGGTGCCTTTTTCGATATCGGCGCAGGCTGTAAAACGCAGTCGGCTGATTCCGTCAGGCACTGCTGGCGGGCGGAAACATCCCACCGCCACTCCGGCAGCAAGTAGCTCTTGGACAAGTTTTGCTGTCGCAGCAGACCCTGCCCTCATAGGGAGGGACTGGACAGCGCCGCTACTTTGGTTCAGCCCCAAGGCCTTACTGATGTGGGCAGCATTTGAGAAGAGCTGGCGGGTGAGAGAATTGCCTTCGTCTGCGATAATGCGAGCTGCCCGACTAGCTGCAACAGCATTGGCAGGGGCTAAGGCCGTATCGAAAATGAAGGTTCGGGCGGTGTTGACCCAATAATCTCGAAATTCTGCTGGCCCTAGAATTGCTCCTCCCATGGAGCCTAGGGCCTTACCCAAAGAAGCGGTGATGATGAGGTTGTTGGCTCCTGCAATACCCGCTTCGTGGCAGCGTCCTGCACCCTGCCCTAGGACCCCCACAGAGTGAGATTCATCCACAATCAGCAAAGCACCATAGGCAGTGGCTAAATCGAGGAGTTCTTTCACCGGTGCGCTATCGCCTAGAACAGAAAAGATGCCCTCTGTGATAATCAGGGTGGGCTTGCCTTCCTGCTGGTCTAAGCACTGGTGCAGGTGCACCAGGTTATTGTGCTCAAAGAGGGTCACTCTTGCTGTTGAGAGGCGGGCACCATCATGAAGTGAGGCATGAATATGCTCATCCATAAGAAGACTGGTACCGGGTCGTCCTAAGGCAGCTAGCACAGCCAGGTTAGCGGTGTAGCCACTTGAAAAAATTAGGGCGCTTTCTGCTCCGGTGAGGTCAGCTA
Source organism: Rothia nasimurium (assembly GCF_004569295.1). Lineage (GTDB taxonomy): Bacteria > Actinomycetota > Actinomycetes > Actinomycetales > Micrococcaceae > Rothia > Rothia nasimurium_B. The sequence continues at coordinate 41,555 of NZ_SPQC01000014.1, forward strand.
GAGCCTGTTCAGCCTCTTGGTGGGCGAGGGTTGTGCCGGTCACTACCCGTGAGGCGCGGGCTGAGGTTCCCCATTTGTCCAGAGCGCAGTGGGCAGCATCAATCACTCGTGGGTCTTTAGATAGCCCCAGGTAGTCATTCGATGCAAGGTCGCACCAGATTCCGGTGATCGGTTGGGTGGCTCGTTCTCTGCCTCTTCGCGATCGTACCCGTGCTGATCGGGTTAGCAGGGGGTTAAAGGCGTGGGGTTGGTTCATGATGGGTAGACCTCTTGGATGGCGCCGATGAGCCCGGCGGTGAGCTGTTCTAGTTCGTCGTTGGTGCAAAGATAGGTGGGCATGGTGTAAATCAAGTTGCGGAAGGGCCTGACCCATACTCCGCGTTCTAGGGCTGCCTGGACGATTTCAGCGGTTTTTACGGGTGTGGCGAGTTCGATGACGCCGATGCCGCCGAGGGTGCGGACGTCTTTTACCGGTTCGAGGGGGCGGGCGGGTTCAAGGCCTTTGACGAGTTGGTGGGTGAGCCGTGGGACGTTGTCTTCCCAGCTACTCTCTGAGGGGATTGTTCCTGTGAGCAGATCAAGGGAGGCTGATGAGACTGCGCTGGCGAGGGGGTTGCCCATGAAGGTTGGTCCGTGCATAAGGGCTTTGTAGGTGGAGTTGCTGATGACTTGAGCGATCTCGGTGTGGACGATGACTGCTCCTTGGGTCATGTAACCGCCGGTCATGGCCTTGCCTACGGTCATGATATGAGGGATGACGTCAGCCCAGTGGGAGGCGAAAAGTTTACCGGTGCGTCCGAAGCCTGTGGCGATTTCATCGAAGATGAGGAGAAGCTGGTGTTGTTCGGCCCAGGTTTTGAGTCGTTGTAGGCATTGTGGATGGTAAAAGTGCATGCCGCCAGCACCTTGAACGATGGGTTCAACGATGATGGCTGCACTTTGCGAAGCGTGTTTAGCGATAATATAGTGGGCTGCTTCTTCCCAGGCGGTTTGTTCTGCCTGGTCTACTGACCAGGTTTCGGCTTCTGAGTCATAGGTGGCTACTGGTGGTTGAGGGAGGAAAAATTGGCTTTGTACTACCTTGCGGAAGTCTTGGTGCATGCTACTTTGGGGGTCTGAGACTCCCATGGCACCTATAGTGTCGCCGTGGTAGCCCTTGCGTAGGGCAATGAATCTACCCTTGTGGGAACGCCCTAGGGCGTTCTGGTATTGGATTGCTAGTTTGAGTGCTACTTCTACTGACACTGAGCCAGAGTCGGCAAGGAAGATGTGGTCTAGCCCTTCTGGTGCTAGTTCTTTTAGTTTTTCTGCTAGCTGAATGGCTGGTTCGTGGGTTAGACCGCCGAACATGACGTGGGAAAAGAGCTGAATTTGTTCGTTGAGTACCTGATTGAGGTGGGGGTTGGTGTAGCCGTGAACCTGGCACCACCAGGAGCTCATGGCATCGAGGCCTTGGTAGGTGCGTCCTTGTTCGTCTTCGAGTGTGAGTGTGCTGCGGTGAGCAGAGGTTACTGCGTAGAGGGGGTTGACATTGAGGGGGGCGTAGGGGTGCCAGAGCAGGTTCCTATCTCGGGCTACAAGGTTTTTGCCTGCAGAAAAATATTTTTTGAACACTGTTCAAATATTGCACTTTGGAGCATTTTTTCCAACCGTAGATTTTCATTACGTCCTCGGCAGGTCATTTTCTGACTTAAACAAAACAAGGCATCAAGTAGCACCCGAAGAGGACGCTGTCCGCGCTAAAGTCAGACATTGGTTATAGTCACCACAACCTAAAAACTAGCCCCCCCCCGCACCATAATGTCCTACACACACTTTGAGGTTTTTATGCCCACAAATCTAAGTACAGGGGCACTTCACCACACTCCGGAAGTGCCCCCTACCCAAAGTTCAGAGCTCATTGAGCAGCTCGATCGCATGCCTATCACACGCAAACACGCAAAGCTCCTGGGTATAACGGGTATCGGCTGGGCCCTGGTTGCCATGGATATCGGCCTGATTTCCTTCGTCATGGCCGCCTTGATTGCCCACTGGGGTATTTCCTCGGGGCAGGCTTCCGTGCTGGGGTCCATCGGATTTTTGGGCATGGCGATTGGGGCAACCCTGGGCGGCCGTCTTTCTGACAAGTTCGGGCGGTGCGTGATTTTTGCGGGCACGCTTCTGGTCTATGGATTAGCCACCGGTTTTTCTGCCCTCGCTACGACCTTCACAGTCCTGCTGGTGCTGCGTTTCATCGTGGGGTTGGGGCTCGGCGCTGAGCTGCCGGTAGCCTCCACCTATATTTCTGAGTTTGCCCCGCGGGCTGTGCGCGGCCGTATGGTCGTTATTCTTGAAGCCTTCTGGGCGGTCGGCTGGATCCTCGCTGCCCTGATCGGCACCTTCGTCGTAAGCCGCTCCGAGGACGGCTGGCGCTGGGCCCTTGCCATCGGCTGCGTCCCTGCCCTTGCGAGCAGAGGCTGCGCGGACGCCGTCCGCCCCCGCCACGGTTGGGCAGGCCCCAACCGAGCTGGCCTAGTCAGCTCTTTTACCTTTACCCTCATTATGACCCTGGCCCAGCTACCGGGCTATGCGGTGAGCGCTTGGCTGATTGAGCGCTGGGGCAGGCGTTCCACCCTGGCTACCTTCTTACTGGGCTCAGCGCTGGCTGCGGTAGCCTACGGCCTATCCCACGACGTCTGGGCGCTGGTAGCTAGCGGCTGCATGCTCTCATTCTTCAACCTGGGTGCCTGAGGTGCCCTCTACGCCATCGGCCCAGAACTCTACCCCGGCCACCTGCGCGGTTCCGGCACGGGTGCATCTGCCGGGTTCGGCCGTCTAGCCTCTATCACCGCTCCCCTACTCGTGCCCGCCCTGATGCCGCTGGTAGGTATTTCGGGGCTCTTTGTTCTGTTTGCTCTAGCCTTCTGCACGGCAGCTGGCGCGACCTTCCTGCTGCCTGAAACCCGCGGCAGGCAGCTCGCCTAACCCCGAGACGGTCATCAGTCGCTACACTTGAGGTGCATAAAGTTTTCTACCCCCGACCTTAGGTGAGCTGTGTCTGACGCGAAACCCGCCAATATTCAAAACGTGATACCACCTTCAAGCAGGAGCACGGTGCCGTGGCGCACCTGGTCAAGCGTAAGCCCGAGCAGGCTGTCGCCCGCGCTGTGAAGGGCGCCCAGAAACTACTGGACGAGGGCCAGGGCAAGCAGGCCCTGAACGTACTGACCCTTGCCAAGCCCGTACTAGTTGCCGGGTCTAAGGACGCCGCAGCCTACTACACCATGCTGGCCACCATCCACCGCTCTATGGGCAACGAGCAGGCAGCCGAGCGGGCCGAGAAGAACCTGGCCTAAGGCTCACTAGTTACCGGGGAGCCGGTTCAGCAGCTCCTTCACAAAGGCCTCGTTATCGGCATCCCCAGCGGCGGCGTAGTGCTCCGCCGACCGCTCCAAGTAGCCCTGGGCGGCGTCCGCGTCCCCTTCTTGAGCTGTGACCAGGGCAAGCAGCTGGTAGGTCTCGGCAAGAAAAGCCTGGTCATCAAGTTCTCGGGCAAGGTCAAGAGCTTCAGTGAGCAGGGGGCGGGCAGCGTCCGCTTCCCCCCACCGCCAGCAACCCTTGAGCCTGGGCATTGCGCACGTGCATGAGCTGAACCGTGTGATTGCCCGAGGCGTACAGCTCGTACGCCTGGGCCAGATAGCTCTGGGCACCAGCTTCGTTCTGGGCTTGCCGGGCAAGTCCCGCCAGCGCCACCAGGTTGTGGGCCTGGCCTTCGGCATTCCCCTGAGCTTCATAGCCGCGCAGCCCTTGGGTGTACCAGGTCTTAGAGCGCTCGAAGTGTCCCAGTTCAGCGTGCAGGGATCCCACCTCGGTGGCGAAGTCGGGCAGCTGCTCGGCATCAGATTTAGCATCGGCCAGCAGGGCGTGGGCGCGCGTGACTTCTGTGAGAGCTGGTGCGAGATTCCCCAGGTCGCGGTTGACCTCGCTCAAAATTTTCAAGGCAAGAATCTGCCCGAAGACTTCGCCAGCACTCTCAAAACCACCAGCAGCAGTCTGCAGGATGGGCAGGGCGTCGGCCAGCTGCCCGGCGGCGATGAGTTCCTGGGCGCGGGCTAGCTCGCGGTCGGCTTCTTCAAGGGGAGTTAGGTTCTGGGTCATGGCGTCCTAGTGGGTGTGGGCGGACGCGGCAGCCCGGCGCAGGCCCGCGATAGCGGCTTCGAGGTCGTCCGCACCGTAAACAGACGAACCGGCAACAAAGCAGGTGGCACCGGCCTCGGCCGCACGCACAATCGTTTCTTCGGTGATACCACCGTCAACCTGCAGAATCACCTCAGCCCCTGAGCCCTCAATGGCGGTGGCCGCCCGCTTAATTTTGGGAAGGGTGACGTCAAGGAATGCCTGGCCGCCGAAGCCCGGTTCAACAGTCATAATCAGGAGCATGTCCAGTTCGCTGAGCATATCCATATAGGGTTCAACGCCAGTGGCAGGGCGCAGGGCCATACCCGCCTTAGCACCGCCTTCACGCAGGGTTCGGGCCAGCTTGATGGGAGCGATAGCGGCCTCCGCGTGGAAGGTCACCGACTCGCAACCAACCTCAGCGTAGGCAGGGGCCCAACGGTCGGCGTCCTCAATCATCAGGTGCACATCAAAGGGAATGGGCGAAACCTCTTTGAGACGCTTCACGACCGGCAGCCCCCAGGTCAGGTTGGGAACAAAGTGACCGTCCATCACATCGATGTGGGCGGCGTCAGCGGTCGAGATAGCGGTGAGCTCCTCCCCCAGCTGGGAGAAGTCAGCACTCAGAATGGAAGGGTTAATCAGGCAGGTCATGGGCGTCCTTTCGTTGCCGGTCTTATACCCATCGTAGTGCCGCGAGCTTGCAGGGGGCGAAAAGCAAGGCCCGTCACAGTCCAACTGGTGGTTTACGGGGATGATGCAAGGCCGTGGAGGACTACACTTTAACGGTCTTTGACATATTTATTCAACGGTTAGGAAAACTATGAACTTGGTTCTGCTTGCGGTCCTGGTCATGCTCGTCCTCTCCGCAGCACGCGTACACGTCGTCCTGGCGCTCTTCATCGGAGCTCTCGTGGGTGGTCTTCTCGGCGGGCTCGGACTGGACGGCACCATGGTCGCCTACCAGGAGGGCCTCTCGGGCGGCGCCATGCTGGCGCTCTCCTACGCCCTGCTCGGTGCTTTCGCCATGGCGGTTTCAAGCTCGGGCCTGCCCCAGCTCATCGCCAACGGCATCATTGCCAAGGTCGGCTCAGAAAGCTCAGAGACCAACCATCGCATCGAATACACCGTCAAGTGGCTGCTGCTGGCCGGTATTCTGGCCATGTCGATTATGTCGCAGAACCTGATTCCCGTTCATATCGCCTTCATTCCGCTGATTATTCCGCCCCTGCTGGCCGTCTTTAACCGCCTGAAGCTAGACCGCAGGCTCATTGCCTGTGTGCTCACTTTCGGCCTGGTCACCACCTACATGTACGTGCCCGTAGGCTTCGGCGCGATTTTCCTGAACGATATTCTGCTGGGCAACATCAAACTAGCCGGTATGGATACCAGCGGTATTAACGTCATGACCGCCATGGCCATCCCCGCCCTGGGCATGGTCATTGGCCTGCTGATTGCGGTCTTCTTCAGCTACCGCAAGCCCCGCGCCTACCAGACCGTTGAACTGGCACCCACCGAGAGTACAACCACCGAGGTCAAGAAGTTCAACGTGGTCGTTGCGATCATCGCTATCGTGGCAACCTTCGTGGTTCAGGTGGTCATGCAGTCCATGGGTACCGAGGCCAATTCCCTGCTGATTGGCGCCCTGGTGGGTCTGACCATCTTCATGGTGACCGGTGCGGTCAAGTGGAAGGAGGCCGACGACGTCTTCACCGCGGGTATGCGCATGATGGCCCTGATCGGCTTCATCATGATCTCGGCCCAGGGTTTCGCCGCGGTCATGGATGCCACCGGCGACGTTAACCCCCTGGTGACCACCGTGGCTGACCTCTTCGCGGGCAACAAGGCAGCAGCTGCCATGGCCATGCTGGTAGTGGGCCTGATTGTGACTATGGGTATCGGCTCGTCCTTCTCTACCCTGCCCATCATCACCACCATCTACGTGCCCCTCTGCCTGGCTCTGGGCTTCTCACCCCTGGCTACGGTTTCTATCATCGGTACCGCAGGTGCCCTGGGCGATGCGGGCTCCCCCGCCTCCGACTCCACCCTGGGCCCCACCGCCGGTTTGAACGCGGACGGCCAGCACGACCACATCCGTGACTCGGTGATTCCCACCTTCATCCACTACAACATCCCCCTGCTGATTGCAGGTTGGGTAGCGGCGATGGTTCTCTAATCGCCCTATGGTCTAAGGGGACCGCAAAACTTAAAAAGGACCGCGTATTATGCGGTCCTTTTTAAGTTTTGCGGTCCCCTTGTGTTCAGTGAAAGCTCAGGAGCCTAGTTCTTGCGGAAGAGGGCGAAGAACATGGCGTCGGTGCCGTGGATATGCGGCCAGAGTTGGGCGGTCGTAGCCCCCTCAGCTAGGGTGGCACCCTTGAGCGCTTCGGGGGTGAAAGCCGGGTCCAGTTCCCCGGCAAGGACGGACGCCCCTGTCTCGTCCCTGCGGGCAACGGCCCGGAGGGCAGCACCGGAGTCCAGCAGGGTCACATCGACCTTGCGCAGAATATCGTGCACGATGCTCTGGGTTTCTGCGGTGTGGGGGGAACAGGTCACATAGGCGATGAGACCGCCGGGGCGGGTGACTGATGCTGCTGCCTTAAACAGGTCGAGTTGCAGGGGCAGCAGTTCAGCGATATCGCGGGGGCTCTTGCGCCAGCGGGCTTCGGGGCGGCGGCGCAGGGCGCCCAGGCCGGAGCAGGGCACATCGACTATGACGCGGTCAAAGAGCACATCGTTGGGCATGCCCGCAGGCAGGTTGGTACCCGCAGCGACGGTGCGCGCAATCTGGCGGCCGTCACCGGCTACCACCGAGTAGGAGGCGGACGGCAGCGGTGCCAGGGAACGGCGTACCAGCTCGGCCCGGTGCTCGGCAGCTTCATTGGCCAGCAGGCGGGCCCCACGCTGGGCTCCCAGGGCACCGAGCAGGGCGGCCTTGCCGCCGGGGCCGGCGCAGAGGTCAAGCCAGTTGCTGTCGCTGCCCTCAAGGGGGGCTTCAGCCAGGGCGCGGGCAACCAGCTGGGAGCCGGCGTCCTGGGCTCGTACAATCCCCTCCCGCACCGATTCAAGGCGGGCCAGGTCACCTGCCGAGTAGAGGGCGGAGCCCTCCACCAGGGGGCCGTCCTCGGCACCGGCGGCGCGGGCTTCATCCAGGGTTCCCAAGCCCGGCAGGGCGACCAGGTTGACCACGGGTGAAGCGTTGTCGGCATCCAGCAGGGCCTCAACCTCACCGGGGGTACGGCCGTGGGCCGTCAGGGCCTGACGGAAGGAGCGCACTACCCAGGCCGGGTGAGACTTCTCAAGGGCCAGGCGGGTGAGCTCGTCGGGGGCTTCGTCTGCGATGAGGGCGTACCAGTTTTTGGGGGTTCGTTCAGAGACCCTGCGCAGTACCGCGTTCACAAAGTTAGCCGGGCCGGTGCCGATCTCGGCGCGGGCCAGGGCAACCGTCTGGTTGAGGGCAGCGTGGTCAGGCACGCGCATGGCCACCAGCTGGTGGACGCCCAAGCGCAGCACCAGCAGAATCTTGGTACCGATTTTCTCCACCGGGCGATCAACGCAGTGAGCCAAAATCGCGTCGTAGGTGCCCTGGTTGCGCAGGGTGCCGTAGGTCAGCTCGGTGGCAAAGCCAGAATCGCGGGCATCAAGCCGGGCAGAGCGAATCGCCTTGGGCAGCACCAGGTTCGTGTAGGAGTCATCCAGGGCAACAGCGCTCAGCACCTCAAAGGCCACGGCGCGGGCCCTATCTGCTGTGCGGGCGCGCTGGGAGGGAGCAGACGCCGAAAACGCCCGGTCCTTGACCGCCTTGCGGTTGCGCTCGTGCCCCTTAGTATTACGGCGGGTCTCTCCCCCGCCGCCGCGCTTGGCCTGGGGCTCGCCGCCTGGGTTGCGGTTGCCGCGCGAACCACGGGGGTTCGGGGTGCCCCCGGCCTGCCCCTGCTGGGTGCGGTCGTCGCGCTTGCGGGCCCCACTGCGGCCCTGGCCAGCCCGGTTAGCACCGGAGCGGTTAGCCCCCGCCCGGCCCTTGCCGCCGTTCGAGCGTCCGCCTGCTCCGCGTCCACCTGCGTTCATGCTCATACCAGCACCACTTTCCCTTCTACCAGGGCCGAGCCCTGACCGCGCGCCCAGTCGGCGGCGTTCATCATTTTCTTGCCTGCAGGTTGCACCTGGATCAGTTCTAGAGCACCGTCGGCGCAGGTGACAGCCACCTTTTTACCGGCCCAGAAGAGGGTTCCGGGCTCCCCCACAGGCTGCGCATGGCTGGTCTTGGCCATGCCGAGTTTGAAGCGGGCCCCGTCGAGTTCTGCCCAGGCCCCGGGTTCGGGGGTCACACCGCGCAGCTGGGCAATAACGTCAACGCAGGAACGGGCAAAGTCCACCCTGCCATCGGCGATAGTGAGCTTGGCTGCGTGGGTGGCCTCCCCGGCCTGCGGGGTGCCGGTAGCCCCGGCAGCAATATCGTCAAAGGTAGCAGCCAGCAGGGCACCGCCGGTCGAAGCCAGACGGTTGAGCATATCCCCGGCGGTATCGAGTTCCCCCACCGTAGCCGATTCGGACCGGAAAACCGGGCCGGTATCAAGCCCTGCGTCAATACGGAAGGTGTTGGAGAAAAGCTCGGTCTCCCTCGCCATCAGGGCCCGCTGCACAGGGGCAGCCCCGCGCCAGGCAGGTAGCTGCGAAAAGTGCAAATTAATCCAGCCTTGGGGCAGCAGGTCGAGGGCGCTCTGCGGCAGAAGGACGCCAAAGGCCACTACCGCCGCAATATCGGCACCCAGCTGCGCGACGGCGTCCGCAACCTCATCGGACCAGCGATTAGCTTTGATGATAGGCAGGCCCAGCTCCTGGGCGCGGGCTGCCACCGGGGACGGGGTCAGCACCCGCTTGCGCCCAACGGGGGCATCCTCGCGGGTGAGCACCCCCACCACCTCATAGCCCGCCTCAAGCAGACCGTTCAGGGGCGCGACGGCGACCTCCGGGGTACCGGCATAGAGAACCTTCATGCTTACCTTTCCACTCAAACTTTCGAACCAGCAGGTTTAGATACCAAAAGCGCCGGGCTTTTTGGCGGCAGACTGCTGGGCCCTGCTTGTCTGAGCCCCGCCGGTCTGGGCAGCAGCACCGAAGGAACCACCCAGGGCACCAAAGCCCGATGAGGTTTTCGCGGCGCGTTCACCCTGCACCGCAGCGGCAACCTGGTTGTAGTCTGCCTGGCGAATCTTGCGCCAAATATTCTTCTTATCTTCGCCCTCAACCCGGTCAATAAACATGGTGCCGTAGAGATGGTCGGTTTCGTGCTGGAGCATACGGGCAAAGAGCCCCTCGCCCTCGTAGACCACCGGTTCACCCTTGCAGCTCACGCCGGTAACCCGTGCCCAGTTCTTACGCGGGGTGGCAGCCGATAGGCCGGGGACCGACAGGCAGCCCTCGCCGCCCTCCTGGGGTTCGTCGCCTACCTCAAGCACGGGGTTGATGATGTGCCCCTCGCGGCCGTCAATGTTGCCGAAGGTAAAGATGCGCTTAGAGATGCCCACCTGGGGCCCAGCTAAACCTACGCCCTCAACGTCATACATGGTTTCGAGCATGTCGGCCACCAGTTTTTCAAGGTCGGCGTCGAACACGGTGATGTCGTCGCACTCGGTGCGCAGAACGGGGTCGCCTACAGTGCGAATGGGCAGAATAGTCATGCTTCTCTTTCTCGTCGGTGAGGTTAGGACGCCGCCGCGTCGGGTAAATCTGTGCCGGCAGCAAGCGGAGGCGCCACCACCGGCATGAGGGAATCTTCGGGGGTTTCTGAGAGGTCGCGGTTGAGATCCCAGACCCGTTTAAGGGCGCAGAACTTGTACCAGTTACGCTCTAACACCTGGGGGTTAGCCTGCTGGGGTACCACCTGGGTCTCGCCCAGGGCCACGCCCATCAAAATGCTTGCGCCCCCGTGCTTCCAGGGTTCCCAGGTGCCGTGTTCGGCGTCGATGAGGGCTTCTTCAGCCTTGACCCCGGCAACCAGCTGCATGACGACCTTATCGTCGAGCGGCTTCACCCGCCCCTTCCGGTCGGTTCCCTTGGTCTTGTAATCAATGATGCAGGTGTGCCCGGCTATCTCGGCTACCAGGTCAAGGGTGCCCGCGTAACCAACAGTCTCGTTCCAGATGGTGACTTCGGTAGCTAGAGGCTTGGGCCGGTAGAGTTCCCACCACTCATCAAACCGGTCGGCGTAGGCCTGCTCGCCGTAGGCAATGAGGTTCTCCCGGTAGCCCTCAACTTCGTGGGGCAGCCCCATGGCGCGCAGGGCAACCTGCTCTGCATAGGTGTGCACGCGGTCCCCCCGCGCCGCTGCTGCGTCGCGGTAACGCTCCGAGGCGGCTGCGGCGTCCCGAATCACCGCGAATTTAAGCCCGGCCGAGCTAGAAGCCCGGTAGGAGCGCTGGTCTTCCAGGGCGGCCTTGGCCGCCATGTAGCCGTGCCAGCCCGAGAGGTCGTTAGCCTGCTGCCCAATCACCGTGGTGATCGAGGGAACCAGTAGCTCCCCGCCGACCGTGCGCGCGTACATGCGACCGTGGTCGGTTGCTGACGCTAGCATGGGTGTGGTCACGCGGCCGTCCTGACGTCGGGAGAAAAATCGAAAAGCGCCCAGCCTTCACAGCGTATCTGGCGCTCTATCGATTATACGCACCTCTCTTCCCGGGCACGAGAGGGCGGGCGGGTTAGACCGCTTACCTTAGCTCCACTGGCGGGCACCAGCCTCAGCTGCCCCCAAAGACTCAACAATCTGCTGGACGCGGGCATTGGACTGCTGGGCGTAGTCTTCATCAACGCAATCGGAGGCAAGACGGCTGGGTGAGGTAATGCAGTAACGGTAGGCAGGGTTATCGACCATAGTGCTAGAAACCCAGCGGAAATCGCGCACCTGCCAGGTGCCGTCCTCCCCTCGCTCAAAAATAGGGTTGACCATAATTCCCTCGTTGTTGGCAACGTAGGAGGGTGAGAGCTCAGTGAGGTTGTTCCCCATGCCGTAGACAATCCAGGTTCCCTTGTAGTATTCGATGGGCTGCACGGCGTGGGCGTGCTGGCCCACGATCAGGTCGAACTCCCCTGAATCAACGAGAGCGTGTGCCACCTCGACCTGCTGGGCAGAGGGCTTATGCACGTACTCATCGCCAGCGTGCATGTTGGCAATGACCAGGTCAGCGCCCTCTTCTCGGGCACGGGCAGCCTTAGCAATCATGGCTTCTGAGTCGAGCATATCGACCTGCCAGGGGTGTTCAGGAACGTAGCCGTTGAGACCGTAGGTTCCGGTGATGATTGCTACCCGGGCGCCGTTGGCGGTGGTGAAAATATCGGGCTGGGTTGCCTCTTCTTCGGTGAGAGAAGTGCCGGTAACGCCCATTCCTGCAGCCTCGACCGCGCGGTAGGTTCGCTCCAGCCCCTCGGTGCCCTGGTCGTAGGAGTGGTTAGATGCCGTCATGCAGACGTCCCACCCGGTTTCAGCGGCCGCCGTCAGAGTCTGGGGCGGCACGTTGAAGTTGGGGTAGCCAGAAAAGGGGCCGGACGCATTAGCAACCACTGTTTCCATCTGGCAGACCGCCAGGTCAGCCCGGTCTAGGTAGGGGCGCTGTTCGCTGATCAGGGGTGTGAAGTCCAGGCCCGAGCTACCGGCTGCCGCCGCGTCAGCCTCTGCCTGGTCCCAGAGCATATTGTGCATCAGAAAATCGCCGGCGAAGAGCAGGGAGACGCAGTCCCCTTCGCCGCAGGCCCCGCCGGCGGCTGAAGCAGTCAGGGTACCCGATTCGCTGGCCTGCCCTGCCTCTGCGCGTGTCACCTGCCCTTGCCCGTCCTGCTGGACGGCGGCGTCTGCCCCGCTACTTTCCGTAGTCTGCGAGCTACAACCTGCCAGGGCCAGGGCGCTCAGGCAGAGAAAGGCGAAGAGGCGACGGTGCACGGTGGGGTCCTTTCAGCAGGGGTGTTACCAGCACCACCCTACCCAAAAGTGCCGCAGGGCACATATTGTTACCAGATGTCTACGCCTGCCAGAGCGTAGGTTGAAGCCCCGCCCTGCAACTCGATGGACGTTACCGTAGCCCCTTGCAGCTCCTTGGGCAGAGCCAGGTGGACGGCCGAGGGCATGTAGTAGCCGTCGCTATAGTCCGTCACCCGACCGGCAATGGCCGGGGTGCTGGCGGGCAGGGTCGCGGTGTGGCGTCCGCCCATTCCAGTTCGGTGGAGGGTGTGCCGGTAGGCGCCTGCACGGTGAGCAGGCTCGCCATGTCAACCCCGCTCCCCTGGTCGGTTGCGGTCGTGGCGGGTGTGCTACAGGCGGTCAGGAGCAGGACGCCGGCAGCTAGCAAGCTTGCGGCAGCGGGGATATAACGGCGGACGGTCACGGGGGGTACCTTCTTCGTTGAGGGTCTTTACCCTTTATTATCACCCTTTACAGGGCCGAGCGGCAGACCCGGCGCGGCGGCTACAAGGCTCGCGTATATACCCGCCGTTGGCTCACCGCGTAGATTGCGGGGCCGGTAGCAGGCCAGAAGTTTGAGCAACCGGGCTGTACGCTGGCCGGTGTCTGGCTGGACGTCGATGACGGCGCATCTGCCGATGCCTTCACCGGCAACCAGCGGCAGGCCGTGCAGCTCAGCCGGCACGCCGCGTCCTGCCTGGAGGGTAAGCGTTTTCCCCTGCCACCTATCTTCGATGTAGGGCGTTGAGGTCTCGACCACCAGGTTGCAGCGTAGCCTGGCCGCTATCTCATCCGGGCTCGGCGGCTGTTCAGGGTTGAGCTGGCGGGCGATCTCGGCCAGGGTGGCGGTACCGATTAGCGAGAAGGCCCCGGCGTATACCAGGTTCTGCCGGGGTGCGAAGGCCAGGGCCACCGGCTTTCCTAGGTAGGCGCTGAGGGCTTCGTTGACCGGGTGGTCGTAGACCGCAAGCTGTTTCTCGGCGCCCCAGGAGGTGAAGGTACTGGTGGCAGCCCTGGTGAGGGCAGGGACGGTGTAGCTACCTGCCCCGGGTATGTGCAGGGTGAGCTCTGCCTTTCCGTCGCGGGCGGTCAGATCGGTGGTGACGCCCATCAGGGCCGGGTAGGCGACGGTGCGTAGCACGGTGCGGTCGGCGGGTGAGACGAGGGCCCAGCGGCGGTTGTAGAGGGGGCCGGACGCGGTGATCTCGGCTGTGGTGCGCACTTGATGGCGGGCGCCTTTGAGGGGGCTGTAACCGAAGTGCGTGACGGTGAGGTGCATGGTTCTAGTCTTGCACAGTGTGTTCTGATGATGCGGGGTAAGCAAAAGGCTCCCTAGCTTTAGCTAGGGAGCCTTTCTTTGTGCGCGATACTGGGATCGAACCAGTGACCCCTTCCATGTCAAGGAAGTGCGCTACCGCTGCGCCAATCGCGCGTGGAGGTGAGGACGGGATTCGAACCCGCGTACACGGTTTTGCAGACCGTTGCCTAACCACTCGACCACCCCACCACACGCTCAGACCGTGGCCTGAGTTGCGAAAACGAGTTGTTTTCGAGAGAGCGGTTGACGAGACTTGAACTCGCGACATCCACCTTGGCAAGGTGGTGCTCTACCAACTGAGCTACAACCGCAACTCGCATTACTTTACACGAAGCCAGGCAGAGTTTCAACCGAGCTGCCTAGGTCACTCTACGCCCGCTCGACTTCCTTGCCAGGCCGAGGCTGCCCCGTGCGTCCGCCCCCACGAACATCGACCACCCTCACGAGCACCCACACCACCACGCGCATCTGCCACCCTACACAGCGATATGACGCACGCTCGGCTGAAAAACCTTAAGCCATGCACCACCACGCGCACACGACATAAAACAAAAGCCCCGGCTCAATGAACCGGGGCTTACGCGGAGCGGTTGACGAGACTTGAACTCGCGACATCCACCTTGGCAAGGTGGTGCTCTACCAACTGAGCTACAACCGCATATGCAATTATTTGCATTGGATTTTCGTCCAGTGCGCGATACTGGGATCGAACCAGTGACCCCTTCCATGTCAAGGAAGTGCGCTACCGCTGCGCCAATCGCGCATGACACTCGCAAGGAGTGTTGCGAGCGGTTGACGAGACTTGAACTCGCGACATCCACCTTGGCAAGGTGGTGCTCTACCAACTGAGCTACAACCGCATTGTCTTTCAGTTCCTCAGGGAACCGAGCCAACGAGTAAATACTTTACACTCTTTTCTAGCTCCTGCCAAATCGAAACATGCCTTCACGTAAACCCTTTTTTACCGCGTGTTTTCGCGGTTTTTACCACCGCAGCCCCGCCCAGCTCAAAATTTTTCTTCTATGCCCTGCACCACATCTTTGGGCGCGTACACTGTAAAAAACATTTCTATTCATCGTGGAGTTTTCATGCACCCCCAGCTTCTCACCGAACGTTTTACCTTGCGCCCCTTGCGCGAGGCAGATGCGGCAGCGATGGCTCAAGCCTGCCAAGACCCGGACATTATTCGTTTTTGTCTATCCGTACCCCTGAACTATACGGAAGAGACTGCCCGTGATTTCGTTGCCTACACCCATCAGGCGAGTGAGAGCGGGCATGAGCTGGTGTGGGGTATTGATGCAAGCGGGGTTTTTGCCGGTGTGGTGAGCCTGTTTAACGTCACGGATTCTTCGGCTGAGGTCGGCTACTGGTTGGCGCCGGGGAGTCGCGGTCAGGGGTTTCTAACCGAGGCCCTAGGTATGGTAGTGGGCTTTGCCCTGGATCCCCAGGGGCTGGGTCTCGACCAGCTGAGTTGGAAGGCGCTCGCTGATAACGGGGCGTCCGAGCGCGTGGCTCGCAGGGTTGGATTTACCAATTTCCGTACTTTGGTGAAAAGCCAGCCGGGGCGCCCGCTTGAGGACGGTTCCACTCCCCTGCTTGATATGCGCGCCGCTGAGCTGACGCGCGACCGCTGGGCTGAGCTGGGTTTCCCTGGCTAGGTCTCTGTGGGAAATAAGGACGCCGGTGCGCGCCCGTCTGCCTGTAGCAGGTGAGTGCGCTCCGGCGTCCTTGTTTTAGGCCTTATCGTCCAACATACCTTCACGCGCCAGGGCGGTGAGGCGTGAAACCGCACGGAAGTACTTTTTCTGGTATCCGCCGGTCATCATTTCTTCGGTGAAGACCCGGTCGAAGGGTACGCCGGAGGCGATGATGGGTAGGTCTTTGTCGTAGAGGCGGTCGGCGAGGACGACGAAGCGCAGGGCGACTGCTTGTTGGGTGATGGTGGTGACGTTGCGCCAGGCGATGGCGTCGAGGCCATCGATGAATTGGCGGTAGCGGGAGGGGTGCACGCGGGAAAGGTGGTCGATGAGGGCTTCGAAGTCGTCGATGGCGACGGTGCCGAGCTCACCGAAGCGGGTGTCGACGAGGGCGTCGAAGTCGGTGTCTGTGACGGGTGCGGGGGCAGCGGGTAGGCCGCGGTGGCGGAAGTCTTCACCGTCGACACGCAGTACGTCGAACTGGTCGGCGAGTACCTGGATTTCGCGTTTGAAGTCGGCTGCGGCGAAGCGGCCTTCGCCGAGGGCACCGGGCAGGGTGTTGGAGGTGGCGACGAGTTTGACGCCTGCTTCGGCGAGTTCGCGCATGAGGCGGGACATGAGCACGGTGTCGCCGGGGTCGTCGAGTTCGAACTCATCGATGCAGACCAGTTTGTAGTTTGAGAGCGCTTCTACGGTTTTGCGGAAGGTCAGGGCGCCGACCAGGTTGGTGTATTCGACGAAGGTGCCGAAGGCTTTGGGGCCTTCGACCATGTGCCAGAGGGAGGCGAGCAGGTGGGTTTTACCCACGCCGAAGCCGCCGTCGAGGTAGAGACCGGCTTTGGTGTCGTCCTTCTTTTTGCCGCCGCCGAAGAATTTGCCGAAGAAGCCGCCCCCGCTGGTTAATCCGCCGCGATTGATAGTTTCGCCGAAGGCGCGCAGGGCGTCAACAGC